>CAYYZW010000316.1:0-28188 GCA_964476375.1 uncultured Pirellulaceae bacterium
GTCCTGCTTCTTCTCTGTCGGCTTCTTCACCTTCATCGTCGTCTCCAGCATCGTCGCTGCCCGCTTCTTCACCGGCATCGTCGCTAGCCGCTTCATCGTCGGCTGCGTCATCAGCTGCATCGTCGACTGCATCATCAGCTACTTCATCGCCAGCGTCGTCACCATCACTTGCTTCTGGAACAACATCTTCATCAAATTCTGGCATGACGGATTCTTGGGTGGTTGTAATTCGATCTCTTTCAGTTTCAAAACCCACAAACTCCAGGATTGCCTGAACACCGGCGTCTCCAAGTCGGGGCGTAGGTAACCGAACAATCCGGGTGTATCCTCCTGGCCGTTCCTGTTTCATGATCTCTGGGGCAACACAATCAAACAGGACATCAACGGCTGTTTTATCTCCGAGCAATTTCAGGCATCGGCGTCGTGCGGTGACATAGGGAGTTCTTTTTTCTACCCACTCCCGCCATTCTTCAGGGTTCTCTGTTTTTGAGATACCCTCACCGACCTCATCGGACTGGCTTTTGCTGTCGAGTGATTTGACAGCAATCGTGACGCATTTTTCTACTAACGGCCGGACTTCTTTTGCTTTTTGCAGCGTTGTAACAATTCGCCCACGTTCTCGTGGGGGGTTTTCGATGACATCCAGCACCCACAGGCGCCGTCGAGGCAGGTTTCGTGAGAGCGTATCAAAATCATCACCATATTCATCGAGATAGTATTCACGATGAGTCAGGAATAGTGCACTTGCCAGGTTCTTTAGCAATGCACGCCGATGGCTCGAACTACGACCCAGGCGGCGGCTTCGTCGTCGATGTCTCATGGTTTCATTCTCACGACCGGAAGTATAGTTCCTGCTTCCGGATGTATTGATCAGGCGACAGGCGGGACACGCATTCCCAGGTGTAATCCCAGTTCGCCGAGTTTTTCATGAACTTCGATAAGAGTTGTCTCACCGAAGTTTCTCACTTCGAGCAGTTGATCCTCGGTCTGTTGGACCAGATCCCGGACAAAATTAATCTCTTCGGATTCGAGGCAGTTATTGGCTCTCACCGAGAGGTTAAGTGCTGCCAGGGGCATATTCAATTTGGCATCCATCTCCGCGTCGGCACTCGTTGTCACGGTCCGATCGGCGGCATGAACCTGGTTCCCCATTTCGGAGTACTGAACGAAGGGATTCAGGTGTTTACGGAAGATCTTGGCAGCCTCGACCAATGCCATCTCGGGACTGGTGGAACCATTGGTCCAGATTTCCAGTGTGAGCTTATCGTAATTCGTTTTCTGTCCGACGCGCGTTTCGTCGATATGATAGCGAACACGTGTTACCGGGCTATAAACCGCATCGATTGGAATGATCCCGACTTCCTGATCCTGTGACGCCTGTTCGGAAGAGGGTACATAACCGCGGTTGTTTTCCACGACCATTTCCATGAAGAACGAGACGGACTCGGTAAGCGTGGCAATCACATGATCCGGATTGATGATCTCGACATTCGCTTCCGACTGTATATCACTTCCCCGAATGGCTCCGGGTTCACTTTTTTCGATCGTGATAACGCTTGTCCCCTCCGTGTGTTTCTTGACAACAAGGGCCTTCACGTTAAGGACAATATCGGTGAGATCCTCCAGGACGCCTGGAATGGTGGTGAATTCATGCTGGGCACCGTGAATCCGGATTTGCGTGACGGCACTTCCCATCAAGCTAGAGAGCAAGATCCTGCGGAGGCTGTTACCGACGGTAACGCCACATCCCCGCTCAAACGGTTCGGCGATGAATTTCCCATAGGTTGGAGTGAGCGTTTCTTGTTCACATTCCACGATACTGGGAAGTTCAAGTCCGCGCCATCGAATATGCATAGAAGGAGCCTCCGTAGAAGAGCAACATCCGTCCCTTGGCGAGTCATCCTATCGTGCGCCGGACGTTTCTTGTTTGTGGTGCCAATCAAACAGCACGTTCCATCCCATGGATGGTGCTGGGGCAATTACCGATTATTAAACTCGCCGTTTCTTTGGTGGGCGACAGCCATTATGGGGAATTGGGGTACAGTCTTCGATCGTTTTCACTTTCAAGCCTGCTTGGTGCAGGGCGGTAATGGCGCTTTCACGGCCTGAACCGGGCCCTTTGACACGCACATCCACGTCCTTGACACCAAACTTGATTGCTTTTTCTGCTGCCTGCTGAGAGGCACACTGTCCTGCGAAAGGGGTGCTCTTGCGGCTTCCCTTGAAACCACAAGTTCCTGCGCTTGCCCAGCAGAGCGTATCACCCTTGTTATCGGTGATCGTAACCATTGTATTATTGAACGTCGCTTTCACGTGGGCCACGGCCACAGTGACATTGCGTCGCACTCGTCGTTTCTTTTTCGCCACTCCAGGTTACTCCTTCTGTCTCTCCAGGGAGGTTCACTTACCTCAGATCCTTGACACCCTTTTTTCCGGCAACGGTTTTCTTGGGTCCCTTGCGGGTCCGGGCATTGGTTCGGGTTCGTTGTCCCCGGACGGGTAATCCATGTCGGTGTCGCAGGCCCCGGTAACATTTGATTTCACGCAACCGGGAGACGTGTTGTTGCTGCTGTCGCCGGAGTGGGCCTTCCACGGTGTAATCCCGTTCCAGCAATGCCGCGAGTCGTCCCAGTTCATCTTCGATCAGATCCCGGGCCTTTACCTGGGGGTCGATCCCTGCCTTCTGGCAGAGATCACGTGACGTTCGGGAACCGACACCGAAAAGGTAGGTCAGCGAAATCACGGTCGGTTTGTCATTGGGAATATCCACACCCAGCAAACGCGGCATCTCGTTTTCTCCTCCATCCGTTTTCTTGTCGCCGTTAGGCGAATGATTCAGCCCTGTCGCTGTTTGTGTCGGGGGTTACTGCAGATCACATAGACGCGTCCCTTTCGGCGCACGACCTTACAGTTTCCACAGATTCTCTTTACACTCGAGCGAACTTTCATCTCTGATTTTCCCGCTTGGGGACGCCTTTTTTTAACCTGTGGGAAGTTAGTCAGTATAAACGCTGTCTGTTTTCTGCTTCAAGGGGCAGCAGGCCTGCTTTCGGCCTCTGTTTTACTCATTTTTCTGCAGGGTTTGTTCCAGGATTTCCCTGTGGACATCATCCATCGTCCCTTCTCCGTTGATGGTTGTCAGTAGCCTGCGTTCCTTGTAGTAGCTGAGCACGGGGCTGGTTTGTTCCATGTAGACCTTGAGTCGATTGCGAATGGTGTCGAGCGTGTCATCCGGCCGTTTTCTTTCCAGCAGGCGTTCGATCAGGATCTCATCGCCGACATCCAGTTCCAGGACCATGTCGACCTGTTTTCCTTCCTGAGCGAGTATCTGATCAAGGGCTTCCGCCTGTGGCAGGGAACGGGGAAAACCGTCGAGCAGGCCTCCAGTGTCATAGGGTGCATTTCGGAGTGCCTCGGCGACCATTTCGACGACCAGTTGGTCAGGCACCAGTTCTCCGCGATCCATATACTGCTGGGCGAGGATCCCCAGTTCCGTTTCTTCCTGGATTGCGGCCCGGAACATGTCACCGGTGGAGAGATGGGCGATGGACAGGTATTCACAGAGCCTGCTGGCCTGCGTCCCTTTCCCCGATCCTGGCGGGCCAATGAAAATAACAAGCACGCTAAACGACTCTCCCCATCCGCTTTCGGATGCGATTATTCCAGCAATCCGCTGTAGTTACGCATGACGAGATGGCTATCAATTTTCTGAACCAGGTCAAAGGCGACACTGACCGCGATGAGTAGTCCAGTACCGCCGTAAAAGCTTGCCAGCGCCATATCGACACCGAGGCCTCCGGCGACCAGGGTTGGCACGATTGCGACGACGGCCAGGAAACCGGCTCCCACGTAGGTGATCCGTACCATGAC
Organism: uncultured Pirellulaceae bacterium; assembly: GCA_964476375.1. GTDB lineage: Bacteria > Planctomycetota > Planctomycetia > Pirellulales > Pirellulaceae > SAT2750. The sequence goes on from CAYYZW010000316.1 coordinate 3,871, forward strand.
CTTTTCCAGGTAGTCTGCAGTCCGCGCACCGGGACGGTATCCGGGGATAAAGGTCCCATAGTCTTTCAGGTTTTCTGACATTTCTTTCGGGTTGAAAGTAATCGCTGTCCAGAAGTAGCAGAAGAAATAGATCATCACGACGTACATCAGGTTGTATACCAGACCGGTTCCCGGCATGAAGATCTCGGTCAGGTTGTCCCAGATAAAGAACATGGTGCCATCGGCCGCGGCCATCGGTCGCAGGGCTCCAAAAACCATACCAGGCAGCATCAACAGGCTGCTGGCGAAGATGATCGGCATCACGCCCCCCTGGTTGATCTTCAATGGGAGGTACTGGCGGGTTCCGCCATAGACACGTCGGCCACGAACATGCTTGGCACTCTGGGTGGGGATTCGCCGTTGTCCAAGCGTGATAAAGACCACGCCCACGACGACACCCACGAAGACAACCCCGAGGGTGATCAAGGTCTCCACTCCGATCACGCCACGACCGAAGCCGGTCAGTTCGAGTCGCACGTTCCCCTGCAGGAGTCCGCTGATGGCACCAGGCAGCGCGGCGATGATGCCGGCCATGATCAAGAGGCTAATGCCGTTACCAATACCGTACTCGTCGATCTGTTCTCCCAGCCACATCAGGAAAACTGTTCCACAGGTCATGATCAGCACCGCGGTCAGCATCCAGCCGAAGGAGAGAGTCCCGGCAGCATTCTGGAAGGACTCATGGATCATGCTCTTGCCCTCGATTTCAGATGCCATGAGCCAGAATTTCACATAGAAAAAACTTTGGACCAGGCAGAGCACGACGGTCAGAAGTCGAGTGTACTCATTGATTTTCTTCCGTCCGGCTTCTCCTTCTTTCTTCAGTTCCTCGAGCGGTTTCCACACGCTGCCGAGTAACTGGAGAATAATGGAGGCGGAGATATAGGGCATGATCCCCAGGCCGAAGATCGTCGCCTGTTGCAGGTTGCTGGCCGCAAATACCGAGACCCGGGTGATGAAATCGGCAAGGCCGCCCGTCTGCTGGTTGGAGAGGGCCAGGATTTCCTGGTTCACCATGGGGAGCGTGATCCAGTAGCCGATACGGTAGACGGCAAGCAGGATCAGGGTAATGAAGATCTTGCGCTTCAATTCCGGGATCGTAAAAATGACGCGTAGTTTTTCAAACATGCGTTCCGTCCATCGGAATCAAAATTAGCTGGAGACAACCTGTTCCCCGGGGGTCGCTTGTCCTGATCACGTTCGAGGCTTCATCTTGTTCTTTACGACCGGAGCCTTGCCAGGTCGGATGTTAATGCTGCCACCGGCCTTTTCAATTTTTTCCTGGGCCGACTTGCTGAACCGATGCGCCGTGACAGTAAGCTTCTTCGTCAACTCACCATCTCCAAGAATCTTCAGCAGATCGTAACGTTGCTTGAGAATGTCTCTTTCCCGGAGTGTTTCCGGACTGACTTCTTCTCCATCGGAAAAAGCAGCGTCCAGGTCACAAACATTCAACGCCACGACCTTGAGAGCAAACTTGTTGTGAAAACCGCGTTTTGGAACACGTCGCACGAGGGGCATGGCACCGCCCTGGAAAGTTGCCAGCCGTGACCAACCGGCCCGAGACTTCTGTCCCTTGTGTCCACGTCCGGCGGTCTTTCCATGGCCCGACCCCGGGCCGCGGCCAACCCGCTTGCGTTTCTTGTTCTTCTTTATCCCGCGATGGACATCGTGGATCATCATGGCTCGTTATCCTTCATTCTCCCGACCGTGGCCGGTTCCTTGTCTCGTTAGAGCGTGACACCGCGCAGGCGTTCCACATCCTGTCTGGTGCGGATCTTCTCAAGGGCTTCCATGGTTGCCTTGACCAGTGTAACCGGGTTGTTCGTGCCAAAACTCTTGGTGAGGATATCGGTAATCCCTGCTGCTTCACAGACAGCCCTCACGGCCGCTCCTGCGATCACACCGGTACCTGGACCGGCCGGAATGAGGATCACCTTGGCGGCGCCAAAATGGCCCTTGATCTGGTGAGGTAGCGTCCCGTTGACGAGGGGGACATCAATCATCTCACGGCTTGCCTGCTTGGTCGCTTTCTCCACGCTGGGAGGGACTTCGTTGGCCTTCCCATAGCCCCAGCCGACCTTTCCATGACCATTTCCCACCACGACCATCGCCGCAAAGCTAAATCGGCGTCCACCTTTGACGACGGCAGCACAGCGTTTGATCTTGACGACACGGTCAATCAATTCACCCTGGGTTGTATCAGTTGCCACGGGTCGAGTACTCCTTTTTCCCCAAGGGACTTGGGGTGGTTCCTGTAATGGTTATACCCGGACTGTCGGTACACGGGCAGAAAAAGTTATCTCCTAAAACTCCAGGCCACCTTCACGTGCCGCATCGGCCAAAGCCGCCAGTCGTCCATGGTACTGGCAGGCGCCACGATCGAAACTGACTCTTGTAACGCCGGCCTTGATGGCTCGTTCGGCAATTGCCGCACCAATCACCTTGGCAGCGTCACAGTTACCTCCGTAAGAGATCTTCTTGCTCAGTGTCTTGTCCATTGTGCTGGCCGAGGCGATCGTTGTGCCATCCATGTCATTGATCACCTGGCAGCAGAGGTGCCGGTGGCTACGAAAGACCGTCAATCGTGGCTGCTCCTGGCTTCCACGGGTACGGTGCCGGACATGCTGCTTCCGGCGTAACCGTTGCTTACCAATAAATTTCTGTTTGTTACCCATCGTTCATACCACCAACTTTATTTCTCCAGGACGGTTAGACAGCTGCCTTCCCCGGCTTGATCTTGACGTGTTCACCCTCGTAACGGATTCCCTTTCCCTTGTAGGGCTCTGGTTTTCGAACCGCCCTCACCTCGGCAGCAAACTGGCCTACCTGTTGCTTGTCACATCCCTTGACAACAATATGAGTCTGGTCGGGGCAGCTGACATCAAGGCCAGCCGGAATCTTCTTCTGGATCTCGTTGGCAAACCCGACTCGCAGGGAGAGGGAGTCTCCCGAGACCTGGCCAAGGTACCCGACGCCGACGATTTCCAGCTTTTTTTCATAACCATCTTTTACGCCGATCACCATGTTCTGAATAAGTGACCTGGTAAGTCCATGGAAAGAGCGGGCCTCCCGCTCATCGCTTTTACGTGTAACAACCACCTGCTTGTTCTCTTCATCGACCTCGACAATGATCTCGGGCCGATGCTCAAACTGCAGTTTTCCCTGTGGCCCTTCCACGGAAATAACCCGCTCGTTGACAGCGACCTGGATACCTGCCGGTATCTCGACCGGTTTTTTGCCTATGCGTGACATGTGATATTCCGTTTTCCTATGGGCACCTGTTATTCACTTACCAGACCTCGCAGAGGACCTCGCCGCCGAGGTTCTTCTGGCGGGCTTCCCGGTCACTCAGGACACCATGGCTGGTACTGACAATCGTGATCCCCAGTCCATTCAAGACCGGTTGCAAGTCCTTCGCACGGCAGTAGACCCTTCGGCCTGGCGTACTGACCCGACGAATTTTCTGGATCACATGTTCTCCATTTGGGCCGTATTTCAAGTCAATCTGTAATTGGCTTACCGGCTTGTTTTCTACTTCCTGCCAGTCCCAGATATAACCTTCCCGCTTCAAGACGTCGGCCAGCCCTCGCTTGACCTTGGAAACCGGGATTTGCACCTGGGAATGCTCGATCGACACCGCATTGCGAATGCGGGTCAGCATATCGGCAATAGGATCAGTCATCATGGTTTTGTCGTATCCTTAAACTACCAGCTTGCTTTGCGAACACCGGGAATCATTCCCTGGTTGGCCAAATTGCGGAAACAGATCCGGCAGATACCAAACTTGCGATAAACGGCACGGGGCCGTCCACACAGCTGGCAGCGTCGTTCTTGCCGGCTTGAATACTTCGGTTCTCGTTTTGCTTTCGCTATTTTTGATTTACTGGCCACGTCGTTTCCTTGTCATGATTGATCGTTCCACCCCTCAGGTGGTATCTTCTGCTTGCTCTTCTGCCTGCTCTTCTGCCTGCTCTTCTGCCTGCTCTTCTGCCTGCTCTTCTGCTTCCTCTTCACGATGAAATGGCATGCCAAAAAGCTCCAGCATTTGAAGCCCTTCTTCGTTCGTGCTGGCCGATGTTACCAGCGCGATGTTCATTCCCTGAGTGACGGTGTATTTGTCCGGGTTGAGTTCCGGAAAGACCAGCTGCTCGGTCAACCCGAGGCTGTAGTTTCCATTCCCATCAAACGCGGTTCTGCTTAAACCACGAAAGTCTCGCACCCGCGGCAGGACCAGCGAGATAAGCCGGTCAAGGAACTCGTACATTCGAGCTCCTCGCAACGTCACCTTGCATCCAATGGGCATGCCTTCACGGAGTTTGAATCCGGCCACGGATTTACGGGCAAGCGTGATAATCGGTTTCTGCCCCGTTATTTCCGTCATCGCCTCGACTGCCATCTCCAGGTGTTTTTTTTCCTGTGTTGCCGAACCGACGCCCATGTTCACGACGATCTTTTCCAGTTTTGGCAACGAGAGCAGGTTGTCGCGCCCTAGTGCCGTACTGAGCGCCGGGCGGATCTCGTTGATGTATTGTTCTTGAAGTCGCGGGGCCATGGTTTGGACCTATGAATAACTGAACTGCAGGACTATTCCTCTGCCGCTGGCGCCGTCAGGCTGGCTGACTTGACCAGTCCCAGCGAGACGCTGCATTTCTTACAAAACCGTTCCTTGTCACCACGATCGGTAAACCGGTAGCCAAGCCGTGTTGGCTGGGAACATTCACTACAAATAATCTGTACGTTGGAGACGTCGATCGGCATCTCTTTTTCCAGCCGACCACCCTGGGGGTTCCGTTGGCTGCGGCGAACGTGCTTGAAGACCTTGTTAACACCCTCGACAAGCACCTTGCCTGCCTGGTGGTTCACTTCCAGTACAACACCGCGGACCCCGGCTGATTCGCCGGTGATCACCTCGACTGTATCGTTAACCTTGATTCGCATTACACGACCTCACTTGCGAGGCTGACTATTCTCATGAAGCTGCGATCACGCAACTCCCTTGCGACAGCTCCAAAAATACGCGTGCCACGTGGGTTTTCATCTGCATCCAGAATCACACAGGCATTACTGTCGAATTTGACGTAACTTCCATCGGTTCGCCGCGTGGGCTGTTTACAGCGGACAATCACAGCCCGGCAGACGGTTTTCTTCTTGATTTCACTTCCGGGGACAACGTGCTTTACGCTGCATACGATAATATCTCCAAGACCGGCGAATCGCCGTCGACTGCCCCCCAGGACCTTGATGCAGGCGACTTCCCGGGCACCGGTATTATCAGCGACGTCAAGCCGCGTTTCTTGCTGGATCATTATTCTACTTCTGCCTCACCCTGGTCCGGATCGGTTGTCTGCGTTTCCTCTTCCTCCGAAGGGGACTCCTCGACGGCTTCGCTGGAAGGCTCGGCCTGAAGAGACGGATCCTCCTGTTCGACATCCCCCTCTGCTGTCGGCTCACTTGACCCGGTGTCCGGTGTCCCAATCACTTCCTGCTCTGCCTCCGCTACCTCCCGGGCAGCCCGCAGGGCAGCGATATCCGTTTCACTGTTTTTCTTCACCACGCGGATCAGATCCCAGCGTTTCATCTTGCTTCGCGGCTGTGCTTCGATAATCTCCACCGTGTCGCCCATGACCGAGGCTTCCTCTTCATCATGGACGTGACAGATGCTTCGCTGGCGAATGTACTTCCCGTAGACCGGATGCTTGACGAGCCGCGGGATTTCCACGCGACGCGTTTTCTGCATCTTGTCACTGATGACAACGCCGACGGCGACTTTCTTGGGCATGGTTTTGACCTGTTAGGTAATACTCGTTGTTTTCGTTTTCAAGGGCCCCACCTGTCTCACAGGAGGATTCCATGACGGGTCAGGATTCGGTATCTTCTTCCACCGCCGTAGCGGCTGCAGTCGGGGTCTCGCTGCTCGCTGCAGCAATTTCACGTGCCCTCTGTTCTGTCTTGATACGGGCCACCAGCCGGCGGTTACGGTGCAGTTCACTCGGAGCATCAAGACGCTCCGTTTGTGACTGAATACGCAGCCGGAAGAGCTGGTCGACGGTTTCCCGCAGGGTTGCCTGCAGTTGCTCGTCACTCATTTCCCGTAGTTCTTTTGATTTCATGGTTTCCGTTATCTATTCTGGATCCCTGTCGTCCCTAAATCACACGCCGCTTTACCAGCCGCACCGGAATGGGCATCTTGTGTGCCAGCCTGGCAAAACAGACTTTTGCTTGTTGCTCGGTCACTCCTCCCAGCTCGAAAAGGATGGTGCCGGGATGCACCGTGGCGACCCATGCTTCTGGTTCTCCTTTTCCTTTTCCCATCCGGGTTTCAAGCGGCGTTGAAGTGATCGAGCGGTGTGGGAAAACCCTCACGTACAGGCGACCTTCTCCTCGCACATATTGCTGGGCTGCAATACGGCCAGATTCAATCGTCTGGGCGCGGATCCACCCCCCCTGCATCGCCTGCAGGCCATAATCTCCAAACACCACCGTATTCCCTCGAGTTGCATCTCCCTTGATGCGACCTCGCTGGGTCTTACGATGCTTGATCCGTTTCGGCATCAGTGCCATCGGTCTTTTCCTCTTCGTACATTCCCTGGTTAATCCACACCTGCACACCAATATGGCCCTGAGCGGTCCACCCCTCGGTGAACCCGTAGTCAATCTTGGCCCGCAAGGTGCTTAACGGGATGGAGCCTGAAATTTGTTTTTCCCGGCGAGCCATCTCGGAACCCCCGAGCCGGCCAGCCAGCTGGATCTTGATTCCCTTGGCCCCCGCATCCATGGTCTGCTCCATGGCACGTTTCATGGTGCGCCGGAAGCTTGATCGCTTGGAAAGCTGCTGGGCAATATCCTCGGCAACCAGCTGCGCCTGCAACTCCGGGCGGTCAATCTCCTCGATCTTGAGGTTGATTCGTCGCCCCACCAGGTGCTGTAGTTCTTCCTGGAGCAACTCCACTTCCTGCCCCTTCTTGCCAATGATCAGCCCTGGGCGAGCCACGTGGAGCACGACTCGAACCTCGTCTCGAGTTCGCTCGATCTCGATACGATCGATTCCTGCACTTCGATACTGGGTTTTCTGTGGGTGGTTCTTGATAAAGTCACGGATCTTCTTGTCTTCCAGCAGCAGTCCAGCAAATTCCTGCTTGGATGCATACCAGCGACTTTGCCATCCTCTCACCACCCCGGTGCGGAAGCCAATTGGATTAACTTTTTGACCCATGGTTGTTTTCCTACGAGAGATCATTCATGTCTTCGAGAATCACGTGGATATGTGACATCCGCTTGCGAATCAGGAATGCCATTCCTCGTGCTCGTGGTCGCATGCGTTTGAACATCGGTCCACCATCTACGCGCGCCTCGCTTACCACCAGGTCCGACAGGGACCGGCCGCGGCGCGTATCACGGTTCAGTGGGTGATCGGGATTCTGGGCATTGGCCACAGCACTCTCGATGACCTGGGACAACATCTTGGCTCCGCGATGAGGCTGGAAACGGAGGATATCCAGCGCCTCATCGGCAAGCTTACCACGCACCAGGTCGGCCAGGGGACGGACCTTGCGGGCGCTAATCCGGGCATAACGATGAGAAGCTCGAAATGCCATAATGATGTTTCCTTATAATACCTGGTCGTTGTGCCTAGCGATTTCCCCGGCCACCGTGTCCACGGAATGTACGGGTGGGGGCAAATTCTCCAAGCTTGTGGCCGACCATGTCCTCGGTCACAAACACTTTTAAATGATGTCGTCCGTTGTGAACCATGAAAGTGAATCCGACAAATTCGGGGACAATCGTGCAGGCCCGAGCCCATGTTGTGATCGGTTCATTACTTCCGGACTCCTGTTGAAGCTCTACCTTGCGAAACAGCTTGTAGTCCACAAAGGGCCCTTTTTTCGATGACCTGCTCATGTGTTATTCCTGTGCCTTGCTAGTGCCTGCCCTTGTGTTTTATTTCAGCCGAAGCTGTCCATAACGACGTGATCGCCGTCGCCTCACGATAGCCTGATTGGAAGGTTTACGTCGTTTCCGGGTCGAGCCTCCCTTGGCTGGTTTTCCTGTCGGGCTGACCGGGTGGCGCCCTCCCTTGGTCCGCCCCTCTCCACCACCATGGGGATGGTCGACCGGGTTCATGGCGGTTCCCCGCACGTGGGGGCGACGGCCCATCCATCGCTTGCGTCCTGCCTTGCCAAGCCGGATTGCCATTTGTTCCGGGTTACTGACCTTGCCAATCGTGGCACGGCAGAGAGCGGGAACACGGCGGATTTCGCCACTGGGGAGGGAGATCTGTGCCCAGTCCGATTCTCTCGCCATCAGCGTTGCGGAGGTTCCGGCACTACGGCACATTGCTCCACCTCGACCGGGGAGTAATTCCACGTTGTGGATGGTCGTCCCAAGCGGGATATTTTTCAGAGGCATGCAATTGCCCACTTCAGGAGGAGACTCCGGGCCGCTGATTACCTGGGCGTTGGCTTCCAGGCCATCCGGGGCAAGGATGTACCTCTTCTCGCCGTCGACATAATGCAACAGGGCGATCCGGGCCGTGCGGTTTGGATCGTACTGGATCGAAGCGACCTTGGCAGGGATGCCATCCTTGTCGCGGCGGAAATCCACCAGCCGGTAACGTTGCTTGTGACCTCCCCCACGATGGCGGGCCGTGATCTTGCCATGGTGGTTCCGGCCCCCTTTCTTGGGTTTTGGACGAAGCAAGCTCTTTTCCGGCTTGGCGCCTGGCGTTAATTCGGCGTAATCGCTTACCGATGCGTCACGACGACCGGGCGATGTCGGTTTGTAATAACGAATTCCCATGTCCTGGTTCCTACCGTGATCCCTTACCGGGTCTAGAAGAAATCGATCCGAAACTCTGGCTTGAGCGTCACGATCGCTTTTTTCCAGCTTTTTGTTTGTCCCTGTTTGAAACGATGCCGACGTTGCTTGCCTGGACGCTTCTGGATTCGCACCTTTTCGACTTCGACTTCGAAAAGATCTTCCACGGCCGAGCGGATCTGTGTCTTGTCCGCCAGCATGTTGACTTCAAAGGAGTACTGGTTGTGGTCGGTGCTCTGCTGCATCCCCTTCTCGGTAACCAGAGGGCGCAAGATGATCTGGTGCGGCTCCAGCTGAAGCGATGTTTTCGTTGCCGGGTTTCGGCTGCGAGCCTTCACATGACCCATGGTTGCGTTTCTTTCTCTATGTTTGTGACTTGTTTTGGTCGCCCTGTGCTCGCTCCCGGATGGCATCCAGCGCCGCACGCGTGACAAGCAGTTGCCTGGGTTTCAGTACATTCAGGGCATTCAGGCCGGAGACTTCCGAAACGGTAACCCGGTTGATGTTGCGAGCACTCAGGTAGACGTTGCTGTCATGTTCGGCAGTCGCAACATGGGTACTAACATCCGCCAGTCCCAGCGCCGCCAGGATGCTTGCCATTTCCTTGGTTTGGGGTACCTCGAAGGAGAGGTCATCGATGATCACAATTTGCTCGTCGATGATCTTGGAGGCGATGGCCATCCGGGTGGCCGCCTTGATTGCCTTGCGAGGGAGCCGGTGACCAAAATTACGTGGTCGTTTGGCAAAAATATGCCCACCCCCACGGCGAATACCAGAACGACGGGAACCGGCACGGGCATTCCCCGTTCCCTTTTGGCGATACAGCTTGCGGGTTGTTCCGGCCACTTCGGCACGTGACTTGGACTTTGCAGATCCCTGGCGTGCATTTGCCTGGTACATGACCACTGCATCATGCAACAACTGCTTGTTGATGCGTGGAGCAAGCTCAGCAGGGTCAATATCGTACGTGCCGACCTCTGCACCACTGCGATCAAATACTTTTATTTTTGCCATGGTTTTGCCCTCCTGGAGGGCCTTTTTGATTTACACGGACTGTCGACTTTGCGGCAGTGTTTCTCTTGACCGCCTTACAGCTTGTTGGTTTCCTGAACGACCACGAACCCTCCATTGGGACCAGGGATTGCCCCCCGAACCATGATCAGGTTGTTTTCCTCGTCAACGCTCACGACTTTCAGGTTCCGGATGGTGACCTGCTTGTTCCCATACTGGCCGGCCATGCGGCGGCCCTTGAAAAGACGGCTGGGACTGGCACTCATGCCAGTACCCCCTGCATGGCGGTGAACTTTCTTGACACCATGCGTGGCTCGCTGGCCGGAAAAATTGTGCCTTTTCATGACACCGGAGAAGCCACGGCCCTTGCTCGTGGCGGTCACATCGACCGCGGCGATCTCGGCCAGGTTGGCCACCGTCACCTGCTGGCCAATCTCGTAACTCTCGGTACTGCCTCGCAACTCCCGAACAAACTGCTGGGGTTCGCATTCAGCCCTGGGAAGAACCTCCACGCCGGCATCCTGTCTCCGACGGGTTCGTTTGCTGTTGAGCTTGCTGCTGACATGACCACGTTCACTGCGCCGCGCTTGGCTGCTTCGCGTGCGGGAACGGCCATCCTGGGGACGCTTCTTGTCCAGGAAACCAAGCTGGACTGCCTGGTAGCCGTCAGATTCGTTGTTGCGAATCTGCAGGACGTTACAGGGGCCTGCTTCAATGACGGTCACCGGTATTGCCTTACCGGCGTCGTCAAAAATCTGTGTCATCCCGACCTTGCGGCCGAGTATCCCAATCGTCATCGTCCTGTCCTTGTAGTCGCTTGCTCGCGGGAACCTGGATTCGCCCAAGTCAATGGCCGTTTCCCATTACCCACGCAGCTTCCAGATCATGTTTTCATGTTCGGCTTAATTGAGCCAAATCTCATAGGATGGTGGATTCCGTGTTCCAGTGAATATCTAGCGGGTGGTTGCCTTGATCTTGATGTCGACACCAGCAGGCAGGTTCAGCTTGTTAAGTGCCTCAACGGTCTTTGCCGAAGCCTGCACGATATCGATTAATCGCTTGTGTGTACGAATTTCAAACTGGGTTCGGGCCTTCTTGTTCACGTGCGGCCCTGCCAGCACGGTGTATCGCTCAATGCGGGTGGGAAGCGGAATCGGCCCATGAACTTCCGAGTGGGTACGTTTGGCCGTCTCCACAATTTCCTGGGCGCTCTGGTCCAGAGTCGAGTGGTCGTATGCTTCCATCCGAATTCGAATTACTTCTGTCTGGCCAGCCACCAGGTCTCTCCCGCGTCTTCCCCCATACTGCCAAACTCTGGCTGTGATGACGGAAGAGGTTCAAATTTCAAACAACAGCAAGGGGTGACAGCGTGATGACACACAGCTCCCCTTACCCCCTTTTTAAAGGGTGGAAACCTCCGATCTTATGTCTCCGGATGGCAATCGTCAACAGGACTGTCTCCCATTTTGGGCCCTTCTATGAAGAGGGAAGGTGGGCAAATCTAGAATTGGAATAACTTCAAATCCGATTCAGGGGCAGGGGCGTAATGAAGCGGTTCGATGGAGCAGCTGGCGCGTCCCTGGCTGAGGCTGCGCATCGCGTTCGAGTAGCCAAAAAGCTCCTTGAGAGGTGCGTTGGCTTCAATGTCCGCCCGTTCACCATGGTTCTCGGTCTGCACGATCACTGCCCGTCGCTGTTGAAGATCGCTGACGAATTCTCCCAGGTAGGAGTCCGGGGTGGTGATGTTGAGTTTCATAATTGGCTCAAGTAACACGGGCTGCGCCTGCTGAAGCCCCTTCTCAAAGGCGTCGTTGACGGCTATCCGGAACGCCACTTCGTCGGATCCTTCCTCGGGGAGGTCCACCTCGAGCAAGCTGACCTGAATACGCATCAGCGCGAAACCAGCGATCGGCCCACCTCCCTGGCCACAGGAATGGAGTTCTTCGATGATGGTTTCCAGGATGTTCCCTGGGATATCGAGTGCGGATGCCAGGTTTCGTACTTCCACTCCCTGGTTTTGTCCCACGATGGGCTCCATTCGCAGCGTCAGGCCAGCTGTTTTATGCTGGCCGGCAATCTGGCGGTTACAGACGCCAGTGACGTCGACCTTTTTCTGTACTGTCTCCCGGTAGCTGACCTGTGGCTTGTGGAATTTAATATTCAGGTTGAATTCTCGCAGCAGGCGGTTCTTGATCACCTCCAGGTGTAATTCCCCCATTCCACAAAGCAGCGTCTGTCCGGTATCTCCACTGACCACCTCCAGTGTCGGATCCTGCCGGGTGATCATTTCCAGGGTATCTGCCAGCTTCTTTCGCTCCGTCGCCGTCTCCGGTTCGATAGACATCGAGATCACGGTTTCCGGAAAGTCGATGGATTCCAGCACCAGTGGTTCTTTTGCGTCGCATAGGGTATCCCCGGTCACCGAGTTGCGGAGGCCGATAATCCCCACGATATCTCCGGCCTGGACCGAGTCGACCTGCCCCTGGGACTCCTTGCGGGTGGCATGGATTTGCCAGAGCTGGGAGACATTGTCCTTGACGTCGCGTCCCGGGTTATAGATCCGTGAGTTAGCCTTGAGCGACCCTGAGTAGATGCGGGCCCAGGTGAGGTCACCGGTGCGTGCCGGCAGGACCTTGAAGACCAGCCCACAGAAAGGATCCTCCGGATCGGGTCGACGGGTCACGGTTTCTGGTTCGCCGGACTTCTTGGTGCTGGGCAGATGGCCTTCCACCGGTGGTCGCTCGAGTGGACTGGGGAGATATCGAGCCACGCCATCGAGAACCGGTTGCACGCCGATACCATGAAGTGCTGTTCCACATAATACCGGCTGGAAGAGCTGACCAATCGTGGCATCGCGGAGCACGTGATGAATTAACTTCGCCGGGATCTCCTCTTCCTGCAGGGCCAGTTCCAGCATTTCGTCGCTACATTCAAAGAGCGATTCGAGTAGCCGTTCCCGCCAGATTTCAGCGTCCGCCAGTAATTCCTCGGGAATCTCATGGGCCTTGATGCTGTCTCCCTGGTCACCCTCAAAGACCAGCATTTTCATTTCGACCAGGTCAATCACTGCCTGGAATGGGTTGTCCATGTGTGCCGGCCCGGCACCGACCGGGATCTGGATTGCCACGGGCTTGGCCCGTAATCGGTCGCCGATATCCTCAAGGACCCGTTCAAAGTCGGCACCCTCCCGATCCATCTTGTTAATGAAAACAATCCGTGGAACCTGGTAGCGGTCGGCCTGTCTCCAGACCGTCTCACTTTGTGCCTCCACTCCTTCCCGGGCACTGAATACAACCACGGCCCCGTCCAGGACCCGCAGGCAGCGTTCGACCTCGGCAGTGAAGTCCACATGACCGGGGGTATCCAGCAGGTTGATGTGGGAATCCTTCCAGTCAAACGTCACGCAGGCAGCATAGATGGTTATGCCACGTTCCTGTTCTTCTGGATCGTCATCGGTCTCGGTGGTTCCCTTGTCAACCATCCCGACGCGGTGCTTGGCACCACTATAGAAAAGCATCCGCTCGGTCACGGTTGTCTTGCCGGCATCAATATGGGCGATGATGCCGATGTTACGGATGTTCTCTATACGGCGAGCCATGGTGGTCAACCGTGATTCGGGGTGGGGTGTCGTTGTGAAATTTAGCGGCACGGCGCATAAAGAACGCCGCGTCACGGGATGGATGCGGCGTCCGGTTTCTCTTGTTCTTTACCAGGCAAAGTGGGCAAATGCCTTGTTGGCGTCTGCCATCCGGTGGACATTTTCACGGCGTGTCATGGCAGCTCCCTCCTTGTTGTAAGCGGCAAAAAGTTCATCGGCCAGTTTTTTCGCCGTGGTGACTCCCTTCTTCTCACGCATTGCAATCAGGATCCAGCGAAAGGCCAGGGATTGCTGGCGGTTCTTGCTAACCTGCATTGGAACCTGGTAGGCAGCACCACCGACACGCTTGGAGCGAACTTCAATATGTGGCTTGACGTTCTCGATTGCCGTGGTAAAGACCTCCAGTGGGTCCGCATCCGGCAGGCGCTGTTGGAGATCATCCAGGGCCGTGTAGAAGATATTCTGGGCAATGGTCTTCTTGCCTGCCAGCATCAGGCAGTTGATAAACTTGCTGGCAAGCAGCGAGTTGTACCGTGGATCCGGTTTAAGTTGTTTACGACTGGCAGTAATACGTCCCATTTTTATCTTTCGTCGGTCCCTTGAACCTTAAGGTTTTTTTACCCCGTAACGACTTCGAGACTGCCGGCGTCCCTCGACTCCCAAGGTGTCAAGCGACCCACGAACCACCTGGTAACGGACACCGGGAAGATCCCGGATACGGCCGCCCCGCACGAGTACGATCGAGTGTTCCTGCAGATTATGTCCTTCTCCCGGAATGTAAACAGTCGTTTCCTTGCCGTTGGAAAGTCTTACCCGGGTGATTTTTCGCAGTGCTGAATTCGGCTTCTTGGGGGTCATGGTACGCACCTGCAGGCAGACTCCCTGTTTCTGCGGGCAGCGATCCAGCACGGGGGCCTTGGATTGCTTGCGCTTCTGCTTGCGTTTCTTGCGTACGAGTTGGTTAATTGTCGGCATGCGCCAGCCTTTTCAAGTTATCCAGTGGTTTCGTTTCTCTTTCCTCCCAACGGGAGGAAAGGGCAATTCATTTTTCCGTGTGACAGACCATCGAACTTAGTTGCTTTCCCCTGCTGGTGTCAACCAGCCTGCCTATTCTTCTTCTGCTGGTGGCTCCACGGTTCCCAGCAGGGATTCGAGCGATGGTGGTGGAACGCCCTCTCCACCATCGTCCACGGCTGCCGGGTCGGTTGCCACGTCCGCAGCACCCTCGTCTTCCCCCTGGAGCAGGGGAAACTGTTTCGTCAGAGCCTGTTCTTTTTCTGCAGCGATCGCCTGTAACGCTTCGGGCTGGTAACGGACTTCAGAATCCTGGAAAGTCTTGAAGCCGGTACCGGCTGGGATCAGGTGGCCGAGAATCACGTTCTCCTTGAGGCCGACCAGGTTGTCGATCTTGCCGGCCAGGGCTGCTTCGGTCAGCACCTTGGTTGTCTCCTGGAAGCTTGCCGCGGAGATAAAGCTGGAACTCTGTACGGCAGCCTTCGTGATTCCCAGCAACTGCGTACTGGCGGTGGCAGCCTTGGGGCGTTTTCCCTTGGCAGGCGTTCCGCCCAGTCCCTCGATCTGGGTGTTGGATTCCTCCAGCGTCTCCTTGGGGACAATGGCTCCCTCCTCGTAGTCGCTGTCTCCTGGATTCGAAATCTTGACGCACTTGGCAAGGTTTGTATTGATCTTCCGGAAATCAAACTTGTCCATCACCATTCCTTCGAGCAGGCTGGTGTCACCGGCCGTCTCGATACGCACCTTGCGAAGCATGCGGGCCACAATGATCTCGACATGCTTGTCGTTAATTTCCACGCGCTGGCTACGGTAGACCTGCTGGATCTCACGGACAAGGTAATTCTGGACTTCCTCTTCTCCCTCGATGCGAAGAATATCGTGAGGAACAAGGGGGCCGTCGACGAGTGAATGTCCGGCCTTGACAATATCCCCGGTCTGAACGAGGAACCGTTTTCCATGGGGGACAAGGTGTTCACGCTCGATTCCACTTTCACTGCGAACCATGATTGGCCGCTTGCCACGTTTTCTCTCGCTCATGATCTCGACTTCCCCGTCGATCTCCGCAATCACGGCTGGATCCTTTGGCTTGCGTGCCTCGAAAATCTCGGTGACACGTGGCAGTCCACCGGTGATATCGGTCACACCGGAGGCTTCTCGCGGCGTCTTGGCAATCACCAGCCCGGCGTTGATAGTGGCTCCCTCGTCTACCTCGATATGGGCTCTTTCCGGGAGGTAATAAACATCCAGGGTACGGCCATCCTTGTCTTCGATTACGAGTTGTGGATGCAATTCCCCCTTGTGATCCATGATCATCTTTCGCACATGTCCACTGGAGTCTTTTTCGATGCGGACGGTTTCTCCCTCGACCACATCCTCGTAACGGACCTTGCCGGAAACCTCCGAGAGGATCGGGATACTGTGAGGATCCCATTCGCAGAGTACGCGGCCGTCCTTGACCTGCTGGTTATCTTCCACACGCAATGTGGCACCAGCGGGAATTTCATGCTTGCCCAGTTCCCGCCCCTTGGGATCGAGAATAGCAATCTCGCCGTTGCGGCTAAGGACGATATTGTTACCGTCCTCGTTTTTCACCAGACGCAT
Source organism: uncultured Pirellulaceae bacterium (assembly GCA_964476375.1). Lineage (GTDB taxonomy): Bacteria > Planctomycetota > Planctomycetia > Pirellulales > Pirellulaceae > SAT2750. The sequence goes on from CAYYZW010000316.1 coordinate 19,952, forward strand.
CTGCGTGAAACGGACCTGGCCACCTTTCTGGGCCTTGATATCGTTTTCCTCGATGCTCGTATTCACCGTGCCGCCAATATGGAACGTCCGCATCGTCAACTGGGTGCCTGGTTCCCCGATACTCTGGGCGGCGATAATTCCGACCGCCATACCCTCTTCCACGACGGCACCGGTTGACAGATCCATCCCATAACAGGAACGGCAAATGCCGAGCGGTGCCTCGCATGTCATCGGGCTTCGGACCTGGATTCGTTCAAGGCCAAGGTCTTCAATCTTGCGGGCAATTTCCGGGGTGATTGCCTGGTCGGCCGCCACGATCACCTCGTCCGTGACCGGGTTGACAATATTCTTCAGGCTGACGCGACTATTGACCACGTCCGCCAATCGGACTTCGACCTTCTCGCCACGGTAGATCACGCCCTTGGTAATCCCCTGGTCCGTGCCACAGTCTTCCATGGTGATGACCACGTTCTGGGCCACGTCTGCCAGTTTCCGGGTAAGGTAACCGGAGTCCGCTGTCTTCAGGGCGGTGTCGGCCAGTCCCTTGCGGGCCCCGTGGGTGGAAGAAAAGTACTCCAGCACGGAGAGGCCTTCCCGGAAGTTCGCCTTGATCGGCGTCTCAATGATTTCGCCAGTTGGCTTGGCCATCAGGCCACGCATACCGGCCAGCTGCCGGATCTGCTCGATGCCTCCACGGGCACCGGAATGGGCCATCAGGAAGACCGGGTTAACATAGCCATGCCCGCCCCGGTCATCCGCTTCCATGGCATCCATCATCCCGGTCGTGATTTCTTCACGGGCCTGGGTCCAGATATCCAGCACCTGGTTGTAGCGTTCCATCTCCGTGATCACGCCGCGGTTGTAATGTTTGCGGAGCTGGAGAACCTTCTTTTCGGCTTCGCGGAGGACCTGGACTTTTGTATCCGGGGTGACCAGGTCATCGGTGGCAAATGAGAGGCCACTGCGGGTACTCTCACGGAAGCCAAACTGGTTCATGTTGTCGAGCAACTCGATGGTCGGTCCACGTCCCAGCCGCTGGTAACAATCGGAGATAACGGTCGCCAGGTCGCCAGACCGGAGCCGGTAGTTGTAATAGTCCATGCCGTCGGGAAGCATCATGTTGAACTTGACCCGTCCGTAGGTCGTGTCAATCACGGCACCTTGTTGTGTTTCCGTTTCATCGTCTGCCTTGACCCGTTGGTTTTCCGGCAGCCGCACACGGATGCGGGCATGCATATCCAGGACCTTGTGGGAATAAGCCAGGTCCGCTTCTTCCGGGGAGGCAAAGGACATTCCGCTTCCTGGACGGTTGGGAAGTTCCAGGGTGGCATAGAAGCAGCCCATCACGGTGTCCTGGGAGGGACTCATGATTGGCTTTCCATTGGAAGGAGCAAAGATATTGTTCGTGGAAAGCATCAGGGTATGAGCTTCCACCTGGGCCTCGATCGAGAGCGGCAGGTGAACAGCCATCTGGTCTCCGTCGAAGTCGGCATTGAAGCCCTTGCAGACGAGCGGATGCAGGTGGATCGCGTTTCCTTCCACAAGGATCGGTTCAAAGGCCTGGATTCCCATGCGGTGGAGCGTGGGAGCCCGGTTCAGCAAGACCGGGTGGTTCTGGATCACCTGTTCCAGGATGTCCCATACTTCCTCATCCTTGCGTTCGAGAATCTTCTTGGCGCTCTTGATCGTGTCTGCATGCCCAAGGTCCTTGAGCTTTCGGATGATGAAGGGCTGGTAGAGTTCCAGGGCAATCTTCTTGGGTAAGCCACACTGGTGCAGCTGTAAACGGGGCCCCACGACGATCACGCTTCGAGCGGAGTAATCGACTCGCTTGCCAAGCAGGTTTTCACGGAATCGTCCCTGCTTTCCCTTGATCATATCGGTTAACGATTTAAGCGGCCGGTTGCTGCTTCCCAGGACAGGTCGCTTGCAGCGGTTATTGTCGAACAGGGCGTCGACAGACTGCTGCAGCATCCGTTTCTCGTTACGAATGATGACTTCCGGGGCATTCAGGTCCACCAGCTTGCGCAGACGGTTATTCCGGTTGATGATCCGGCGATAGAGGTCGTTCAGGTCGCTGGTGGCGAAATTACCGGAGTCCAGCAGCACCAGGGGCCGCAGGTCGGGTGGAATCACAGGGATTACATCCAGCACCATCCATTCCGGCTGGTTATCACTGTCACGGATCGATTCCATGATCACCAGGCGGTTGATCAGGTCTTTTTTGGTCTGTTTTGACTTGGTTGTCGCCAGCTGTTCGCGAAGTTCCTCCGCGAGCTGTACGAGGTCCATGCGGGAGAGGAGCTTGCGGATCGCTTCGGCTCCCATGTCCGCTTCAAAACTGCCATCCCCCCATTGCTGGCGGGCCGCGCGAAATTCTTCCTCGGTCAGCAGTTGCTGGTTCTCCAGCTCGGTATCCCCCTTGTCGACGACGACATAGTCCTGGAAGTAGATCACTTTTTCCAGGCTGGTTGTTTTCATGGCCAGCAGGTTTCCCAGCCGGCTGGGCATGGCCTTGAAGAACCAGATGTGCACGACCGGGGCAGCTAGCTCAATATGCCCCATCCGCTTGCGGCGAACCCGGGAATGCGTGACCTTGACCCCGCAGCGGTCGCATATCATCCCCTTGTATTTCATGCCGCGGTACTTTCCACAGGCACATTCCCAGTCCTTTTCCGGTCCGAAAATCCGCTCACAGAAAAGCCCGTCCTTTTCCGGCCGGTAGGTCCGGTAATTGATCGTCTCGGGTTTCTTGATTTCACCGAACGACCAGCTGCGGATATCGTGTGGCCTTGCCAGGCTGACTTTTACCGAAGCGTAGTCATTGATGCGGTCAAAAGAGCTGTCGCCAATCGTCATTGAGTCGTGCTCCCTTTAGGGGACTGGTGTTAAAAGGATCTATATGCCGTTGGGTTCTGTGGTTAAATACGTCGTTTTTCAAGTTGCATGTTGAGAGCCAGGCCGCGGATCTCGTTGGTCAGCACGTCGAAACTGGCTGGCGTGCCGGACTCCAGCGTGTTTTCACCCTTGACCATCGATTCGTAGATCTTCGTCCTGCCCTCCACATCATCACTTTTCACGGTAAGTAATTCCTGGAGGATGTAAGCCGCTCCGTAGGCCTCCAGTGCCCAGACTTCCATCTCGCCAAACCGTTGCCCTCCGTAACGTGCTTTTCCACCGTGCGGTTGCTGGGGGAGCAGCGAGTAGGGGCCGGTACTGCGGGCATGGACCTTGTCATCCACCAGGTGATGGAGCTTGAGCATGTAGATATAGCCGACCGTGGTTTCCTGCTCGAGCTTCTCTCCGGTGCGACCATCAAAAAGGTAGGTCTTGCCATGCCGTGGCAACTGGGCCTCGTCCAGACACCGGTTGATATCCTCTTCCGAGGCCCCGTCGAAGACCGGTGTCACCGCCTGGAAGCCAAGCTTGGCGGCTGCCCAGCCGAGGTGTGTTTCCAGGATCTGCCCGACGTTCATACGACTGGGTACCCCAAGCGGATTAAGCATGATCTGCAGGGGAGTTCCGTCCTCGAGGAATGGCATATCTTCCACCGGGAGGATCTTGGCGATGACTCCCTTGTTGCCATGGCGACCGGCCATCTTGTCACCAACGGAAATAACCCGCTTGGTGGCGACGTAGACCTTGACCATCTGGAGCACGCCGCTGCGAAGTTCATCACCACGTTTCATGCTGTTGAGCTTGCGATCCCGGATATCGATCGCCAGTTCCACCTCGGGCCAGCGGGCGGCGTGGATACGGTTCACCTCGCTTTTCTTGGCTTCGCTCCGCAAACCGGCGGTTACCGATTCAATACGGAAAAACGGGGCAAGTTCTGCCACGTACTTGGGCTCCTGGTCTGCCAGAGCATTTCCATCATCATCCTTGATTTTGTTCTTACCCACCACCTCTTCGATGGCAGAGACCAGGCCCTGGAAGGCGGATGCCACAGAGGCGTTTCCCTCGTTCTCAAGAGCTCGCAGATCTTTTTCGAAAACCTTGCGTTCCTCGTCTGGCAGGCTCATCCTTCGGGAGAATTTCTGTGTATCAATGACGATTCCCTCGATCCCGGAGGAAACTTCCAGGGAGTCATTCTTGACGTCCTCCCCGGCCCGTCCAAAGATCGCGTGGAGCAGTTTTTCCTCGGGAGTCAGCTCCGTCTTGCTCTTGGGGGAGACCTTGCCAACCAGAATGTCCCCTGGCTTCACGTAGGTTCCGACCTGCACGATGCCGCTTTCATCAAGATTACTGAGAGCTTTTTCACTCACATTGGGAATATCCCGGGTAAATTCCTCCCGGCCCAGCTTGGTCTCACGGATCTCCACATCGAATTCCTCAATGTGGATGGATGTGTAGGTGTCATTCTTGACCAGCTCTTCACTGATGATGATCGCATCTTCGTAGTTGTAGCCTTCAAAGGACATGAAACCGACCAGCACATTTCGTCCCAGTGCCAGTTCTCCATTGTGGGTGGCAGCTCCATCAGCAAGCACCTGTCCTTTTTCCACCCGGTCATCCAGCTTGACAATTGGCCGCTGGTTGAGGCAGGTTCGTTCGTTGAGACCGGAAAACTTCTTCAGCGGATAGACATCGCTTCCGATCGTGATCTGGTTGGCATCACACTGGGTGACCCGCCCGGCCCGGCGAGCACAGATGACCATGCTGGAATTCTCCGCGACGGCCTTTTCCATTCCAGTGGCAACAATCGGTGGTTCCGTGATCAGCAGCGGAACCGCTTGTCGTTGCATGTTGGATCCCATCAAGGCACGGTTTGCGTCATCATGCTCCAGGAAGGGAATCAGCCCGGCAGAGACTCCCACCATCTGGCTGGGAGCAACGTCGATGTATTCGACCTGTTCCGGCATGACAATGTCAAAATCCCCGCGGTAACGGGCAATCAATGTAGGGCCGACCAGATCCTTGTTATCCACCTGCGTGTCCGCTGGTGCGACATAGGCCTCGGATTCCTGGTCTGCACGCAACCAGATAATTTCATCGGTCAAACGTCCCTTCTTAACCTCGCGGTAGGGAGTCACCATGAAACCGTAGTCATCCACAGTGGCATAAATTGCCAGGCTGGAGATGAGCCCGATGTTGGTTCCTTCGGGAGTCTCGATTGGACAGATCCGACCATAGTGGGAAATATGAACATCGCGCACCTCGAAACCGGCTCGTTTCCTGTTCAGGCCACCGGGGCCGAGAGCGGAAAGGCGGCGTTCATGGGTAAGCTGGGAAAGAGGATTTGTCTGGTCGACCACCTGGGAGAGTTCACCGCGGCCAAAGAAATACTCGATCGCTGCGGAAATGCTCTTGGGGTTGATCAGGCTGCGAGGAGTCATGTCCTCCTGGTCCTTGAGACTCATTCGTTCCTGAACGGTTCGTCGGAGCTTGAGAAATCCCTTGCGCAACTCGTCACACGCCAGTTCATCAATGGTTCGCAAGCGGCGATTCCCGAGGTGATCAATATCGTCCACCTCGGCAGCGTCGTCCGCTGTGGCAAGCTGAAGCAGGTAGGCGATGGAAGCCAGGATATCGTCCGGACGGAGCGTCATTTCTTTTTCAGACACGCCCAGCTTGAGCTTGCGATTGATCCGGAAACGGCCGACGCGCCCTAACCGGTAACGGTTGGAATCAAAGAACTTTTCCTCGAAAAGCGTGCGAGCTTTTTCCAACTGGGGTGGATTGCCGGGCCGGAGTCGCTGGTAGATGCGGAGAAGCGCTTCTTCGTGGCTGGACGTGGCATCGTCGGTCAGGCTGTTAAAGACCAGGGAAGTACGAGGATTCTCCAGCACCTCGACACTCTTGACACCGGACGTGCAAATCAGCTCCGCAGCGTTCTTGGTAATCTTGTGCCCTGCCTCGACAAGGATCTCTCCTGCCAGGTCACTGGATGCCGGATAGATGATATCGTCAACGGCCACCTTGCCTTCGATCTTGCCCACACTTCGGCCATCGACAATCTTCTGTTTCTCGGTGTCATAAAAGGCTCGGATCAGGTCTGCATCGGTACTTAACCCCGGCGACATGGCCCGGAGCAGTGTCATTGCTGAGAATTTTCCGCTCTGGTCAATCCGGACTGTGATGATGTCCTTCTTGGTGCAGTTAATCTCGATCCAGCTTCCTCGTTCCGGAATTACCCGGCAACTGGCAAGCTGGCGGTCGCTGGTGGTGTCACTTTCCAGTACAAAGTCGACGCCGGGACTGCGATGTAACTGGCTGACCACCACTCGCTCGGACCCGTTGATAATGAACTCCCCACCACCCATCATGATCGGCAGGTCACCAAGAAAGACCTCCTCTTCTACCGGCTCTTCCTTGTTGAGTCGCATCCAGACACGAAATGGCCGGCCATAGGTAAGCCGAAGTTGTCGGCATTCGGCAGGTGTGTAGCGTGGTTTCCCCAGTTCGTATCGCAGGTAATCGAGGCTGATTGACTTGTCGTAACTTTCGATCGGAAAAATTTCACGAAGCACGCTTTCCAGGCCCTGATTCTTGCGGCCGTTCGGGTCGAGATCTCCCTGAAGGAAATCTTCATAACTGGCAGTCTGAATCTGTGTCAGATTGGGTGTGATCGGTGCATCACGACCACTGCCAAAGGACCGGATCGATGAAGGAGTCAGCCGTCGCTGTGAAGTAGTCGGCATACCTGGTGTGCTCCAAAGGGGCAGAGATAGTTAGTGAGTTCCCCGGAGGGGGTAACTTGGTTTTTCAAGAAGGGCCTGCAGGGGCGCAGTTCTTCCATCGAGGTGGCCTTCTGTGAAGAGAAGGATACCAGCCATGTGGTACTGAAAAGTGCCGGAATACGTCAATCGTTCACCCTGCATATCACAACCGCCCGCAAGCCGCTGTGAATTCTCCTTCAGGTGCATGAATCAATCCTGCCACCGTGAACCTGGTGCTCACGGTGACAACGAAGCCAAGGGTGGTTACTTCAGTTCGACAGCACCACCAGCGTCCTCGATCTCGGATTTCATCTTCTCGGCTTCTTCCTTGTCGAGACCCTCACTGACGACAGCGTCGCCATCGGCGGAGCTTTCGACCAGCTTCTTGGCATCCATCAGCGAGAGGCCACTGAGGTTCTTGACGATCTTGACAACGGCGAGTTTCTGGTCACCAAAACCAGTCAACACGACGTTGAAGCTCGTCTGCTCCTCTGCCGCTTCACCGCCTCCATCACCACCCCCAGGGGCGGCCATCATAACACCTCCCCCAGCAGCTGGTTCGATGTCATAGGCATCCTTGAGGTAGTCACTTAATTCTTTCGCCTGCTTAAGCGTCAGCTCAGCAATCTGGTCACCGAGCTTGACGATCTCCTTGGCGAATTCAACTGTTGCAGCATCTTCAGACATGTCAGATACAGCCCTTTCTCTTCATGGTTGTTATTCTTGCTAACCAGCAAGGGATCCAACCAAACAAAAAACGTTGTTATAGAAAGGATACTGGCAGCTCGCCTGTATCCACCGTAGTAGTTAGTCCTCCGTGTCGCTCTCTTCTGCGTCACCGGCATCCTCCTCGGCCGGTTCCTCTGTTTTGTCTTCGGCGTCCGCTTCTTCAGCCGGCTCCTCTGCGGCTTCCTCAGCCGGCTCCTCTGCGGCTTCCTCAGCCGGCTCCTCTGCGGCTTCCTCGGCCGGCTCCTCTGCGGCTTCCTCGGCCGGTTCCTCTGGGGCTTCCTCGGCCGGTTCCTCTGGGGCTTCCTCGGCCGGCTCCTCTGCGGCTTCCTCGGCCGGCTCCTCGCTGGCTGCCGGGCCATCCTTGTCCTCGGGGAAGTTCTCAAATTGTGAACTTAGCAACCCACCAGGAGCAAGTAACTGGGAGGAAAGCCGCGAGCCAACACCGAGAATCTGTCCGACCAGGATGCTGAGCTGTTCCTCACGAGTCGGCCACTTGCTGATTTCACTCACGGCCTCCGGTGTGAGTTGCTCCCCATCCATGACGCCACCACGGGTCTGGAAAGCTTCGAATTCGTCCGTGTTCTGGTCGAATCTCGCAATTTCCTTGGCAAGGGTGATGAAATCATCCCCGCCCCAGCAGATCGCCAGGCTCCCTTCCATGCCCTCAAAGGCAGTGGCAAGAGGTGTGCCCTCGGTCGCCCGTCGAGCCATGCTGTTTTTCACCACCAACAGCTGTATATCTTTTTCACTCAGCTCACGTCGCAACAGGATCTAGTTATTCACTTCGATTCTTATCACGTTGGCCAGCAGGCATTCATCTTCACCCTCTAGCCGGTTGGCGAGCTCATC
>CAYYZW010000317.1:0-3480 GCA_964476375.1 uncultured Pirellulaceae bacterium
AAGATACCGACTTCTGGTTGCAGGGAATCCGACTCGGCTTCAACTGGGCCTACTAAACCGGTAAATCGGACCGTTGAAAAGCTGATGCTAGCAGGCCAGCTCACTTCATCGACTGCGGCTTGGGCCAGTTCCGCCCGACGAGATTGATCTCTCGCTCCCAGAAGCCTCTTCAAACGACTTGCTGACTGTCGCAGGGGAACCGAGGGCATACAATTCACCCTCTTTTAGAGACGCTGTGAGCAGCTCCTGTGGGTTGCTGTCTTAGAGCGTACAACCGGGATCAAGTCCGAGTTCATAAAAGACCGCTTCGAGTGGAGAACCGAGGGCACCGGTCTCCAGCATTAGATCGCTGGCTGAATTCTGGTCGGCCAATTCCCGGGAAACTACGGGACCATCAGCCCTGACCACCTGCTGATAGACAGCCAGTTCGGGTCCTATGATCAAGGGATCCGCTGCCGCAATCGCAACTGGCTGGCTGCTGACCTGCAATGGTTGATCCCATAGATCGTGACTGAGTTGGTCCCACAGTAGATTGGCTTCCCCTTCTGGTGACGGTTCATCCTGGTCGCGCTGCTCCGGTCCTGCTGATTCACCTTCGCCAGCACCTTCTCCCGAACAACAGCTTGCGTTGAGAGCATTGATCACTGCCAGGGCATCGGACGGGGTCAGATAGCCGTCTCCGTTGACATCGGGGAAGGGGGGAGGCCCTTCTCCTTCGGCAGGCGGATTCGGCAGCAGCCGAGCTCCAGCCAGGTTAAGGTCGTTAATGACGATCAACGCATCGAGCGGAGTTAACACCAGGTCTGTATTGACGTCATGAGGCGTTGCCGCGTTTTGCCAGGGCGACCCGGGAGCTGTCTGCTGGCCAAAGTCAATTTGTCCCCTAGCTTCGCCGGTGGTCAGCACAACCGTGTGGATTCCATTGCTGGGCGCGGTGTCCGCCCAGTTACCCTGGTCCACTGTCTGCAAACGATATTCCCCGGGTGGTAACCAGGAAAGCCAGTAAGCCCCTTGCGAGTCGGTAGTGGCAATGGAATGAGGCCCCACCTGAAGTCGGTCCAACTGCACATCCGTGTCAGCATGGCCACTGGCAATGGCATAGGATATTTCTGCGGTCGCTCTCCCCAGGGCCATCGTCTCAACCTGCCCTTGGTCGAGGGCGGTGGTCGTGTAACGGGCCAGCAACTGGTCACTGGCATCATAAATCTCCAGGCGACCATAGTCACCGTTTGTATCAGCCACGGCATCGATGCTGACATAGGTCACTGGTTCAGGAAAAGAAATCCGTAGTTCTCGTTTACTATCGGCCCAGCCGGTCGTCACACTACCCTGGCTCCAACTATGATTGCCAAAAACGCGAGAACCGGTCGAGGTATATTGGCTTTGCCGTGAAACAACAGGAACATTACCGACGTCTGAACCGATCGGTGCGAGGGTCACCGCCGGATCCTGTGTATTAAGCGAGTCGCTGTCCGTGAAATCATCCGGCTCGACGTAACTGGCCAGTTCAACAGCCTGTCCAGCCCCGTCGACCAGTCGGACTTGCCAGCCGGCCAGGGCATCTTCACCAGCATCCCAGGCGCTGTCCCCATCGGCATCATTCCAAACCACTCCCCGAATACCAGCTTCTGCTGTCGTGGTGATTACGTCTGTCCGCCCCCAAAAAATGTCAGACGTGGTGACGGTTTGTCCTGTTCCCGCATCCACGCTGCGAGTCCGCACTTCCACCACTTGGACCGCCGGCCCGGCCGGTATCGAGAGATTCAACTCAGCCTGGTAGGACCCGGGAGTCTCCAAGGTCTGCCAGGCTCCACCGTCAAGACGATACTCCACTACATCCAACTGGTTTAAGACAATATCGTTGAACTGACCGCTAGAATTCAGGTTCGGCAGGGTCTGCACACTGGCAGAACCAACGAAGGTATATTTTCCGGTCGACGGATCGAAAGCGCCTGTTCCTTGCAGCTGGTGGGGCACATCCAGGACATCGAAGACGCCATCCTCGTCGGTATCGCGCCAGCCGATCATCTCCAGCGAGGAGGGGGAACTGACGTGCTGGGCATAGGCATTTGCCATCAGGGTCCCCGAGGCCATGATACTATCGACTTGCTGAAAGCCGGCGGTGGGATTATTGGCAGCGTTCCAATTTTGGGCATCGTAGTAACCACGTTGATCCGTGTAGGATCCTGCACCGCTGTATTCATCCCGCGCCCAGAAGATATGCCCCAGTTCATGTGCAAAGGTAGCCGCCGGGCGGCCGGCTGGGGCCACATAAAACTGGCCACCGGGAAAAGCGAAGGCACGCGAAAAACTGCCGCCAGAGGCAAACTGCCCATCGGCATCATTTTCATCGTTGACTACAAAAATCGTAAAGGCCCAATGGGTCGAAAGGGCCTGTCGCTGGCTGTCATTAAAGTGCCGGATATCCGTACCAATCGTCTCCGAGCTGTTACCATCCACATAGGGCAGGAACTCGTTTACCCAAGTGACATACGTGTTGGAGGTCCTGGCAATCGGCTCAACGCTGGTGGGAACGGGATTATCAGCGTAACTGGTGTCGAAGACGAAATTAAGTGAATGGACCGAGGATTGGGCGGCCAGCGTATCCTTCCACCACTGCAACCCTTCTGCCACTTTCGTCTTAACTGCCTCGATCGATTCGGTCGTCCAGTCCTCAGTGCTGACGCTCCCCTGAGATTCCATGAGGACCAGCGTCACCCCTACGTCACCGAGCAGGTATTCTGCCGTATCGAGCGAGCCAGCACCCCAGGGTGTACTGGAAAGCATCTGACGGGGTTCGAGGGTCTCGAGGCGCAGGGAGCGGAAGTGACCATCTGCGTGGGGCAGGCTGGGCATCAAGCGAGCTCGTTTCGAGAACAATGGCATCACAAACCAATCCCTGAAAGACAGCCGCCGCCTTGCCCTGCGGATGGTCTGCCGGTGAAATCCAGACGTCTCTTCACACTACTTTGCTATTCTCTTGAGCTCAAGAATTTGGCGCATTTTGCTGTTTCAAGGCAAGCCCAATTACCCTAAGCACCTCTAAAAGAGGCTATTTTCACAGCAATCGGGCAATAACGGTCAACCCCGGCAAATCGCCCCGCAGGTTCCTCAATTAAGCCAGTCTGCGAAAACATCGTCTCGCGAGGCTGCCTTCTCCTGCAGTTGATCTACATCCGAACCGATCTCATTCAGAATGCCGTCCAGGTCATCCAGTCGACTGTTATCGAGCCACCAGGGGCTTTCAATTGCCTGGGCATCTCGCGATGAGCTGCTACTGGTCAAACCGCTACGATAATCATCCTGGCTGAGATTTTCATCCTGCTGCTCAGCTGCCTGGGAATCATCGCTGGCTTCCTGTCCAAATCGTTCCTTACCGAGAGCATCATCACTGCTCACCGCCGGCACCGCAAAGTGCGAAAGGGTATCGAAGGAGTGGAAGGCACCTTTGAGCCAGTTGGCTGACTTATCAGAGGAGGC
>CAYYZW010000318.1:0-22980 GCA_964476375.1 uncultured Pirellulaceae bacterium
CGGGGATTTGCCAGCAACTGGTCATTGCTGTCAAGCAACCCAAAATCAACTCCCCACGTATCCACTCCCAGGCTGACAACGTCCTGCTGGTATTGCGTCGCAGCATGCGACAGGCCCTCCTGGAGCTGTTTCCAGAGATCCAGGAAATCCCAGTAGAGATGATCCGCCACCTCGACACCGCCGTTCTCAAAACGGTGTACATCTTCCAACTGTATACGGCTTCCATCAAAACCACCGGCAACCAGCCTTCCACTGGATGCCCCCAGGTCGGCTGCCAGGAAGACCTCTCGATTCCCGTTTGTCACGAACCCAAATCCCTTCACTTCAGAACCGAACCGGTGGCTCCGCCAACAGAAGCCGAATCGCCAGTATAGGAAAAAGAGAACCGGGGGAGGAGAACCGATGGACAGAACGCGAACTTCTTCATTCTGCCGGGCAGCGTCGCCCCTGCCCACATAGTTGACTAAGTTGATAAACTAAATTATATTTATGGGTTCCCCCATCGACCAGGCCATGCGCCCTCCACATTTACCCCCCTTGTGACGATGGATCGAAGCGACCTGACATCCTCGAGTACCGAAAGCGACAGGCGATTGCAGTACAGCGATGCCCTGGTGGAGGAACTGGCTGCGCATAGCAAGCAGCTGGAAAGTGCCTCCCCCCAGCAGATTCTCTCCTGGGCCGTTGAGCGGTTTGCCCCCCATTTTGCCATGGCAACCGCATTTGGCCCGGAGGGCATGACATTGATCCACATGCTCGCTGAAATTGCTCCCCAGACCCCGATCTTTAACCTGGAAACCGGCTACCAGTTCCCGGAAACACTGGAATTACGTGAGCGGGTCAAGGACCGGTACGGGATCGAGGTCCAGTACATTCGCCCCGAACTGGACGTACCCCAGTACGAGGCACTCCACGGTGGACCGCTTTATGTCCGGAACCCAAACCAGTGTTGCCTGGATCGAAAAGTCAAGTTACTTGAGCAGGTTGCCGGAGGCCTCGACGCCTGGTCCAGTGCAATCCGGCGGGACCAGAGCCCGGATCGCGCCAGGGCCCCGATCGTCGGCTGGGACAACAAGTTCCAACTGGTCAAAGTAAGTCCCCTGGCCAATTCCACGAAGGCACAGGTCTGGGACATGATTGTCAAGGAAGAGATTCCCTACAACCCTCTCCACGACCAGGGGTACCAGAGTATCGGCTGCCAGCCCTGTACCCGGGCGGTCATTTTTGGTGAGGACGAAAGAGCAGGCCGCTGGAGCGGCCAGGTAAAAACCGAATGCGGACTTCACTCGATCGACGATGAGGATTTAGCCGGCCCTGGTGCCTGAAAAGAGCCCTCCATGTTCCACATCTCTGCCCGCACCGAGTACGCCTGTATTGCCATGCTTGACCTGGCCCGCCACTTCGAACAGGAGGCCCCGGTGCGGATCCGTGATATCGCCAAGCGACATGGGATTCCCTCGCGTTTCCTGGTACAGATCCTGCTCCAACTCAAGGCAGCGGGCCTGGTCCAGAGTATTCGCGGGGCCGGTGGCGGGTACCGGCTTACACAAGATCCCCAGCAGATCACGCTGCTGGAGGTGATGCGTGTTGTCGACGCACAGCCCGGGAAAATAAGCCGTAATGCCACCAGCAACTCGGCTGTCAACGTGGTGCTCCTGGAAAGCTGGCAACAGGTTTCGGACTCGGCAACAGCCCTGCTTGCCGCCCACACACTGAGCGATCTTGCCGAGAAATCAGGAAGTCACAGCCGACCAATGTACTACATCTAGTGCTTCAGAAAGGCCTGGCTTGAAAACACGCAAAACAATCCCTGTGGCGTCTTTTTTCGCTGCCAGCAGCTTCCTGGCAAGCTGGTAAATCTGCGCAATCCGGCCTAAACGCACCGTAGTTTGCCGGTTCTTCCGGCCCTGTGGATCATAAGGCGTTAATTTTTGCCTCACTTCTTTGACATCCTCCATCGGTGACCTATATCTTCTTGGCCCGGCATCTTTCAGGCCCACACAATGCCGCCCAAATGGATTTTCACCCCGCCTCTTTCCGGCACAGATGGATCGACACATGCGCAACTGGCCCACCCGCCCCACCAGGCTTTTACCATCCCTGCAGGTCCTTTTTGTCCTCGTGCTGCTGTTCGTTGTCGGCCAGGACAACCGGGCCCAGCCAAAAGTCCAGATTCCCACATCGGGTCATACCAGTGGTGTGGACAACCTGATCATCCAGGGCAAGGAACTGGAATCTCGCCAGCAGTGGAGCGATGCCCAGACCCACTACCGGGATGCTCTCAGGCAGTACCCGGATCACGAGGATCTCCAGGCCCTGCTCAAAACGGCCGGCATTCACAGCGACCTGGCACGACGGTACCACGACACGAGCTTCCTTGCCTCGCTCACCGCGATTTCCCAGGACAAGGCACGAGACAGTTTTTCCGAGATCCTGCTGAAGATTCAAACGCATCACTTCGAGCAGCCTCGCTGGGAGGCGATTGCAAGGCAGGGAATGCATCATTTCCAGATAGCGCTTTCCGATCCCCTCTTTCTCCAACACCACCAGGTCGCTCTCTCCTCCATGGCCCTGGAGGATTTTCTCGACGCTTCCAACGAGTTGATTCGCACGCGGCAGCACACCCGCCGGGCGGACCTGGTAGAGACAGTCCTGCTGATCGCCCAGAACGCCCGCGATACGATTCAACTGCCTGTTGCCGCAACGCTCCTGGAGTTCACCTGCGGCACCGCGTCTGGCATGGACAAGTACTCCTGTTACCTCACTCCCCACCAGCTCGATGAAATGTTCTCCCAGATCGAGGGGAATTTTGTCGGTATCGGGATTGAACTTAAAAGCTCTCCGGCCCAGCTGAAAGTTATCCGGGTGATTCCCGCCGGCCCGGCCAGCGAAGGCGGAATCCAGCCAGGCGACCTGGTCCTTTCGGTCGATGGCCAGGCCATCCCCAAGATTTCACCCACCGAGGCAGCAGACATGTTGCGTGGCCCAGACGGCAGCCAGGTTCGCGTCACCATCCGGCGGGACGGGAGCCCGGCACGGCAGATCACCCTCCAGCGACGACGGGTGGAGATCCCCAGCATCGAGGATGTGAAGATCATCGACCAGGAGACCGGCATCGGTTACCTGCGCATTACCTGTTTTCAGAAGACAACCAGCCAGGACCTGGACGACGCGCTCTGGCGACTCCATCGCCAGGGGATGAAATCCCTGGTAATCGACATCCGCAACAATCCCGGCGGATTGCTGATCGGATCGGTGGAGGTCGCCGATCACTTTCTCGACCAGGGTACGATTGTCCGAACACGGGGACGGAGCTCGCATGAAGATGTCGACTACAAGGCCCATAAACTGGGAACCTGGAACCTGCCCATCGTGGTATTGATCAACGGCAATTCGGCCAGTGCCAGCGAGATCTTTGCCGGGGCCATCCATGACCACCAGCGTGGTCATGTTGTGGGACGCACAACCTATGGCAAGGGAAGCGTCCAGGGTATTTTCCCCCTGAGCAATACAACCGCCGGAGTCCGTTTGACAACCGCCCGCTTCTTCTCCCCCTCGGGCCATGCCATCAGCAACGCGGGGGTCACACCGGACGTGCTGGTCCATGTCGCACGGCGACCTGACAGCAATGGAAAGACCTTGCTGGCAAAGAAGATGGATCCGATTCTGGACGCTGGCCTGACGGTCCTTCGAGAGTCGCTCGTGAAACCCTGATCTCCAGTGCAGCGACCCTCGTCCAACGGCGATTTTCCGCTCCACGGGCCTCACCCAGCGGCTATCTGAAAAGAAATCGCCCCGGATGCCTTGCATGGGTGACATCACCTATTTGTTGCGGTATAACGGGTTTTCGTTTCCACAGAAAACACCGTCGCCAGGCAGGGTGGGGCATCCCGCCGTCGGCAAAAGGACCTATTTAGACGTATTGAAGGAGTGAGTTCAGGAATGAGTTACAAGCTGGAATACATTTGGCTGGACGGTTATCAACCCGAACCTAACCTGCGCAGCAAAACGAAAGTCGTCAGCAGCGAACCCGGGGATCCATCCGATTGTCCTGAGTGGGGATTCGATGGAAGCAGTACAGAACAGGCAGCAGGCGACGATTCAGACTGTCTGCTCAAGCCGGTACGTCTGGCACCAGACCCGGCCCGTCGGGACGGTTTCCTCGTACTCTGCGAGGTTCTTTCGGCCGACACCACACCCCATCCGACGAACATCCGTTCCACCTTTGAAGATGATGAGGACTTCTGGTTCGGTTTCGAGCAGGAATACACGCTGATGCTCAATGGACTGCCCCTCGGTTTTCCAACCGATGGCTATCCCGGGCCCCAGGGTCCCTACTACTGCTCGGTCGGCACGGACAACTGTGTCGGACGTGATATCGTGGAATCCCACCTGGACAACTGCCTGGACGCCGGGCTTTCGGTCACCGGTATTAACGCGGAGGTGATGAAGGGCCAGTGGGAATACCAGCTGCTTGGCAAGGGTGCCAAGCGAGCCTGTGACGATCTCTGGATCTCTCGATACCTGCTTGACAGGACGGCGGAAGATTACGGGATTACCATCTCGCTGCATCCCAAGCCGGTCAAGGGTGACTGGAACGGGAGTGGGATGCACACCAATTTCTCCAACACGGCAATCCGGGAGGAAGGTGGTGAAGAACTGATCAATGGCATATGTGAAAAATTTGCCGCGGCGCATGCGGCGCATATGACCGAGTATGGTTCCGACAACGACCAACGACTGACGGGACTTCACGAAACGCAGCACATCGACAATTTCAGCTACGGGGTGAGTGACCGGGGTGCTTCGATCCGTATCCCGGTCGCCACGGTTCGTGATGGATGGAAAGGATACCTGGAAGATCGGCGTCCGGCATCCAATGCCAATCCCTATCGCGTGGTTGCCAGGATCCTCGACACGGTCAAGAGCTAACGGCCGGGGAGTTGATTCCCTTTTACTCCAATGCAAAGGCGGCCACCCGGAAACGGATGGTCGCCTTTTTTATCAACGGTAATACAAGCCTCCGGTAAAGGGCAAGCAGATGAATGCCAAGGAAGTCCTCACCTACTGTCGTGAAAAAGGTGTCCAGGCGGTCGACCTGCGTTTTGTCGATCTCCCTGGAACCTGGCATCACACGACGATCCCGATCAGCGAATTCAGCGAGAGTGTCTTCGAAAATGGCCTGGGATTTGATGGCTCGAGCATCCGTGGATGGAAGTCGATCAACGAGAGCGACATGCTGATCGTGCCCCAGCCAGACACGGTTTTCCTTGACCCTTTCACGGAAATGGAGACACTCTGCATTCTCTGTAATATCCAGGATCCCATTACCGGTGAGGATTACTCGCGCGACCCCCGGCACGTGGCCGCCAAGGCGGTGGGATACCTCAACGCCAGCAATATCGCCGATACCGCTTATTTTGGACCCGAGGCCGAGTTCTTCATCCTCGATGACGTCCGCTATGATCAGAATGCCCACGAGGGGTACTACCATGTCGACAGCGTGGAGGGGGAATGGAACCGTGGCCGCGAGGAATCTCCGAACCTGGGCCACAAGGTCCGTCACAAGGAAGGGTACTTCCCGGTTCCCCCGACCGACCACCTGATGGACCTGCGCAACGAAATGATGCAGACGCTCATCGACTGCGGCATCCCGGTCGAATGCCAGCACCACGAGGTGGGGACCGCCGGCCAGGCAGAAATCGATCTTCGCTTTGACAGCCTGGTCCGGATGGCAGACCAGATGATGACCTACAAGTACGTTCTCAAGAACGTGGCCCACAAGCATGGCAAGACCGTGACTTTCATGCCAAAACCGGTCTTTTCCGACAACGGCTCCGGCATGCATGTCCACCTCTCACTCTGGAAAGATGAACAACCACTTTTTGCCGGCAGTGGATACGCGGGGCTGAGCGATATCGCCCTGTACGCGATTGGCGGTATCCTCCGGCATGCTCCCAGCGTGCTGGCCTTCACCAACCCGACCACCAACAGTTACAAGCGACTGGTACCGGGTTACGAGGCCCCGGTCAACCTGGCCTATTCCCAGAGAAACCGTTCTGCCTGCTGCCGGATACCGATGTACAGCCAGAACCCCGCCTCCAAACGCATTGAGTTCCGTTGCCCCGATCCCAGCTGCAATCCCTACCTCGGCTTCTCTGCCATCCTGATGGCAGCCATCGACGGGATCCAGAACAAGATTGATCCTGGCGCATCGCTGGACCAGGACATTTACGAACTGGGAGCCCATGAACTTGAATCGGTTCCTCGTACACCGGCAACACTCGACCATGCCCTGCAGGCACTGGAGGAAGATCACGAGTTCCTTGTCCGCGGGGATGTCTTTACCGAGGACCTGATAGAGTCCTGGATCGAGTACAAGCGGGAGAACGAGGTGGACGCACTCCGACTGCGACCCCACCCTTACGAGTTCTGCCTTTACTTCGACGTGTAAACAGGCAGCAATCAGGCCAGGATCGGCTGGATCACTTCCCCTTCCACATCGGTAAGCCGGAAGTCACGCCCCTGGAAGGGGAACGTGAACTTCAGGTGGTCGATCCCCAGGAGGTGCAGCATGGTGGCGTGCAGGTCATGCACACTGACCACGTTTTCCACAGCGTTGTAACCCAGCTCATCGGTCGCGCCGTGTGTCGTCCCCCCCTTGATCCCCCCACCGGCAAGCCAGATCGAGTAACCCTTGATGTGATGGTCCCGGCCGTTCCCCTGGGCCATCGGTGTTCTTCCAAACTCGCTGGCCAGTACAACCAGCGTGTCCTTGAGCATGTCTCGTTGCTTGAGATCCGCCAGCAGGGCCCAAGCACCCTGGTCCACCAGCCGGCCGGTGTTCTCGCTGGCTGCCTTGATCCCCCCGTGATGGTCCCAGCCGCGATGATAGAGCTGGACAAACCGGACACCCCGCTCCACCAGCCGGCGGGCGAGCAGGCAGTTGGCTGCGAACGACCCATCGGCTCCCTTGGTACCGTAAAGGTCCATCGTCTGCTGGGTCTCCCCGGACAGGTCAAGCAGGCCCGGTACACTCGTCTGCATCCGGAATGCCAGTTCATACTGGCTAATCCGCGTGGCAATTTCCGGATCCCTGACAAGGCCGTCACGAACACCGTTAAGCTGCTGGATTGCTTCCACCACGTCCTTCTGCTGCCCGGTCGCCACTCCCGGCGGATTCTTGACATACAGAACGGCATCCCCCTTGCTGTGAAAGGGAACCCCCTGGAAACGACTGGGCAAAAAACCGCTATGCCACTGCCGTGAGGCAATCGGTTGATCCTGTCCACCACCGACCGAGGTCATGACCACGAAGCCGGGCAGGTCGTCCGCCTCACTTCCCAGCCCGTACTGCAACCAGGCTCCCATCGATGGCCGGCCACTGATCGTGGTCCCCGTGTTCATAAAGGTGTGAGCCGGGTCATGGTTAATCGCCTCGGTCTTGAATGAGCGAATAATACAGAGTTCATCGATCATGCTGGCCAGCTTGGGGAAAATCGACGATATTTCCTGCCCCGATTCCCCGTGTTTCTGGAAGGGATGCTGGGGGCCCAGGCAGGTCAATGCCTTGCCCTGTAGCTGGGCAATGGGCTGGCCCTTGGTGAAGGATTCCGGCATCGGCTTACCGTTCATCTCTGCCAGCTTGGGCTTGTGATCGAGTGTCTCCAGGTGGGACATCCCCCCTGCCATGGTGAGAAAAATAACGCGTTTCACCCTGGGTGGGTGGTGGGGTTCACCCAGGCTGCCAGCCCAGCGCGGTACCTTGACATCATCCGCAGCAGGGCCGTCACGCCCCAGCAGGGATGCCAGCGCCAGGGCCCCCACGCCCTGCGCTCCACCCTCAAGAAAGGTCCGTCGTGTCCATGCTGCAAAGGGTTTTTTATTCATTGCTCTTTAGTTTCTTGTAATTGTCTCATGCAAGTTCAGGATAATACGGGTAATCGATGTCCAGGCGGCAAGTTCTGCCTGGTCCAGGTCGTCGGGGATCGGTCGCATGCCGACCTCCAGGAACTGCTGTGCTGCCTGCGGGTCCTCCGCGTAGGTCTGCTTGTGTTTTTCAAGCACGCGAAACAGGATTTCTGACTCGGTCGCCTGGGCCGGGCGGGAAAGCACGATACGGTAAAGCCAGTCGAGCCGCTGCTCGTCTGTCTCAGCCCCCTCCTTGAGGGTACGTGCCGCCAGGGCCCGTGCCGCCTCGACGTAAGTGGGATCGTTCAGCAGTACCAGGGCCTGCTGGGGCGTATTGGAGCGTGGACGTTCCACCGTGCATTCCTCCCGGCTGGGGGCATCGAAGGCCAGCAGGCTCGGATGCAGGAACATCCGTTGCCAGTGGGTATAGAGCCCCCTGCGGTAGAGGTTTTCCCCGCCCGACTGCTGCCAGGTCCGCTTGGGAAAATTCATATGAGACCAGTACCCGGCTGGCTGGTACGGCTTCACACTCGGCCCACCGATGGAGAGATCAAGTAATCCGCTCACCGCCAGGGCATTGTCCCTGACAAGCTCTGCATCCAGCCGAAAACGCGACTGGCGGGCATAGAGCTCGTTATAGGGATCCTGCCGTGCTAGTCGCTCATTCACCATCGAGGACTGCCGGTAGGTTGCCGAAAGCACCATCAAGCGGACCATCTGCTTGATGTCCCATCCACTCTCGATAAATCGAATCGACAGGTAATCCAGGAGTTCCGGGTGGGTCGGCTGCGATCCCTGCGCCCCCAGGTCGTCAAGCGGCTGTGCCAGGCCATGGCCAAAGAACAGTTTCCAGACTCGATTGGAGAAAGCGCGTGCTGTCAGCGGGTTATCCGGATTGACAATCCAGCGTGCCAGGTCAAGCCGGCTGGCCCGCTCGCTGTCAATCTCCAGACCTCCCAGGAACTGTGGGATGGCAGGGGTCACTTCCGGCCCGGAATCATCCAGCCAGTTCCCACGCGGCAGGACACGGATCATCCGCGGGGCGACCGCCACCGTCATCAGTGTTTTGGGAAGCTGGGCCATGGCCTGCTTTTTCTCGGCCTCCAGCACCACCAGCTGCTCCCTCACCGGTTTGAGCTGAGGTGCCAGGGTACGAAAATAGGCAGCCAGCTCGTTCTTCTGGACCTCGCTGCGGCTGCCGGCATCCAGTTTCAATAGGGTGGCGATGGGCGGGGGAATCGTGCTGGCCTGGGCGCGGAAGGAGAAACCGTAACCGCCTCCGCCGTTGGCGATTTTCATCAGCAGCTTGTTCTCCCCGGCGGCCAGTTCCAGTGTCAGCTTGTCCTGGTCCAGGACAACGCCACGCAGCACCTTGTTCTCGTAGACCTTTTTCCCGTTCAGCCAGATCTGCAGGCTGTCGTCGCTACCAAGGGAAAGTTCCAGCTGGGTCGCCTGTTCCACCTGGACCGTGCGATACAGATAGGTTGCGGAGTTCTCACCAAGCAGTGGATGGATCATACCGTCGACAAGCTTTTCACCGTTTCGCCACTTCAGTTCTCCGTACGTCTTGGAAAGGTCAATCTCCGTTTCCGGGGGGAAGGGGGTGGCATGGGCCGCATCAAAACTGGCGGCCGTAAAGGGGCCGATCAGGTGCCACGGACTCAGCAGGGGCTGCCCCTGGGCCGACTTGGCAGCCGCCACTTCCCAGGCCTGCTGCGCCTTGACCAGCTCCGCTGTCGACGTCCCAAGCAGCTTCTGCCGTGCGGCGATCTTCTCGTCGATCTCCTTGATCCGCTGCTCGTGTTCTGCCGTGACGACCGGGTAGGGTGTTGGATTGCCGACCCCCACTTCCTTGATATCCGCAAAAAATGCGGCGAACTGGTAAAAGTCACGGGTCGTGAAGGGATCAAACTTGTGATCATGGCACTCGGCACAGCCGAGCGTGACACCCATGAAAATAGAGGATGTATTGCGGACACGGTCGGACGAGTACTTGGCCAGGTATTCCTTGGCCTGGGCTCCACCCTCATCGGTCGTCTGCAGCAGCATGTTGAAACCGGACGCTGTCCTCTGCTGGTCCGTCGCGTCCGGCAGGAGATCCCCGGCCAGTTGTTCAATCACGAACTGGTCAAAGGGCATGTTCTCGTTAAAGGCCTGAATCACGTAGTCCCGGTAGGGTGAGATCGGTCTCGGCTTGTCGGCATGGTAGCCGTTACTGTCTGCGTAACGAACCACGTCCAGCCAGTAGATGGCCATCCTCTCCCCGTAATGGCGTGACTGGAGCAAGCGGTCCACCAGCCGCTCGTAGGCACGTGGCTCCTCGTCATGGACAAAGTCTGCCACCTCGGCCGGTGTCGGGGGAAGACCAATCAGATCAAAAGTCAACCGCCGGATCAGTGTCACCCGGTCCGCCTCCTCGGACGGTTTGAATCCGGAACCCTGCAGCCTGGCCAGCACGAATCGGTCTATATCATTCAGTACCCAGCGTGACTTCCTGGGATTCGGCACCGTCACCTGCTGGGGCGCGGTCCATGCCCAGTGACTTTCCCACCCTGCTCCCTCGTCAATCCAGCGGCCGATCAACTCGACCTGGTCCTTGCTGAGTGTCTTGCCGGAATCCGGCGGGGGCATCTGGAGATCGGCATCGTCCGAGCTGATCCGCTGGAATAACTCGCTGCCGGAGCGGTCCCCCGCTTTCACCGTGACCAGGTCGCGATCGGCAAACATGCCCTCTTCCAGGTCCAGCCGCAGATCGGCCTGGCGAGCTTTTTCATCCGGGCCATGACACTGGTAACAGTTACTTGACAGGATCGACCGGATCTGCCGGTCGAAACTGACTTTCTCCTGTCCGCTGGTCATTGCTGGAAGCAGAAGCACTGATAGGAGCCCCAGCCCTGAGAAAAGAAAACGGATCGGCCACTGGTGTCCGCGGGACTGCCCTGCCATGGCTGCATCACTCCTGTCATGGATGGTAATATCAAGGGGGATAAGAACCGTGCTCGGTACGAAAATCCACCCCCGGCGATGTCACGCTCTTATTCTAATAAGCGATCTCCTTTCCAACAACGATTCCCTCCATACGTCCCATGCCCGATCCAGTCCACACACCCCAGGCTGACTGCCGCATGGCAATCCTCCATGCTGACATCACGCCGCCGGTTGGTATTTACCATCGCATGTGGGGGGCTGCGAGCCATGATATTGCCGAGGGAATTCATCGGCCCCTGCGGGGCACCGTGCTGTTAACCGAACCGGTCGACAGTGACGATCGCTGCCTGCTGGTCGCGCTGGATCACTGCATCCTGCGAGCCTCCGACCTGGATCCACTCGTAACGCGGGCAGCGGCGGCTGCCGACGTGCAGCACGAGGCGGTCAGCGTTGTTTTCTCTCATACCCACGCGGCCGGCCTGCTGGGAAGCGACCGTGTCGAGATGCCGGGCGGGGAGTTGATACCTGCTTACCTGGAGTCACTCTACCAGGCTATGGAGGTTCTTGCTGGCAGGGCCGTGAGCCAGCTTGCACCGGTAACACTCGTCTACGGGGAAGGATTCTGTGACCTGGCCCGCCAGCGGGATCTCTGGGACAGCGAGAGCAACCAGTACGTGTGTGGTTTCAACCCGGAACAGGACGCCGACAACACGCTGCTGGTCGTCAAGCTCCAGAATGCCGGGGGGGACTGGGCCGGATCGATCATCAACTATGGCTGCCATCCCACCAGCCTGGCCTGGGAAAACCGCCTGATCAGCCCGGATTACCCGGGAGCGATGCGGGAGCTGGTCGAGCAGCAGACCGGGGCTCCCTGCCTGTTCATCCAGGGAGTCTGCGGGGACCTGGGCCCCCGGGACGGTTACAGCGGGGATCCAGAAGTGGCGGACCGGAACGGCTTGCAGCTTGGCCATGCGGCGCTGGCCACACTGGTCAGCCTGCCGACGGCAGGAACATGCCAGCAGTATACCGGACCTGTCATCTCGGGCGCAACCATCGGTACCTGGCAGCACGTCGAGCTGGACCAGGATCGCATGCACGAGCTGCGACTCTGGCGACAGGCACGCTGGGATATCCCGCTGGCTTACCGTCCAGAACTGGAACAGGGTGACGAGGTCCGAAAACGACTTCAGCAATGGAAAGACCAGGAACAGCAGGCCCGCACCGACCAGGACCTGGACCATTCCCGGCACTGCCGGGCCATGGCCGAACGCGATCGTCGCCTGCTTGCGAGGCTTGGTGAACTTCCCGGCGGTGATCACTATCCCTACCAGGTCCATGCCTGGCAACTGGGAGACTCGATCTGGCTATTCTTGCCGGGCGAACCGTACCAGCAGCTTGCGCAGAAGTTACGTGCACGATTTCCCGGGACGCCACTTCTCATTGCCAGTAATACGGGGCCCTGGGGGCCATCCTACCTGGTACCCGAAGACTGTTACGGCAAGGGGATTTACCAGGAAACAGTCGCCGTTTTCGCAGCTGGATGCCTGGAGAAATTAACCGACCACCTTGCCGAGAGAATCGCTGGCTGGATAGAGTGAGTAGATCGCCTGTCATGCGTGCCTTCCAAAAGAAGAGATCCGATGCGTATCACCGCTATTGAAACTCATGTTTGTCACGCCCGCATGCGGAACTGGGTCTTCGTCAAGGTGATCACCGACCAGCCCGGGCTTTATGGCTGGGGAGAGGCCACCCTGGAATGGCATACCCGCAGCATCGTGGGTGCCATCGAGGATCTCTCGGAGCTCATCGTGGGCGAGGATCCCCGCCGTATTGAACATATCTGGCAGACCATGTATCGGCAGCATTTCTGGCACGGGAACGGAATCGTCCGCAGTACGGCGATTGCCGGAATCGATATCGCCCTCTGGGATATCGCCGGAAAAATTACGTCGCAACCCTGCTCCCGGTTGTGGGGAGGCCCGGTACGGGACAGCATCCGGACCTACTGTCACCTGGGTGGCGGCAAGATGGAGGACTTTTACGAGACCGCGGTGGAGGATGCCAGCCGGTTTGCCGAGCTTGCACTCAAGGCAGTGGAAAGTGGTTTCAGTGCATTCAAGTGCATGGCGGTACCTCCCACGATGCCGATCGAGGGCCTCAAGCCGGTCCGTGCCGCCGAGGCCGCCGTGCAGGCGATGCGGGAGGCGGTCGGGGAGACAATCGACATCATGGTTGACTGCCATGCCCGCCCCTCCCCGGCAATGGGACTCCAGTTCGGCAAGGCCCTGGAACCCTATGGGCTTTACTTCTTCGAGGAACCCTGCTGGCCGGAGAACATCGAGGGACTTGCGATGATCAACGCGGCCCTCACAACCCCGGTTGCTACCGGGGAACGGCTGACCCACCTGCAGGCTTTCCGCGACCTCTTCCAGCAGCGCGGCTGTGAGATCTGCCAGCTGGACCTGACCCACTGTGGCGGGTTTAGCGAGGCGAGAAGAATCGCAGCCCTTGCCGACGCATACCGGATTGCCCTGGCTCCCCACAACCCCCAGGGACCTGTCAGTACTGCGGCCTCACTGGAATTCGGGTTTTCCCAGCCAGGTTACATCATTTGCGAGACCGTCCATGACGATGTTCCCTGGCGATCAGATGTGGTTCGCGAGGGTTTTCACGTCAATCCGGACGGACAGCTCGTCGAGCCCAACACGAAACCCGGCCTGGGCATTGAGATCGACGAGGAGGAGGTCCGCAAGCACCCCTTCGAGCAGGAGCTGCCGCAGCGAGTCTATTACCAGGATGGCAGCGTGGGAGACTGGTAGGATTTAGCGGTCCTCGACTGCCACAAACTCCCGTTCGGTCGGCCCGGTATAGACCTGCCGTGGACGACAGATGCGTTTCTTTGGAGAGGCGTGCATTTCCACCCAGTGGGCAATCCAGCCTGGCAGTCGTCCGATAGCAAACAGCACGGTAAACATCTGCGGTGGAATTCCAAGCGCCCGGTAGATCACGCCGGAGTAAAAATCGACGTTGGGGTAGAGCCGTTTCTCAACGAAGTAGGGATCCTCCAGGGCAACTTCCTCCAGTTGCTGGGCGACCTCAAAAAGCGGGTCCCGGGTCTCCATTTTCGCAAGCAGCCGGTCACAGGCACTCTTGATAATCCGGGCTCGTGGGTCGTGGTTCTTGTAGACCCGGTGACCAAAACCCATCAGCCGGAATCCACTGCTCTTGTCCTTGGCCATGTCCACGTACTTCTGGATATCCCCTCCATCCTCGATGATCTGCTCAAGCATGTTCACACAGGCCTCGTTTGCCCACCCGTGGAGCGGCCCCCAGAGAGCGCAGATACCTGCAGCGATGGAGGCAAACAGGTTGGAATTGGCCGAGCCCACCATCCTCACCGTCGAGGTACTGCAATTCTGTTCGTGGTCGGCATGCACAATCAAAAGGAGGTTGAGTGCATTGACGAAATCCTCATCGATCTCGTACGGTTCACTGGGAACTGCAAACATCATCTGCAGAAAATTCTGACAGTAGTTGAGATCATTCTGAGGATAAACAAACGGCTGCCCGAACGACTTCTTGTAGCTGTAAGCGGCGATCGTCGGCAGCTTGGCAATCAGCCGGTGAATCGATATCTCGACCTGGTCCGGATCATGAGGATCCAACGAGTCCTGGTAGAAGGTGGAAAGGGCTCCCACCACCGAGGAGAGAATGGCCATCGGGTGGGCATCCCGGGGAAAGCCATTGTAAAAGGATCGCATGTCCTCATGAAGCATCGTGTGGCGGCGGATCGAGCTACAAAACGACGCCAGCTCGTCGCTGGTCGGCAATTCGCCGTAAATCAGCAGGTAGCAGGTCTCCAGGAAATCACAGTTTGCAGCAATCTCCTCGATCCGGTAACCACGATACCGGAGAACACCTTCTTCCCCGTTAAGGAATGTGATCCCGCTTGTCGTCGACCCGGTGTTGACAAAACCCTCGTCGAGGGTGATCAGTCCGGTGTCGGCACGCAATCGTGAGATATCCAGCCCGCGTTCATTTTCTGACCCGGTGGTCACCGGGAGTTCCAATTCCGTCTCACCTACCTTCAAACGTGCCGCCTCAGTCATTTTTGCTCATCCTTAGCGAGTAAGTCCTACCACCGTTTTCCTGGCTACATACCAGAAGAGGCTCGCGCCTGCTCCAACAATCTACCCGGCTCGCAGCTCAAACAAAAGTCACCAGCGGCGATTTCTCCAGACAATTCTCAGGTCCCTCCATCCTCCAGCATCTCTGAATAGGAACCTTCCATCAGATCCTGATCAGCAATCGAGAACTGGCTGCAAAGAAAATCCAGCTGTTTTTGGCCCAGCGGGATTTGATCGGCATTCTCCAGAACCGCTTCAAATTCAAGAAATGTCCCCAGCGACTGGACCTGGTCCAGGTGAATCCGCACGTTCCGGTAGAAGTAAACCTCCCGCTGCTTCTGTACCACCACACGGATGCCAAGGGTTGTCGCCAGCAGGTTCTTCATCTCCTCGGGCCGGAAAATATCCACCAGCTTGTAAAAGCTGGACTTGGCTTGATGCTGGCTGGCTCGCTGATACCAGATCAACTGCCCCCGTTCCGAGTCGAACTGTCGAAGTTTGAAGCGGCCCGTGTCGCACTGGAAGTAGGTATCCAGCTGGACAAGTTCCTCCATCGGTCGTGTCGTCAGTTGCCGGGCCACGACACGTGCCTGCACAAGGTCAGCGACCCGCGCCTTGAGCTCAAGATTCAGGGCACAGGAATCGGGAAGGGAGGACATCGACGACCAGCAGATACCGTGGCGTGGGATGGAGTTATTTACTCATCATCATACACGGTCCAGATCGGAATCGTCTCTCGCAGTTGCTTGAGAAGCGTTTCGATTTGTTCCTGTTGCTTGCGAGCTCGCAGCTTCGCCTTGATCTCCGTCTGGGCATCCTGGAAAGTAATTCGGCCGGCATCCTGCCGCTCCAGTACCCGGACGATATGAAAACCACGATCATCCTCAATAATTCGACTGAGTTTCTCCGGTGGCAGGTTAAAGACGGCCTGGTCAATCGGATCCGAGACCAGGCTTCCCTTGGCAGTCCAGTCGTGGAGTCCTCCCTGTTCTGCACGTGACTCCTGGCTGCTGCGGCGAGCCACCGACGCCAGCTTGGCTCCCCGCAGGACCTCGTTCCCCATCACGGCAATTGCTGAGTAGGCTTCTTTTCTGGAGTCATATTTTTCGAAGTAGACCGAAAGCTGTTCCCAGCGGGCGCGGGACTCAATCTCATAGGTGGCCACGTTGGTACTGTAGTACTTGAGCATTTCCCTGTGGTTGACCTCAGGACGCTTCTGGATGTTGTCCCAAAGGTAAGACCGCCCCAGGTTCTGTTCCTTGAACGCCCCCCTTTCCAGCTCCACCGATGTCTGAAACTTCCTCAACTGCTGGTCAAGTTCAGCGATCGTATCGATTCCCTCCTGGTCCATCAGCTTTGCCAGCTGGGCAACCTGGGGTGCCGATCGAAACAGTTCGCGAGTTTTCTTCTTGTCCGCACCGGCGACCTTCTTGAGCATCTCCAGCACGGCATCCTCGAACATCTCCTCGACCTTGGCATCGATCGTCTCCTCTGCTGTGGCTCTTTGCTCTCCCGTCAGGTCCTGAAGAAAAGCCACGTACAGGAGCTTTGTCTCCACCGCCTGCATGACCATCTGCTGGAGCAGCGCGGTCTCCTGCTGCTCGATTTCCTTCCGCTGCAGGTAACGGTCTTCCGGCGTCATCTTCTCCAGGATGGGCTGCATCACCATCTGCACGCGGGGCATCAGTTCACCGCGCAGGACATGCTGATCTCCCACGATCGCCAGGACCTTGATCCCTTCCAGCTGCCGAGGAGTTGCTTCTCTATCCTCGGCAGAAGCGACCGGAGCCGTCACAAGGGAGGCCATCAGGAGAGCCAGGGCAGGATGGTGGAAGATCAACTTCATGCTCTTTTCCGCCGACATGGAACGACCACAACAGACCCCTCCGTCAGGGCGTGGGGCAGGATTTTAGGGTTCCCTCGTGGCAGATCGCAACACCAATTCTGCCAATACCAGCAAATCATCTCCTGCCTTGCCTTGTGGAAGCGGGAAATAGGCACTTCGAGAGTCGACGATTCTGAGCTGCCCGGGGTGCTTGCGAGCCAGTTCCTCGATCCGTTGGCGGGATGTATAGCGAAAAACCAGGAAACCCTTCTCGGTCCCAATGGATGTCACATGCCAGATGGCTGCCTCCAGCCGCAACGAGGCGACCCTTAACATTCTCTCCGCCGCAGGAACAAGAGTACCAAATCGATCCAGCATCTCTTCCCTTAACTGGTCAATCGAGACCTGCGAATCGATACGTGAAAAGCGGCGATAAAGATCGATGCGGTTGCGAATATCGGGGACATATTCCGCCGGGAGAAAGCTCTCTCCCGGAAGGTCCACGTCCACGTCAATGGCCACACGTGGTGGAAGTTTCTTCAAATGCCGCACCGCCTTTTCCATCAGCTGGCAGTAAAGCTCGTAGCCCACGGTAGAGATATATCCACTCTGCTGCGGACCCAGCAGGTTCCCCGCACCACGTATCTCCAGGTCACGCATGGCAATGGCAAAACCTGCTCCCATCTGGCTGTATTCCTCGATGGCCCGAAGTCGCCGCGATGCATTTGGAGAAATCGACTTCCCCGAGTCCACCAGCAGGTAACAGGAAGCACGGTGCTTGTACCGTCCAACCCGGCCCCGGAGCTGATGAAGGTCGGCCAGCCCATAACGATCTGCCTCGTCAATGAAAATTGTGTTTGCATTGGGAATGTCCAGTCCGTTCTCCACGATCGTGGTCGCCACCAGGACATCGAACCGGTGTTCGACAAAATCCACCATCACGCGTTCCAATTCGGCCTCTGCCATCTGGCCATGGCCGATCCCGAAAGTCGCCTCAGGGACGATTGACTGGAGGCGGGCCGTCAGCTCACCGATGTCCTGGACACGGTTATGGACGAAGTAAACCTGGCCACCACGGTTCAGTTCCCGCAGGATCGCCTGGCGGACAAGCGATTCCTCGAAGCGGGCCAGGGTGGTTACCACGGCAAGGCGATCCTGGGGGGCAGTCTCCAGGTTACAGATATCACGCACGCCGATCAGTGACATGTGAAGTGTGCGGGGAATGGGCGTTGCAGAGAGCGTCAGCACATCGACGATACTTCGCAGTGACTTGATCCGCTCCTTGATTCCCACACCAAACCTCTGCTCCTCATCGATGATCAGCAGGCCGAGGTTGGCAAAGCTGACATCCTTGGATGCAAGGCGGTGAGTACCAATCACGACATCCGTGCGTCCACTGGCAAGGCCCTCGGTCACTTCCCGCTGCTCGGACGTGGAACTAAACCGGCTCAGGCGTGCCACGTCGACCGGGAACTGGCTCATCCGCTGCTTGAAGGTGTGGTAATGTTGCTCCGCCAGGATCGTGGTGGGGACCATCACCGCCACCTGGTAACCACTGTCGACCGCCTTGAACGCGGCCCGCATGGCAAGCTCTGTCTTCCCAAAGCCGACGTCCCCGCATAGCAGACGGTCCATCGGACGGGGAGCCATCATGTCCTCGCGGATCTGTTCCATGGCGGATAGCTGATCGACCGTCTCCTGGTACGGAAAGGCCGCCTCAAATTCCAGTTGCCAGAGGGAATCCGCCGGAAAAGCGATGCCCGGGCGTGCAGCGCGGCGGGCCTGTAATTCCAGCAGTTCCCCGGCCATGTCCTGGACAGCCGCCTCGGCAGCCTTCTTTTGACGCTGCCAGGTCTTGCCACCGATCATCGCCAGGCGAGGACGAGAACGAGAACCACCGACATATTTTTGCACCAGCTCAATCCGGCTGGCCGGAACATAGATCCGTGTCCCACCACGAAATTCAATCGCCAGGTGTTCCTGTTTAAGTCCCTCCTTCTCCAGCAGCGACATGCCCCGGTAACGTCCAACGCCATGCGCCAGGTGGACGACCAGGTCACCCTGTCGCAGGTCGAGAAAGTCATCGATCGGTTTGCCATGATATCGCTGCACCGGACGACGACGGGTGACCCGACCGAGCAGGTCCCCGGATCCAACAACCGTGACCTGTTCGTCCGCCCAGTGAAAACCCTGGAAGAGGTCTCCAAGCATCATATGGAGGCCTCCTCGCTGGGCCGTCTGTGTACTGGAGAGTACTTCTCGGAACCTCTCAAGCTCCCCCCGGCCGGCCGAGACCAGAACCAGATCCCCCTCTCCGGCAACCTGGTCCACTTCCCGGCGAATATGGTCCATGTCTCCCCGCAACCTGTCAATCGACTCCATCTGCAACTGGTAGTGAGCGGACGAGCGCCCGGGTGCCAGTGTCCAGAGACTGGCAAGCGGCCTCCTGGCAAGCCGTCCAAGAAGTGCCGGAAGTTCATGGCAGACCGCTGGATCTTCCAGCCGCTCGAGAAATTGCTTTCCCACATCTTCTCCCTGCGCCGGCTCGATCATGACCACCCAGCTCTCCTCCGGGAAATAGGATGTGACGCAGTCGCGCCCCAGTGACTCGAGTGTGCCAACAGTCATTTCCAGTTGCTCAAGGGATTCCAGGCTGCGTTGGGAGTCGATGTCAAATCGACGAATCGACTCCACCTGGTCACCAAACAACTCGATCCGCACCGGTCTCTCCCAGTCCCTGGCAAACAGGTCGATAATCCCCCCCCGGCAAGAAAACTCCCCAGGCATGGCCACGGCACTGGTCGCGCTGTAACCGGATTGGACCAGCTGTTCCAGCCAGCGGTCGATGTCAAGCAGGTCTCCCAGTTTCAGAAGAGTCGAGGCAGCGACCAGCAGATGCTGATCGGGAACTGGACGTAACATTCCCTGGATGCTTGAGACCACGGCCCGGGGAGCCTCCTTCCCGGACAGCAGCAGCTGCTTGAGTGTCCGCACGCGTTGACCATCGGCACCCTCCTGATCGGCCAGGGTCGCCAGTGCCCCTTCCGGAGCAGGCAGGCTGGACACGCGATTGACACCGAACAGTCCCAGGTCGTCCACCAGGGCATCAACCTGGCTCAGCTGGGGAACCAGCACCAGCATGGGTGAATCGGTCTTCAAAAGCAGGGCTGCCACAGCCAGCGCGCACGATGATCCCCAGACTCCGTCGATCGTGGCCTCCTCGCCGCGTCCCAGCGCGGTGGTCACATTTCCAAAGTCTGCATGCGACAGCAATCGTTCGGGCAGCTGCTCAAGCACGGCAGCTGCCTGCTTGTACGCATGACCTGCATTCATGGTATGTCGACCGTGATTCTATAATGATCGGCCGGCACGACAAGAGCAGCCCCCACGGTAGCGGCCCTCTGCCACCGGGCACGCAGGCAGCGACTCCCGTGATCTGACCGATGGCGTATAATGGGCACCCTCGATAGCCCCTCGATTTGACCGAAAGCCCAGCCCGATGGAAGTGAACCTGCCCCCTGCTAACGACATGCTGCTTGCCAGCCTGACCGATGCGCAGCGGGAGGCCGTCGAACATGTCGAGGGACCACTGTTGATCCTCGCCGGCCCTGGCAGTGGCAAGACACGTGTTGTCACTCACCGCATCGCCCACCTGATACGACAGGAGATTCCACCTCGGAATATCCTGGGCCTGACATTCACCAACAAGGCTGCGGACGAGATGCGGCAGCGACTGGCACGGCTGGTTCCAGGCCAGTCCCCCTGGATGGGAACCTTCCACGGATTCTGTTCCAGGCTCCTGCGACGGCACGGCCCACTGGTCGGGCTGGCAGAGAATTATTCCATCCTCGACACCAGCGATTCCCGCCGGATGCTCAAGAATGCTATCAAGGAAACAGGGATCACACTGACTCATACCAGCCTGGACACAATCAGGGATGAAATCAGCTGGGCCAAGAGCCGGCTGATGCTGCCGGAGAACTATCAGCCCCAGTATGGACAGATGGTTGGCGACCTGACTCGCGAGATCTACCCGGTCTACCGACAGCTACTGCTGGAAGCCAACTCGGTCGACTTTGATGATCTGCTGCTGCATGTCGCCACACTCCTCTCGGAATCGGAAACCGTCCGCGAGGAACTGGACAAGCGATTCCGTTACATCCTGGTGGATGAGTACCAGGATACAAACATGGTGCAGTATGCAATCGTGCAAAAACTCTCCATGACGCATCGTAACCTGGCAGCAACCGGAGATCCGGACCAGTCGATTTACGGCTGGCGCGGAGCAGATGTCTCCAATATCCTGCGTTTTGAAGAAGATTACCCTGAAGTCAAGGTGGTTCGGCTGGAACGAAACTACCGCAGTTCCAAGCGGATCCTGCGGGTTGCCGATGCCCTGATTGAGCACAACCAGCACCGCAAGCGCAAGGAACTCTACACGAAGAATGACGATGGACAGCCGGTACGACTGGTCCGTTACATGACCGGCCATAACGAGGCAGATGATATCGCCAACCAGGTGAGTGCCGCGGTGGCCATCGGCAACCGGCAGTACCGGGACTTCGCCATTTTCTACCGTGTCAACGCCCTTTCCCGATCCCTGGAGCATGCGCTGCGACGATTGCAGATTCCCTACCAGGTGGTACGTGGCCTGGAGTTTTACCAGCGCAAGGAGGTTCGAGACCTGCTGGCCTACCTGCAGTTGCTTAATAACCCAAAGAACGATGTTGCCTTTCAACGGATTATCAATGTGCCACCGCGAGGGATCGGTAAAAAGTCCCTGGAGCACCTGGAACGCCATGCCCGCCGCCATCGGATCAGCTTTTTTGATGCCGCCAGGGAAGTTGGACTTATCGAGTCGCTGACCCGACGTGCCTCGGTCTCGATCACGAACTTCACGGCCATCCTCAGCGGTATCTCCGCCGATCCGGACCAGGATCTTGCCGAACTGGTCACCCGTGTCGCCGTGGAGAGCGGCTATCGCGATTTCCTGGAAGCAAGAGTGGAATCTCACGATGAAGACCGGCTGGCAAATATTGACGAGTTAATCAGTGCCGCCCGGGAGTTTGACGAGATGTTTCCCGGCGAGGGGCTGGAACGTTTCCTGGAACAGACAGCACTGGTTGCCGACACCGACGAGCTGGATCCCGACCCCGACCAGGTGACCCTGATGACCCTGCATGCCGCCAAGGGCCTTGAATTTCCCACCGTTTTTATTGTCGGGGTTGAAACCGGGTTATTGCCCCATGAACGGAGCCGCGATGACGAGATGCAGTGCGAGGAAGAGCGGCGGCTCCTGTTTGTCGGTATCACGAGGGCAGAACAGGAACTGCAGTTAAGCTATACCCGTCGCCGGATGATCCGTGGCACGCACCGGACGGCGATTGCCAGCGAGTTCCTGCTGGAACTGCCACGTGACGAGATGGAAATGATTGAACCGCCTGGTGAGGCGGATTACCCGCAGCAGCTGGTGAACCCGGAGGATGATTTTATCGACGCGGCTCCAGGGGACCGGTTTGACGGTATCGATGACCCATCCCCGTCCGACCAGGAACATGCATCGCACTCGGTTATCGAGAATCTCTCGGCACACCTGACCACCGCAGCCGCCCTGGCAGCTGAACAGCCGGACTCCCCGGCCGAATCCATGGCACCGGAAGACTACTCCGAGGGAATGCTGGTTGGACACCCGCGATATGGCCAGGGGCGGGTTACTGCATTGTCCGGGAAGGGCCAGAAGAGGACCGCCACGATAAAGTTCTTCAGTGGTGAGGAAAAAAAATTCCGCCTGGCCTTTTCGCCGCTGGCAGCGATCGTGGAGTGAAACACATATGGGTACCTACTCCAAGATTGCCCAGCTGAGGGATGCCGAGGCCTTTTGCCGTTACCTTGAGGAAGGGGGCATGGACCTCCCCTGCGACCAGCAGATCCTGCGTGGCGAGGAGGGTTCCCCGTTGGCGGAACCGCTCCAGATCGCTGATGTTCTTCTTGGCAACCGCTGGTGCATCCATCCCATGGAAGGCTGGGATGCCGAAAGGGATGGATCGCCCAGCGAACTGACACTCCGCCGCTGGCAGAGATTTGGCCAGAGTGGTGCCAAGTTGATCTGGGGAGGAGAAGCGGCAGCGGTCCAGGAAAACGGCCGGGCCAACCCCCACCAGACACTCGCGCCAGCCAACACCGAAAAGG
>CAYYZW010000319.1:0-4138 GCA_964476375.1 uncultured Pirellulaceae bacterium
CCGGTAGGCCGGTTGTTGGCCTGTTGTCTGTATACGGTTTGCCACCACTATTGCCGTGGGGTAGGGCGACGCCTGCCGGGGGTGGGCCGGTCCATGCACTAGGGGTATGGGCTGGGTTGGTCGGGGGGCCGGACGGTGCTCCTGGAGCGGGTTGCTGGTAGTGAACCTGCTGCACGGCGGGAGGTTGGTCGGTGGTAACGTGGTCCGAGGTAATCGATACCACGACCGCGTCACTTTCCTGTTGCATGGGTGCCTTGAGCCTCGCGACTGCTGGCCGGTTGGGCTGCAGGATTGAGGTCGTCGCTGTCTGTCCCGGAGCCTGGCAGGAGCACATCAGCAGTGCCATCACGCCAATCAGGATCAGCCGCCAGGCAAGCTCCCTGGCAGGCTGGTTGTCTTGGGTATGGAGCACGTTCTGCATGGTGACAACTATCGTTGGAAAGGCATGGGTTGGAGAGGTTGACCAATGCGAATACGGGGAATCCTGGGTGATTTCTCGATGCCGGCTGCCGGGTCCTTGCCGGCGACGGGAAAAAACCGCAGCGGGGGTGAATCAAACAGGAAGCGGCCGGTGAGCTGGTCTGGCTGTGGAATGCGTGACCCGATCCGCAGAATGGCGACCGGACGCCCAAGCTGGTCGGCCAGGTCGAGGGGATTGGTCCGGGGCGGAACGTCGTAGGTCAGCTGTCGTCCCGGTACCTGGGCCGCGGGAAAGGCCTGGTACGGATCTTCCAGGTAAATCACTCGAGTGATAAACGTCCCACCCAGGGCCCGCCCAAGTTCCTTCTCGGACAGCACGATCGGAATCGGGAACTCGGCTGCACGGCCAGCAGGGGGGTAAAGACGGTCAATCACCTCGATCGAGGGGAACAGTTCTTCCCCGATGTGGCCGGGAATATTGGTGACCCGAAAACGATAAACGGCACCGATCAGCATCCCTGCTTTGAGCGGCCCTGGCCGGGACGGAAGGAACCGACCTTCCACAGCGGCGGCTAGTTCGACCGCGGCGGGCGGCTGGATCTCGACCGGCTGGAAATAACCCGGGATCGGGCCGCCGCGGGAAAGCTGCGCCTGTCCGACAGCACCAGGAGGCAGGCTGGCATTGAACCGGGGGACGGTGCGACGTGCCTGGGCCTGGAGGGAACTGGTCCACAGCAGCAGGCATGCGAGCATGATCCATCGAGTGGGGATGGATGATCGTCTTGGAGCACGAGCTGTCACCGACGGGATCCTCTCATGGTTCGCAGAAAAAAAGTCCAGGATATGCGGAAACCCTCTCCCGACATGCCGGGAGAGGGTTTTCCCCCCTGGACCTGCCGTCAGGATGGTCGAGCCTTAGGGCAATACCTGCCTTCGAACATACGGGGGTTGGGCGTAGGGTGGTGAAGCGGAATGGATATTTTGTTCCCGGATGAACACGTGGCTCGGTTGTTTGGGATAGTTGTAGCCGGGGACCTGTCGGACATGCACGTTGATACGGCTGGTGGGATCCGGGATATCCACCTTGGTATGGTTGTGCATGACGTACTCCTGCATGCCCGCCGGACCTCCGAAAGGAATGTGGGGTGGTCCGGGAAGTCCGATGTTGGTTCCCACCATGGGGATTCCATATCCCGGCCCATTGACGCCAGAGATGTATTGCGAGGGCATCATGGGGGGACCATTCGGGGCTGCCTGCATGTAGCCGGCGGGAGCCACCGCCGCAGCGGCGGCTCCTCCACGTTCAATATTCTTGTTTCCCATGCGAAGGACGGCCATGATCGAACCCCGTCGGTCCGCTTCCACGATCGGATCCTCGCCCGGATCAAGACGGGTGCTGACGAGAGTCTCGATGCCGGCCATGGCCAGTTCCTGGAATTCTGGATCCGGCAGGTAAATAACCTTGGTGACAAAATTGCCGCTGTAAACCTGGTCGAAATCCTCATCCGTGAACTGGATAGGAACTGCATTGTGTGCCAGGTAAGCCTCGGTGCGGGCAGTGGTGGGCCCGATTTCCAGGGTCGGATAAAGATCCTGGGCACCTTCCCGGCCCGGTACGCTGGAGAGTTTCAGCCGGTAAATCTGGCTCTGTGGAAAGTCCTGAAGAGCAGGGACAAAGGCGGGAGTTTCCTCGAAGGCTCCCGTGCCCATGTCAAACTGGCGTATTTCCATTCCCTCCGGTCGCAGGAACATGACCTGCACTGTCGCTGCCGGTGCCGCCATCGCTTGTGGCGGGGCCTGGGCCATGGCAGGCATCATCACGCTTGGGCCGGGGCCACCGACACCAGGTCCGGGCTGCATCATTTGTTGGGCCGGCGGCAGGTTGTGCTGTTTGTTAAAGCCACAGCCGGGCATGGCCGTGATCGCCACGATGACAAGAATCGAAAGAAGTGGGTAGGTTTTCATGATCATTCCCTTAAAGTGACTCGATCCGGCAACGTGATCTGCCAGGTCGACTTTCGTGGTCCTTGCTGGATGGGGTGGTTTGAATGCGTGTCCCGTGGGCTTCCGGTTTCAATTGACGTAGACCTTGAAGTTCCAGGAGACATAAAATGCCAACCGACCATCCCGCAGCGTTCGCGCAGCAACATGGTAGGCCTCTGGTGATTTATTCTCGGCACCGTGTAACTGGAATCTTTGGAAAAATCCGCATAACCGGGCTATGAAGTACAAATTGCCTATTCTCATTTTTGCTCTTGTCACCGGTTGGCTGGTGATGGAGGCCAACAACCTCTTCCCCAGGTTATCCAGCCTTGCTAAATCACCGGCAGGTGCGGAAGAGGGGAAGCAGGGCAAGCCGGAGAAGATAGAAGCGACGAGCGATCAGAACCCGGTGAATGCCCAGCAGCTGGTCCGGCAGGCCGCCCAGCGCCTGATCAAGGAAGATGTCCTGCAGGCAGATATTCGGCAGAGAATCAATCTCTACGACCAGCAGCTTGTGGGAACCGGGCAGGACCGGCATTTTGGCTAGGGGGAGAACAAGCGTTTGCGGTTGGAGTTGAAACTGCAGGCGGGTGGCCAGTTGACCAGCCTGACCCAGGTGAGTGACGGACGACATCTCTGGACCAGGGAGGATTTGTCCAGTGGGACTGTTCTCAGCCGGATCGATCTGAGGCGGGTCCGAATTGCCCTGCAGCTCGCTTCCGATGTGAGGCAGGAATCCCTCTCCCGGAACTGGGTTGTGCTGGGAGGACTGCCCCGGCTGCTCTCCAGCCTGGATGCACAGTTTCAGTTCGGCAAGGCATCTTCCGGCACGCTTGGTGCCACACCGGTCTGGGTGGTCGATGGGCACTGGAAAAGTGATCTGCTGGAGGAACTCAGGAACCGTTTCCCGAGAGAGGCCGGCCAGTTGCCACCCCACCTTCCCGATTCGGTGAGACTGGTGCTTGGACGCGATGGAGTCTTTCCGCTGTTTCCCTACGAAGTGCAATACCTGAAGAAGTCTGGCGGCAATACCGGCGAGCCGATTGTGACACTCCAGTTTCGCAGGGTGACTCGACGGGTCCAGATGGATAATTCGCAGTTTGAATACCAGCGAGGAGACCAGGTGGTGATTGATCGGACCGATTCATTCCTGCGGCAGGTGGGGTTGGGGGACGGCGGCTGAGAGGTAAAGTAAGAGAAGTAAATGGCCAGCAGTCGTTCTGGCTTTCCTGTTTCCACGATCCCGGATCTCGTTGATGGCCCGATTCTATTTTGTCCTGGCGTTGTTTGCCATTTCCCTGTTGATAACCAACCTGGTCCTGGGCCTGAGGGGGGGCGATGTAATCGGCGTCGCCGAGGAGTACCTCGCGGCGCATGAGACGCTCCAGGATCTCAGCCGCCGATCGGAAATGGGAGAAGCGGTCGAGGTGGAACTGGCCGGGGCCCGCGGCACGTTTGCCAGTGTCAAGGAGCGTTACCAGCCGGTTCGGTCGTGGCAGACATTTCATTTCCTGATGGGACTGCTGGCAGCCCTTGTGACGGTACTGATTAACAGCATCTCGCTGACCTATTTCATTGGGACCAGTCGATGGTGCCGGGAGGTGGTGGAGACCTACTCGCTCGATGTGCAGTTGATCGAGCGGAGCAGGAAGATCAAGCGGCGGAATGTTCCCTGGGCACTCAGCGGTATCCTGATTGTGCTTGCCGTGATTACCCTCGGAGGAGCTTCCGACCC
>CAYYZW010000320.1:0-57036 GCA_964476375.1 uncultured Pirellulaceae bacterium
AATCCATGCAGGAAATTTTGTTTCCCAACCGTTCCTATTTCTCCCTTGTCATAAATTCTTTCCTTGGGTATCTCTCCAAGGTGCTGCCTGACCAGTCCCGCATCGTGATCTGTCACATCTATCAGTCGTGTCCCCCGGCCATTGCAGGTGAACAGCAAGCCCCCCCCTGGAGTAAACTGCGGGTCCTTGTCAGTCCCCCAAGTAACTGGACAAGTTCTGCGTCGGCCGTCCGGGAATCACGAACATGAAATTGTACGGTCGTCCCTGGACGAATGTAGTCGGCAACGCCAATACTGCCCGTTTCCGGGTCGATGCCGACCACGTTTCGAACCAGGAAATCTCCCTGATCAAAGGACTCCTGGTATTCGCTGACCACCCGTCCCACCTGCAGACCACTCTCAACAAGTTGCTGGTCACGTGTAGGAAGCCTCTCGAAGACCTCCTTGAGGCGAACCATCGCCGGCTCTCCTCGAAGCTGCAGGATCTGGTTATGCTCGGAGCTGGTGACCACGTAGGGTTCACCGATCGGGCGGCAGCCCTGGGACACAACGGTCCGGATCTGCAGTTCACCCTGCAGCCAGCAGGCAACCGCACCATCGGTCATGACATCCGAACCCAGCAGCAGCCTGCTTTCCCCGGGAGATGAAGCTCCACTGGCCATGCCACCTGTGATGGGCATACCAGGCTGGTCGCTGTTCAGCCGTTCCAGCAGAAGTTCCATGGGAAAACTGTACGGGTCGGCAACCACCAGGAGAGCGGCAGGCGAATCCCTCTCTTCAAGCAGTCCATCGGGCCACCCCAGGATAGTTCCTCCATCCGGGGTGCGCTCGAAAGTCAGCTGCATCGGAGTGATCTCCACACCCTGGAACCAGGCCAGCCAGAGAGAGATCGCTGGCAGCTGCTCGACTTCCTCTGCTCCCCCGACGATCGATTCACCATTGCAACCCAGCAGGTTCTTACATTCAAGGCGATCTGAGAGCTCCCTGGAAATCGATTCGGCATCCTGGTGATGGTCGCCGGAGAAGAAAACGAAGGCCAGGTCCGGGGGAGGTGTTCCCCGGGGCCGACACGTACCACAGACCTCATTGACCGCTTTCTGCCAGTCCTCCTCCCGGGAAAGGGCACTGGCAAACTGGTTCCCTGCTTCGACTGCCATGGTCCACCGGGGTTGGATTGGCTGGGAAATACTCCTGGCCGGCGACGGCCAACTCGAGAGACAATATAATACTGTGCGGGGAGTATTGTCAGCCAACACGTCAGGAAAGATCCTCATGGCATTGCGTATCCATCTCGTTCTCCCGCTGGTCCTGTTGTTTTTTCTTTTTTCTTTTCAACCGGTCCGGGCCCAGCGTCATGTTCGCTGGCTAAAAGAAACCCAGCAGGCACCTGCCGAGATCCCCGGGGAGAAGCTCCGTTTCCCCTCGCTCCTTTCAGATACCGGCAACCAGGTCATCGAGAGCCGCCGTGACTGGGAATTGTATCGTGACACGATCCGTGACCGCTGGATCAAGGAACTCGGTCCGGTCGCCAGCCGCCGGAGACCACTTCCAAAACTGGAGGTCCTTGAAACAGAGCAGCTGCCCGAGGGAATAACTCGCCAGCGGGTCAAGTACGAGGCCCTGCCGGGAGAGTTCGTGGAGGCCTATATTGTGCGACCTACCCGCCTGCGGGGCCTTGTCCCCGGAGTGGTCGTATTCCATTCCACCGTCAACCATAGCATCCGCCAGCCAGCCGGCGTGGAGGGTGTCCCCGAAAAGGCCTTTGGGCTGGGTGCTGCCCGGCGGGGGATGATTGCTTTCTGCCCGCGGAATTACCTCTGGCCGAATAACGACATGATCCAGGCCCCGCAACAGGCGGACCATTTTCTTGAAGCCTACCCCGACTCACGTGGGATGGCCCGCATGCTCTACGATTCGCAACTGGCCGTGGACCTGCTCCTCGCCCAACCGCATGTCGACCCTGGGCGGATCGGCAGCATGGGACACAGCCTGGGGGCCAAGGAGGTGATTTACCTGGCTGCTTTTGATGAGCGGGTTCGTGCCACGGTCAGCAGCGAGGGGGGAATATCCAAGACCTTTTCCAACTGGGATGCCCCCTGGTACCTGGGGCCGCAGATGCACGATTCCCCCCATGACCATAACGAACTGCTTGGTCTCGTCGCACCGCGGGCCTTTCTCCTGGTCGGGGGCGACTCGGCCGATGGAGCGGTCAGCTGGCCACTGGTGGAGGATGCCCTCACGATCTACCGACTCTATGGCAGGCGTCCTTCGCTTGGACTTTACAACCACGGCCAGGGCCACGCAGTGCCTGCTGAAGCCGAAGCACGAATCTACGAGTGGCTTGAGGTGGAACTGGGCAGGCGCTGATAAGAGCGGCCCTCCCAAAAACAAACAGCCGGGCGCCTCCAACGGGAAGCAACCCGGCTGTTCTTTTTTTCGACACTGGCCAGTCTCCACAGGCATGTGGAGCTGGCGTGCCAGGTGGCTGCCAGGCGGGCAGCCCGCCGACTGCCATCAGGCAGTACCACCTCGTCTATTCGTACAGTGGTATTCCACAGATCACCTCCTTCCTTGGGGGGGCCTTGCCGACGCGGGCGCCTGTACAGTCACGCGGTCCACGTGGGCCTCCAGTCCTTCACGCTGCGTTCGCGCGAACTCATTCCACCCATCCTCCGGATTCCCCTTTGAAAAACAAGAGTAATTTTTTCGCGGCATGAAAATGCCTCCTTGCTTGCATCGGTCACCTGCCACGACCACAATGATTGTCCCTGTTCACCGGAGCAGTCACGTCTGAACCGAAACATCCACATCCCGTGCCCTGAAAAAAGAGAGAGAATCATGCGACGTTCTTCCTTCGCTTTGCTGGCCGCCTTTTTTTCACTGACTCTTGCAGGTGCGATGGCCGCCCAGGACAAGGTCGTGATTACCGATCCCGCCAAGATCAACGATGACTATCGTTTCCAGGGAGAGTACCTCGGGCCGTTTACAGAGGATGGAAGTGAAATCACGATCGGGGCCCAGGTGGTTGCCATGGGCGCGGGGAAATTCAACGTTCGCATCCATGTGAATGGGCTGCCAGGAGCCGGCTGGGCACGGGGAGATGAAGTGGAGCTGGCCAGTGGCGCGCGAAGCGATGGCTCCGTGGTGGTGACACGTGAAAGTGGCCAGCGGCTGCATTGCCAGTTAAAAGACGGCGTAATGATCGTGGCCGATGGCGACAAGATCGTCGGCAAGCTGAAGAAAACAGAACGGGTGAGCAAGACGCTGGGCAAGAAGCCCCCGGAAGGTGCCGTGGTGCTTTTTGACGGGACCGAGAAAAGTGCTGCCAATTTCACCCGCGGCCAGGTCGTGATGAAAAACCTGCTGCGGCATGACTGTGAAAGCACCGAAAAATTCGGTGACCATCACATGCACCTGGAATTCCGCACCCCTTTCATCCCGGCTGCCCGCGGACAGGGTCGAGGTAATAGCGGGATGTACGTCCAGGGACGTTACGAGGTCCAGGTGCTGGACTCCTTTGGCCTGGATGGCAAGAACAACGAGTGCGGGGGGATTTACTCGATCTCCGAACCCAAGGTCAACATGTGTCTCCCACCGCTGGTCTGGCAGACCTACGATTATGACTTCACCGCGGCCCGCTACGATGACGCTGGCAAGAAGGTCAAGAATGCTCGCATCACGCTCTGGCATAACGGCGTGGTCATCCATGATGACCTGGAACTGCCCAAGGGTACCCCTGGCAAGCACCCGGAAGCTGCCAGCCCGGGAATCCTCTATCTCCAGGGGCATGGCAACCCGGTCGTTTACCGCAACATATGGGCCATCAAGAAATAACTCCCTAGCGGCACATGGCCAGTAGTGCCAGGAATTGTGCTCGAAGCGGTGTTTTCTCCAGGCCACTGGTGGCCTGGAGATACTCGATCCTCGCGGCGGCTTCTTTCTTTTCCCCCAGCTTGAAGTAGCCCAGGGCAATCGCATACTTCGCCTCGTACCATAGCTGCCCCTGCGGCTTCGCCTTGGCGAGAATCCGCCGCCACTGGGCCTGGGCCTGTTGCCAGGCGACCTGATCCTCTCCCGCCATCAGCACCTCGGCAAAGGCCTTCTGGACACTCGCCGATTGTGGATGTGCAGCTGCCAGTTGCTTGAGCATATCGGCAGCACGGGGCTGCTTTCCTGCCGCCGCCAGGGCACGGGCATGGGCCAGATCCCAACGCATGCGCTGGGACGGCTCCAGGTGCTGCTTTTGTCCAGAAGAACGCTGGAACAGGCTGAGCTGCAGGGCCGCCAGGCGGCCACCCCCCGGTGATGATTTTTCCGCCATCCCGGCCAGTGCCCGCATGATTTCAAATAACCGCTGGGGATCCTGCTCGCCAATCTGGCCCAGGAGCTGATCCGCTTCCACCAGCTTTCCCTGGCCTGCCAGGGCTACCATCAGGATCGCATTCGCTTCACTCTGAAAGCGGTCCCCTGCGGCTGGCAACCCCAGTCGGCCTGCCTGGACCAGGCTCTCCACCTGCTGGTAAGGTGCCGCCATGTATCGTAATCGGAGCCTGGCAGCTACCAGCAGGGCCTGCCGTGCTGCCGGGCTCCAGCGAGACGGAAACTGGCCACTGGAGTCCTGGTAAAGCGACTGAAAAAATGACAGGGCCTGCTGAAGTGCCGGGCCCTGGTCATCAGGACCAAGCATCTCCAGTTGCTTGATCCAGCAGTTCTCCAGGACATCCAGCACGGTCACGAACCTGGGGTCCCCCACCGAGATTCCCTGGTAGTGACCGATGGCTGCCGACCAGTCCCGGTCAGCCTCGGCCCGTGCACCAAGCCAGATTCGAACCTGGTTGCTCGATTTGTCGGCTGGCCATCGTGTGAGGTGAGCTGACAGCATCTGCTGGTAGTTCTCCTGCCAGGCCCGGTCATCCTGCGATAGGGCATGAGCCTGCTGGATTGCCTTCAGGTGGACGAGGGGGGACTGGGGGTGGTCCGGAAGCAGTGCCGAGATTTTTCGCAGGCGGTCAATAAACGCGGGGGTATTTTTCTGCTGCTGAAAGACAAGCGCCGCCTTGTAGTACAGCGGGAAGGCCTGGTCGTCCGCTCCCTGCTCATGCGCCAGCCGACCCGCTTTCTCGTAACCCACAATCGCTTCAGCAAACTGGCCTCGCAGGTAAAGGTCATCGGCAGCCTGTTGCATGATGCCCAGGTTTGCCAGGTCTCCCTGCTGGCCTACTTCCTGGACAAGACGGATTTCC
Source organism: uncultured Pirellulaceae bacterium (assembly GCA_964476375.1). Lineage (GTDB taxonomy): Bacteria > Planctomycetota > Planctomycetia > Pirellulales > Pirellulaceae > SAT2750. Next base: position 5,243 of record CAYYZW010000320.1, read on the forward strand.
GAACGGCGGCCCCAGTATCCACCGTGGTCCCGCCGGATGGATCGCACCAGCTTCAATGCCTGGTCCTGGAGCTGGCTCGTCCGCTGCTTGTCCATCTGCTGGCGGGACAGGTTCAGGAGTGCCAGGTAAGTCTCCAGGACCGCCATATCCAGCTCCGGGGAAATCACGCCTCCCACCCGGCGAGGTTCCTGTAGTAAGGTGATCGCATCCTCCGTGCTCCCGCTCGCCAGGGCAAGTCGAACACGTTCGGCACGCACGGCCAGGATCAACGGCGTTGAGAGCGACATCTCATCAAGTCGTGACAGCTGCCTCCTGGCCAGTTCAATTTTTCCCTGGAGTCGCTGGCAGGCTGCCAGCTCACGAATCACGTCCACCGCCAGGGGATCATCCTCGGCAAGCTGGGTAAGTGGCTTTTGCAGCTGGGTCGTGGCCCTCTGCAGGGATGCAATCCGGTCATTGCCATCAGCCGGATAACTGACAGCCTGGTTCCGGTAGGCTCGCCCCAGCTGGTAACGCACATTGTTCTGGAGGGAAACCAGGTCGTCGGCAGTCAACACGGCTCCCTCATCGCGGCGGGGCGCCAGGGGAATAAGCGGTGTCAGTTCTCGATCCAGCCTCTCAAGCTCGCGGATTCCAGCTCGCAAGTCCTCCTGGGCCGCCTGCATTGCCACTGCCCTGTCCGGTGCAATCTCCGCTTCAAACCGCTCCAGTTCGCCCCTGGCAAGCAGGATCAGTGCAGCGTGGACCTGCACGAGGATCCGCCGTGGATGGTCCCCATGCTGCTGAATAAAGCCCGCTGCCACCTCCCCGGCCTGACCCCAGAACTGCTTTCGCTGCTGACGACCTGCCTGCTGGGCCTCGGCAGCATGGGTCCTCATCAACTGAACTGTCCACTTGACCTGCTTCCGGGAGCCCTCCCGGGCATTCTCCAGTTGTTGCTGGCAATGATGCCGGGCCAGGTCAAACAGCCCGCGCTGGCGGAGGCCATCCAGAAGGTGATCATCCGCTGACTGTGCTACCACCAGCCCCGACGGCAGTGCCAGGCTGACAAGGATCACCAGCAATAGACGACGAACCATGGTAGTGACTCTCCGGAACATCCCTAGAGCGATTCCCCAGCCACGAACTGTATTTTTTCAAAACCGACCAGGCGAGAGAGATCGAACACGTTGATCACATCCCCCAGGGGCACCTCTTCATCCGGATGCAGTATGACCGGCGCATCCTGTTTGACCTGGGCGATGGCTTGCAGTCGCTGCTGAAGCTGGGCCAGCGAATCTGCCTGCTGATCATTGACGGTCCAGCCCGGCTGATCACCAGTCCAGTGAATCCGGATCACGACATCCTCAAAGTCTGCTTCCGGGGGAGGCTCCTCGAGGGCAGCCTGGTTCCCAAGCAGGGTCGACAGCTCGCTGGGAAGCAGGTATTCCACGACCTGGAAACTCGCCGTCCAGACAAAAAATACCAGCAACAGGAAAACAACATCAATCATCGGGGTCATCTTGATTTCCAGCGATTCACGGCGGGCAAATGGACTAGGGCGTCTCATCAGTGTCCCTCCCCGGGCCGATAGACCGCAAATGTCACATTCCAGATTCCTGTCTCTGCACAGCGACGCATGACCGGGTTAATATTCCGGTAAGGAACCCCACGGTCACTACGAATCCGGACCTCCAGGTCCTGGCCATATTTTTCTCGCCGCTTGACGAGCCGTTCCTGGAACTGTTCCAGCGTCAGCTGGCGGCCTGCCATCCGTATCTGCCCCCCGGCCGAGATATTGACGACCAGCCTCGGCAACTCGGAATCCTCTGCCTGGGTTCCACTGCGGGCATCTGGCAGGGGCAGTTGCATCTGTACCTCCTGCTTGGCGAGGTGGCTGGAAACCAGAAAGAAGATGATCAGCAGGAAAACGACATCGATCATCGGGGTCATGTTGAAGTCGACCCCCTTTCCTCCCACGTGGCTTGGTATTTTCACGACCCTTCTCCTCTGGCTTATTCACTGGCAGGTTGAGAAGGGGGGGAGGTGGGAGGTCGCGAGGTGCGGGAGGACGCGGATCCGGATACCCGGGAACGTCGCTTGATCGGTGTCATCGCCCTCTGGGCCCGGTAGGCCGCCTCGGCCACCAGCTGGTCAATCCGGTTTCGGAAAACGGCAAAAGCTCCCAGCGAGGGAATCGCCACGATCAATCCTCCCACCGTGGTCACCAGTGCCTGGTAGATCCCCTCTGCCAGATCCCCGGCCCCTGCCGAACCCTCGGTTGTGGCAACCTGCTGAAAAGCCATGATCATGCCGATGACGGTTCCCAGCAGTCCCAGCATGGGAGCAATATTCCCGATCACGGAAAGGTATTCAATCCGCCGGAAGAGCTGCGCTGACTGTTCTGCCGTCGCATCTTCCATCGCCTTTTCTACGTCATTCCAGTCCCCGTCCACCTCCACCAGCCCCTGGCGGATGATCAGGGAGAGAAAGCTCCGGTTCTCCTCGCAAAGATCATGGGCCTGTCGAAACTGGCCAGCCTTGATCAAGTCACGAACATCGTCATCCAGGCCATCCGGCATGATCTCGCTGCGGCGTAACGTCATCAGCTGTTCGAAGACCAGGTAGGCAGCAATGAGCGAAAGACCGAGCAACACGGTCAGAATCAAGAAACTGGATATGCCGCCAGCAAAAACGATTTCCAGGAATCCACTGGGACCCGTATCGCCTGCTGCCGGATCCGTGGCGGCCACGTCCTGCGCTGCTTCTGCCGGCGACTGGGCCCGTAGTGAGAACTGCTCTCCAATGCCCACCAGGACTCCCAGAAGAAGCACGATGGTCATCCAGCGGATCCAGTTCGAGGTGGTGCGGTTCAAAACGTGGTCTCCCGGCCTGGTTATTTTTCAGTTTGTTCTTGCAGCTGGTCTCTGGCTGCCTGCCCGGCAATTGTACCGCCATAACCGCCTGCCAGTTCCCGGTAAAGCGTTGTTGCCTGCAGCGATTTCCCTGTTGCCTGGTAGTAACGGGCAGTGGCAAGAAGCGATTCGGCTGCCAGCAGCCGGTGCCGAGGATACTGCAGTGGAACTCGCATCCAGGCAATCAGTGCATCCTGTTCACGACCGGTCCGCCGCAGGGCATGGCCCAGCAGGTAAGAGGGGCCTGCTCGCAGGGCCGGGGGCATCCGCTCCAGCATCTTCTCCCAGCCCTCAATACCCTCGGCGGATACCGTCGGGGTCTGGAGCCGCCAGAGCTGGGTCTCGGCCAGGAAGGCGATCTGAGGATCCGGCCCAACGGCCAGGTGCTTGAGAACCTGGATCGACAGTTCCCGCTCGGGGGATGCCAGCAGCCAGCTGGCGCCCAGCAGGTTGGCAGCCGGGTTATTCTCATCCACCAGCCATGTCTTGGAAAATCGCTCCATCGAGGGAGACGGAGCAGCTGTCTTCCATTGAAGCGGGATCGCAGCAAAGTAGGGTGTCCGGGGATTACTGCCCAGCACCGACTTGAGGAAGGTAGTGGCCGCATCCGCCCACTGGCCGGCCCCCTGTTCGGACCAGCTGACCTGGACCACCAGGCGATGGCGAGCCCAGGGTCGCATCTCGTGCTGCAGGGCCTGGCGGTAAAGTGCTTCCGCTTTCCCAAATTCACCCGCTGCAAAGAACTTGTCCGCTTCCAGCTGGCGCTGATCCCAGCGGCTCTCGAGGCGGGAGACCCGGGCGGAGGGAATCTGCTGGTCCCTGCCCGACACGATCGTCACGGTGAGTGTCTCGTTGTCATAAGCACGGATCGTTCCCCGCACCCGTGACTCCGTTTCTCTTTCCTGGTCCCAGATATAGACCGTGTCAGTTGCCGGAGACTGGGCTGCCAGGGGACAGAAAGGCCCCAGGACACTGGCAGTCAACACCATGGCTGCCAGTGAATGGGCAGCCCGGCAGCACCAAAGCCTCTCACCAAAGACCATTTTCATATACCAGCTGGGAGGATGGAATTGTCAGGGAACACGTGCCGGAAGCCGGGTCACGTCAACATAAACATGGTTACCTTCATTACGACGGGCCAACCGGGCCAGGAAATTCTCTCCACCCTGGGGCGGACCAATACCAAACTGGATCGCGTAAATCGATGCCCCCACGGACTGGTTTCGACGACAGACCCTCTCCATCTCCTGGATTGTCATCACCGGCTGCTCTGCATCGGTGAGAAAAAACACCACGTCTGGATTCATCTTGAGTGCAAGCAACAGGGCGTCCTCATGTCGAGTGGTCCCGCTGGCCACGATGCCCCGTATGTGTTCGGTCGCCAGTTGCCGGTTCTGCTTGTCGGCAAAAAGCAGCTTCGGCGGACGCGGGTAGAAAGGGTTCAGGATGGTGGGTTCATTGTTGTAGAAGATGACCTGGAACTGCTGTGTTTCACCCAGGTCCTGAAGGGAGCGAACCATCTGTGCCTTGGCCGCCGCCAGGGGGCGCCCCTCCAGGGCACTCATGCTGGCCGACCGGTCAAAAACGTAAAGGAACCGCGACCCCTTCGCCTTGACCCCAAAGACCCCGGTCTCCACTGCGTACTCGCCTGTCTCCCTGCCGCCTTGAGATTGAAGCAGGGCCTCGACCGGGTCCTGCTGGGGCCCCCCGGACAGGCTGATACTCTCCTGGCCTGCCTCCGGAAGGCTCCCGGGCAGGGAGAGTTCCAGCTCGGCCGGGGACGAGAGGGCCGATGCGGCCGGGGACTGGGCGGCAGCTGAGTCCGGGGAATCCTCGGCGGCATAATATTCCGTCCGTTCGCCCTGGTGCTGGACCAGGACAATACCGCCAGAACGTTCGACTGTCTCGACGATTCCACGAGGAAGATGCCGCACAAGCAGGCCCAGCAGCAGCAGGATCGAGACGTGTAATCCCAGTGAATACAACCACGCACCCCGGCGGCGGCGGGTAAAGTCCGGTCGCCTGCTCTTCTCTCCAAGATCGCCGCCAGCCTCTTGCGTCACGCGCTCAGGGGACGGCACACGAGTACCTCTCTTTGTTGCCAAGGGGATCCATCAGGCCAGCGCCAGCCGTATTCTAGAAGTGCCCCGGTAGGGCGGCAACGTGAAGTGTTTTTGTCGACAGATTGCCACTCACGACATCGGACTCCCCGCCTTTAGTTCAGCGCACGAAACTGATAACCTCAAAAAAGTAGTCCTCCACCAGACAGGACAGGCCGGTTGTTTTGTAGCGGAGCCGCTCTCGTGCAGATCATCAACTATCCTCACCCGACACTCAGGCACAAGTCCAAGGTGATTCACCGTGTCGATGCCGAACTTCGGGACATCGTGAGGGAGATGTTCAGCCTGATGTACGAAGCCAAGGGAATCGGCCTGGCCGCCAACCAGGTCGATTTGCCATTAAGGCTGTTTGTCATCAACAGCGAGGGAGATCCGGAAGAAGGGGAAGAGCTGGTCTTTATCAACCCGGTTATCAGCCAGCCGGAAGGACAGGCCGAGAGCGAGGAAGGGTGCCTGAGCATTCCAGGTGTTTCCGCCCCGGTTTCGCGCCCAAGCCAGATTCACGTGGAAGCCTATAACCTGCAGGGAAAACAATTCCGTGCCACCCTCTCGGACATCATGGCCCGTGTCGTACAACATGAGAATGACCACCTGGACGGGATCCTGTTCACCGACCGTGTCGCGACTGCCAACAAGCTGGACCTGGAGCAGACGCTGGATGAACTTGCCATTGAATTCCAGTCACAACGGGATCGCGGGGATATTCCTGATGACAAGCAGATCCTTGCCCGCCTGGCGGAATTTGAAAAACGATACTGCGCGAAGTAACCAGAGAAAACCTCTGCTGGGTGGTGACGAATGCAACTCGTTGTGATGGGAACCGGCCCGTTTGCCGTACCGATGTTCCAGGCACTGGCCCGGTCGGACCATCAGCTGCTGGCGCTGGTCACCCGTCCTGATCGACGTGCCGGTGGTCGCAAACCAGTCCCTAACCCGATGCGAGAGGCGGCCGCCACGCTTAATATTCCAGTGCTGGATCCGGAAGACATTAACCAGCCACATGCCCGGCAGCAGCTGGAGGAACTCCAGCCGGACCTGCTGGTGGTCTGCGATTATGGCCAGATCCTCTCTGCAGAAATACTCCAGGTCGCCCCACTCGGTGGTATCAACCTGCATGGCTCGCTTCTTCCCCGCTACCGGGGGGCTGCTCCCGTGCAATGGGCCATCATCCATGGCGAATCGACAACCGGCATTTCTGTCATTCACATGACCCCCCGGCTCGATGCGGGACCCTGCCTGGTCCAGCAATCGACCCCGATCGGCCAGCAGGAAGACGCCGGACAGCTCGAACCACGACTGGCCCTGCTGGGAGTGGATCCCGTGATCGAGGCGATCACCATGCTCGGGAAGTGGGATGGCCGGTCGGATATCGGCATCGCCCAGCTGGAAGAGCATGCAAGCCCGGCACCACGGCTTCATCGCCAGGACGGCGTCATCAACTGGTCTCAGTCAGCCATTCAGATTGCAGACCGCATCCGGGGCCTGAAACCCTGGCCTGGCAGCTTCACCCACTGGCTCCGGGATGCGGACCCACAACGGTTGATTATCGAGCAGGTGCAGGTTGCCGTGGCTACCAGCCGTCACACACCCGGCCAGGTCCTGGACCTGGATGCAGAGGGAATCCACGTTGCCACCGGGGATGGCCTGATCGTCATCACGCAGCTCAAGCCAGCCGGTAAACGGACCATGACCTCGGCAGATTTCCTGCGGGGATATCCCCTGGCGGCAGGAAACCTGCTGGGATCGTGAAAGCAACTCCGTCTTCATTCTTCCTGCTCACCCTCGCCGGCTCAGATCAAAACAGTTGACAAGTTTCCATCGCCGTTAAAAACTAGCTGGTTCTGGACTTTCTACAGGAGTCCCCACGGAAAAGGCGTGAAGGCGGAATTTTATGGAAGTTATTATCCAGGACGGTTATGAGAAGATCAGCCGTCACGCAGCCCAGGTTGTTGCACAAACCCTGATTGACAAGCCGGATGCCGTGCTGGGTCTGGCCACGGGCAGTACGCCCCTTGGGCTCTACAAGGAGTTCATCCGGATGCACAAGGAGGAGGGCCTGGATTTCTCCCAGGTGACCACTTTTAACCTGGACGAGTACGTGGGATTGTCCAGGGAGCATTCGCAGAGCTACCACTACTTCATGCACGAGAACCTGTTCCAGTACATCAATATCTCGGAACACAATATTCATATCCCGTCGGGCACGACAGACAATTACCCGGCATTCTGCAAACAATACGAAGAGCGAATCGTGGAATGCGGCGGCATTGACCTGCAGATCCTTGGCATCGGATCGGATGGGCATGTGGCGTTCAACGAACCGGGCAGCTCACTTGGGTCGCGGACCCGTGTCAAGACGCTCACCAGCCAGACGATCGATGATAATGCCCGCTTCTTTGATTCTGCAGACGAGGTTCCCGTTTACTCGGTGACGATGGGCGTGGGAACGATCCTGGAAGCAAGAAAGATCATCCTGCTTGCCAACGGGGCCAGCAAGGCAGGGGCCGTGGCGGCAGCGATCGAGGGTCCGGTTACCAGCATGTGCACGGCCAGCGCCCTGCAAATGCATCCTGACACCACTTTCCTGATCGACCATGAAGCGGCAGGAGGACTGAAGATGACCGAGTATTACCAGTGGATTCAGGACAAGATGCCAGGCGCTCCCTGATGCCCGGGTGTCCGAATCCCGGCAGCACTTTGACCCACTGGCGTGCTGGAATTCCATCTGGAAAGAATGCCTGGGAGCCGCTGTCTCGACCACGGCCCTAGGATTCTCCACCATCCAGTTCCAGCAGTGCCAGGTTGTCCCGGTGCACCACCTCCTCGTAAGGCTGGTGACCGAGAATCTCGGGGATACGATCCGATTGCACTCCCTGGATACGGGTGACCGCTTCGGCATGGTAATTGGACAGTCCCCGGGCAAACTCCCTGCCGTCCGGTTCACATATTTCCACCACCCCGCCCTTGTCAAATTCTCCCTCGACTCGCGTAATGCCAATCGCCAGCAGGCTCGATCCTTCATCGCGGATCGCCCGGTGCGCTCCCTCGTCAACATGCAGGCGTCCACGGGACTGGGCCGAAAAACGCAACCATTTTTTCCGCGAGCTGAGTGCCTTTCCCTGGCTGACAAACAGTGTCCCCAGTGTCTCTCCCTCGATAATCCGGCTGAGCACATTCTCCTCGTGACCACTGGCAATGATCACCTGTTCCCCGGCGGTTGTGACAATCTCGGCAGCCTCCAGCTTGCTGACCATGCCTCCCCGGCCCGGCCCTTCCCAGACGGTGGACGCGAAACCACGGACCTCCTCGTTCCATTCACTCACGAGTCGCACCACGTCGGTCGCCTCACTTCCCGGGTCCCCGTCATAAAGACCATCCACATCGGAAAGGATGACAAGCAACTCTGCTCCCAGCATATTCGTGACCAGGGCCGCGAGGCGGTCGTTGTCACCAAAGGTGGTCATGAGTTCATCCACCGCAACCGTATCATTCTCGTTGATGACCGGGATAGCCTTGAACTCCATCAGCGAGAAGAGCGTGTTTCGCACGTTCAGGTAGCCGGCCCGGTCATCCAGGTCCTTGGCGGTCAGCAGGACCTGGGCGGCATGCCGGCCATGCTGCCGAAAAGTCCGGTCATACGCCTCGATCAGCTTGGCCTGGCCCACGGCAGCAACCGCCTGCAGACGAGCCAGGTCCGTGGGGCGCTCATCCAGCCCCAGTTCGCTCATCCCCGCCCCGACCGCTCCGGAACTGACAAGCACCACCCGGCGACCCTGGGAGACAAGCTCGTTGATCTGTTCGGCAAGCCGGGCGATACGGCCGTCGTCCAGATAACCACTGTCACCGGTGACCACCCGCGTGCCGACCTTGACGACAATCGTGCGGGCCCCGTCAGCAACTTCTTTTCGTAAGATGTCAGCCATGGCGTGCTTTCCAGCCTTTCCCAGGCAGGGCTTTCCCGTTTTCTTCAGGATAATCCAAGTCTCCGCTGAGTGTCAGGCCTCCTTCTCCAATGCCCGTGACGGAAAAGAGCCGGTTGTGGAAATCAGAACTCATTCATAAAATGCAGGCTGCGTATGGGAGTGCCCGGCAGGAGGCCGGGACCTGGTTCACCAACCCTGGTGAATTGAGCATTTTTTGACCACGTCGCAGGTGTGCTCCCTGTCCTCCTTGCTGCATGGCCCGGTATTTGATTGCCAGGCGTCTGAACCGGGTGCCAGGCAGGACATTGAAAATACAAAACGCTGGCGGAATTGAAGCTTGCCGATGAGTGAGATTCATCACGAGTGTGGCGTCGCTGCGATTTTTCATCTTCGCTCCGAAACACCCAGCCCCCTGTGCGTGGAACAGGGTCCCGAGCAGATCTCGCGACTGATGCCGCGCATGCTGCAGGATATCCAGAACCGTGGCCAGCTGGCCGCCGGGATCACATCTTTTAATCCTGATCGCCAGCAGCTGATCGATACGCACAAGGATATCGGCTCGGTCAGTGAGGTTTTCCGCCTGTCCCATCGCGGTAAAAGTGAAAGCCTGATGCAGGAATATTCCGGTCGAGCTGCCATCGGCCATGTGCGGTATGCCACCTGTGGACAGGAAGACCGCAGCTATGCCCAGCCCTTCGAAAGGCACCACCTGGAAAAAAACAAGTGGTTTAGCTTTGCCTTTAACGGCCAGCTCGCAAATTACAGCCAGTTGCGTGACAGGCTGCTGAGCGGGAACGACCACCACCTGACCCGGGAAACCGATACCGAGATTATCATGCACGAGATCAGCCGCGAGCTGTCCGGGGACAACCGGCCATCGCTGTTTTCGGTCATGCAGAGTATCAGCCGTCGTTTTGACGGAGCCTACAGCCTGGTTTTCCTCAACGCTCGAGGAGAAATGCTGGTCGCTCGAGACCCGCTTGGTATCAAGCCCCTGTGCTATGCGACGGATGGCTCGTTGTTTGCCGCTGCCAGTGAGAGCGTGGCCCTGCTGAACATCGGCTTCTCTCCGGAGCAGATCAAGTCGCTCGCACCGGGGCATGCAATTACCATCGCGGATGGCGCAATCAAACTAGAACAGTACGCCGAGACCTCCGGCAGTGCACATTGTTTTTTCGAGTGGATTTACTTTGCCAACGTCGCCAGCTCGATGGACGGGCGAAGTGTTTACCTCTCCCGCACAGAGCTTGGCAACGAGCTGGCACAGCTTGAAAAGGAGGACGGGTCCATACCGATCGACGAAGACACGATCGTGGTACCGGTACCGGATACGAGCAAGGCCGCAGCGGATGCCATGGCCTACCAGCTCGGAATCCCCTGCCGGGAAGGACTGATTCGAAACCGTTACGCCGGCCGGACTTTTATCGAGGGGGGATCTGAACGGAAGAAGAAAGCCTCCACCAAGTACACACCACTACGCGAGGTGCTTAACGGAAAACGCGTTTTCCTCGTGGAAGACTCCATCGTCCGCAGCACCACGATGCGAGTCCTGTTGAACCGGATCCGGGATTTTGGAGGGGCCAAGGAAATTCATGTCCGGGTTGCCTGCCCACCGATCGTCGCACCCTGCTTCTATGGAATTGACATGTCAACCGTCGACGAGCTGTTTGCACCACAGTTCCTTGACTCGGGCTCCCTGACGGACGAGTCCCAGGAGGAAATGGCAAGGACGCTCGGTGCCGACTCGCTTCGCTACCTTCCGGTCGAGTCGATAGCACGGGCAACCGGTTTTGATGTAAACCAGCTTTGCCAGGGCTGTATCACCGGCTCCTATCCAACCGAGTGGGGACAACAGCTCTACCAGATCGCGCAGTCCAGTGGAGGCAGCGGCGGGCAGCGCACCTACGAGGCCGTCAGCAACACGATCCGCTCATGACGGCACCGGACTGCCAGCGTGATCACCCGTCCACTCGCACAAATCTCGACCGGTAGACCGGTTCATCATTGAGACGCACGCGCCGCTCAAAGTGTGTCCGGTAATCCATGTCGTGCTCCGCCTCCCTCGGCTCCACGGAAAAGGGGCCTTCCAGTTGTGGAATCCCCTCGAGCAGCTCCAGGGCTCCCTGGTAATACTCCTGGACATCGGTCCAAAAATGGAGCTCCCCTTCCGGCTTCAGAACGCGTACCACCTGTTCCAGGAAGGAGATGTTCATCACCCTTCGCTTGTGGTGTCGTTTCTTCCACCAGGGATCGGGGAAATAGACATGCACTGCCTCCACGCTCTCGCTAACCAGTCGCCGCTGAAATAATAGCTGGGCATCCCCCACGACCACCACGGCGTTCGTACGCTGGCGCCTCGCGAGCCGTGCGGCGGCAAAGCGGGCGTACTTTCGGGCAATCTCGATCCCCAGGTAATTACGTTCCGGATATTCTCCCGAAACGGTTTCCAGGAACAGCCCCTTTCCGCTGCCAACCTCGATCTCCAGGGGCCCCGGGGATGGAAACAGGCCTTCCATCGACAAGCCGTCAGGGAACTGTTCCGCATCAGCCAGCGTACTGGACAGATCCAACCCGTCATCGTTCTTGCGAAGAGCGCGGCGACCCATGTTTGTTGGCAGCCCTAACCATTGATCATCGCCTGCACCGCGGCGATGGGAATCGGAATCCCCTTGAGAATCCCCTCCACGCAGATGGAATTATCCACCACTCCCTGAAAGCGACATACAATCAGGCGGCCGCGGCGCACACGGACCATCTGGCAGATCAGGACAAGTCGGTCGCCAGGGGTGACTGGATCTCGAAAACGGACTTCTTCCAGTCCTCCAAAACCGATCATGTCGGCACCGAGCAGGTCATTCCGCTGGCAGAAAAAACTACAGCACTGGGCGATTGCCTCGAGCATGATGACACCTGGCATCAATGCAAACTGTGGCATGTGGCCGCGAACCCAGAATTCCTTGTCGGTGATATCCTTGTAACCAACACAGGAATAATCCTCGAGGTTTTCATAGACAACCGCGGTCAGCTGCGCCATCTCAAAACGCTGGGGATTCATCCTGGCGATCTCATCCGCATCGGCGATCGGTGTCTCCATGTCAATCTGGGACAGATCGACGATCAGGTCCTTGGAAACCACAGTCAAATATCCTCAATCCGCAGTTCGATGCACTCGGTTCATACCAAAACACTTCCCGGGATATCCCTGGTCAGGTCTTGATCTTCTTTCGCTTCATCTTGCGGGCCCGGTTGTTGGCCGGACGACTGCCATGATTTGCTTTTTTCAGCTTGCGCCGGGGCTTTGCCATCGCTCTTGAATCTCCGCTGAAAACCATCGGATAGGGACAGGCCACCCTTTTCGACCTGCCAACACGGGAGCCTTCTAGATTATCACGAACTCCGCCAACTGAGAAGGGCGAGAAGAATTCAGCTTTCGGAGCCTGCTGTTTCCCGGTGGTCAATCCACTTCTGCGAATCAAAATGCTTTCCGTAAGCACCATAATCATTGAACCAGAATTTCTTGGCCAAACGGTACGCCCAGGATTTTTCCGGTACCTCCTGGCCCGGATTGTACTGGGACGAATGACCTGTCATCTGTTTGAGCTCCTCCAGCGAACTTCCCCTGGCCGTACTGTCGCGGGCACCATGCCGATCTGCTAGTTCAAGCAGCAGGTCAGGACGTTCCATGATGATACAGCCGCGAGTATGTTCCGCCGCCGTCTGGCGGAAATCCCGCAGGAATGCCGAGTTGTTGAATGTCTCGCGAAGGGGCCGGTCATCATGGATTGACTCGGTTGCAAGCTGGATCACCGGGCAGGGTTCGATATCCCCCCAGGGACTGATGTGGTGGGTAAACCCGGTGGCTGCAGGACAGAGCGCCTCACCCTCGCCGTCATGGTAGGCGTCGATAATGACAATTGGCTTGCGGGCCCGCATCTCCACAACAAACTTTCGAGCCTCCAGTTGCTGATCGGGAGTCAGTGCCAGGTCCGGGCAGGCCTCGGGGCCCACCGGACGGTAGATATGGAACCAGCAGTACATCACGCCCTGCTTGATAAGCTGGTCAATCCATCGCTCCGAAATGAACTCCACGTTTGTCTGGCAGAGGCTGGTGCAGGCACCGGTAAGCTACTTGTTTTCCAGGCTCCGCCGGATTCCCTCGCTGGTCCTGTCCAGAACATCCTGGCCACCACGCCGCTCGTTACTAATCGTCTCGTTTCCCTCGACACTGATCAACGGGGTTGCATTCCCAAGACGACGCAACTGGCGGGCCACGTCATGGGTAATGAAATGGCCATTGGTGAAGATCTGAAAATAGCAGTCCCGGTGACGCTCGAGGATCTCCAGCAACTCACCATGCATGCACGGTTCCCCGCCGAGGATACCGAAAAAAGAGTTGCCCATCGCCTTGGCTTCACTGATCAGCCGGTCCATCGCCGGCAGGTCAATTTTCTGCTGCTTGGCGGCCACATCGACCCAGCACCCCTGGCAACGGAGATTGCAACTGTTGATGATGGAGATATACAGGAAAGGGGGGAAAAACTCCCCTCGCTTGAGCCTGTGCTTGTGCTTTTGTACGCTGCGAATACCCTTGATGCCGGCATTCCAGACCAACCGGCCAAGCAGCCGCTTGTCTGTTTCCACCAACAACCTCTTGGCCATTTTTAGGTACATCGCAGTAGGCTCTCTCTGAATCGAGAAGCTCCAGAACAAGCATCGAATAAAACAGTATACCCCATAAAAAATACGGGTCATACAAGGCACGATCAAGATGGTAAACCTCCAGCGCCTTGAATCCTGTTACCAGCAGGCACGCGATACCCTGCTGGAAGCCAGACATCAGGCTGGGCACTGGGAGGGAGAGCTTTCTGCCTCGGCACTCTCCACAGCCACGGCGATCAGTGCCCTTTCATTGGTCCGCAGCCATGCCCCCTTGGAAAATCGCCGAGGTTTGCTGAGCACGGAAAGGCTCGATGAGCTGATCGAGCGTGGCACCAGGTACCTTCTTTCCGAGCAAAATGAAGACGGTGGCTGGGGTGATACGGCACTGAGTTATTCCAATATTGCTACCTCCATGCTGGCTGTTAGTGCACTCACCCTCTCCGGCTGCACGAAAGAACACCGTGCGCAGCTGGACGTGGCCGAGCGATACCTCGAGAGCGAGGGGCGGGTGGAGGGACTCAGGCAGCGCTTTGGTAAAGACAAGACTTTCGCTGTACCGATCCTGACCAACGCCGCGCTGGCAGGACTGGCCGACTGGCGGGATATCCCCCCCCTCCCCTTTGAACTGGCCTGTGTTCCACAGTCCCTTTTCCGGCTTGTCCGGATGCCCGTCGTGAGCTACGCGATCCCGGCGCTGGTGGCGATTGGCCAGGCACGCTACTTCCATCGCTCACCACGTAATCCCCTGACCTGGCTTGTTCGCCGACTGGCAATCCGACGGAGCCGCCGCCTGCTACACCGCATGCAGCCGGAAAGCGGCGGATACCTTGAAGCAACTCCGCTGACTAGTTTCGTGGTCATGAGCCTTGCCTCGATCGGACAGGTCACCAGCGAGGTAGCGGTTGCGGGCGTCCAGTTCCTTGAGCAATCAATGCGAGACGATGGAAGCTGGCCGATCGATACCAATCTTGCCACCTGGATCACGTCGCTCTCACTCAAGGCCCTGGATAACGGGGGCGAGGATCTGTCACGGTTGGGCTGCCTCGACTGGCTGCTGCAGTGCCAGCACCAGGAACGGCATCCTTTCACCGCTGCGTCCCCCGGGGGGTGGGGATGGACCAATCTGTCCGGTGCCGTTCCTGATTGTGATGACACACCGGCCGCCCTGCTGGCGATTGATGCCTGGCGACGGGGAGACGGCTGCGACGATACATCGGGTCTCCAGATCGACACGGCAGCGGCCGCTGGATTGCGATGGATCCTCTCGCTGCAAAACAGGGACGGTGGATGGCCAACATTTTGTCGCGGCTGGGGCAGGCTCCCTTTTGACCGGAGTGGTACCGATCTCACAGCACACGTGCTGTCCGCGATCCAGGCCTGGGGAGACGACCTGGACCGGCTCCAGATTAAAACGACTGCCTGCCACCAGGCGGTCGAGCGAGGGTTTTCCTACCTCCAGACTCAGCAGCAGGCCAATGGAAGCTGGCTTCCACTCTGGTTTGGAAACCAGGACAATCCCGGGGATGAAAACCCGGTTTACGGTACGGCCAGGGTACTGCGAGCCTATCTGGCCTGGGACAGGATGGCAGATCCAGCAGCCCGACGGGGACTGGACTGGCTGGCTAAACAGGTAAATCCAGACGGTGGCTGGGGCGGTGGCCCTGCTGTGGTTAATATCAGTGGGCAACCGACGGTCAGTACTGTGGAAGAAACTGCCCTGGCGGTGGAAACCCTGGTTGGGGCATGGCCCCTGGAGCAATACCAGGATATCGCGGCACAGGGTATTGAGTGGCTGCTTGATGCGGTGGAAAATGGCAGGTACCTGCAATCTGCTCCTATTGGTTTTTACTTCGCCAAGCTTTGGTATCATGAAAGGCTGTACCCGATGATTTTCACCGTGGCTGCTCTGGGCCGGGCCGTTACCATGTTGCCCGACGAGCAGCCGATGGTGACTGCCACCGAAACACACAGCTGAACGACATAAAAGGATCTTCCTTTGTCTACAACATCACCTGCCGACCGATCACTCGACAGTGAAACGGGCAGTGAAAACAAGAAAAGCCGTTCGGGCCGACGCTCGACATCGCACCTGAAGGATGTCCCGGATTCCCAGGCCCTTCGAGAAAAAGTGCGCGATCGCTGTCGCCAGGTAGCGGCAGAACTCGACAAGTCCCGTCCCCTGACCAAGGACGAGATGGAAGTTGTCACCCGGGAGCTGTTAAAAGACATGGACCTGCCCGAAGGGCTCCTGGGCTGGACCATGGTGATCCTGGCCTCGGAGTTCTGGCACGACCAGGTTGCAGCCACCCCCCCCTCACGACGCCTGTTCCTGCTTCCGCACTGCCTCAAGCATGCCGAGGGCTGCCCCGCCGATTACGACCAGTTCGGCCTGGATTGCAAGACCTGTGGTGCCTGCAGCATCGCGGACTTCCGTGGCCAGGCCGAAGAAATGGGTTACAAGGTGCTTGTGGCCGAGGGTTCGCCGATCGTGATGAAGATCCTCGTCAGTGGCCACGTGGATGCGATTGTCGGCGTGGCCTGCCTGAATGTCCTTGAAAAATCCATCGACAAGATCCTGCTGGCAGGGATTCCCTGCATGGCTGTCCCGCTGCTCTCGAGTGACTGCCGGAATACCGCCGTGGATGATGACTGGGTCAACGAGATGATCCATGTCCGGCAGCGTGGCCCGCTCCAGCAGACACGTACCTATATTCACCTGATCCGGGGTTCCCAAAACCTGTTCGATGCGGATGAACTCGAACGTATCCTGCCCCGGCTGCGGAGAGGGCCCCGGCTGAGTGAAATGAATGGGCAGGGCCTGGCCGGCATGGATCCCATTGCTGCAACCGAGGCCGTCGCCTATGACTTCCTTTCCAGGGGTGGAAAGCACTCTCGCCCCTTTATCACCCTGGCGGTCTATGATGCCCTGACCGGGGGCTACGGAACGATGGGAGAGGGTGCCGCATTTGTCGATCGCATTTCGGATTCCATCCGACGCACGGCAATGTCGATCGAGACGTTCCACAAGGCATCCCTTGTCCATGATGACATTGAGGATGATGACCAGTTCCGGTATGGCGAGGAAACAATCCACCGCAAGTATGGAATTCCCACCGCGGTCAACGTGGGAGACTACCTGATCGGCATGGGATACCGGTTCGTAAGCCGAGAGGCCCCAGAACTGGGGGCCGAGGTCGCCGCCGATATCCTTGATTGCCTGGCCCAGGCTCATACCAGGCTCGCCGAGGGCCAGGGGGCAGAGCTGTTGTGGCGCGATGCGCTGAACAAGGAACTGACGCCGATCGATGCGCTCAAGATCTATGCCCTCAAGACCTCCCCGGCGTTCGAAGCAGCACTGCTGGCCGGAATCCGGCTTGCTCGTCCAATCGATGATCTTGCTGATCCGGTCAGGCATTTTTCCCGTAACCTGGGGGTCGCCTTCCAGATTCTCAATGACCTGGGAGACTGGCAGGGAGACGATCACAACAAGCTGGCCGCCGGGCTCGACACGCTTGGCGGCAGGCCGACTGTTCTGCTGGCCCTTGCCCTGGATGCCCTCGAGGAAGAGGACCGACAGGCGCTGCTGGCATTGCTTGATGAGCCAAGCGGGGATGCGGGAGAACAGATCCAGCAGGTTCGTCACCTTTACCAGAAGGCAGGAGCATTTGACAAAGCAGTGCGGCTTGTCGACAAGCACCAGCAGCGTGCGGAGATGATCGCCGATGAAATTCAGCCCGAGGACCTGCGCCGGCTGCTCTATTACCTGATTGATACCGTGCTGGAACGACCCGCCGCGGAAACCACGGTCGTGGTACCGCTGGGCCAGATTGCCACCACAGAAAACAAATCCTGACCACCCCGGAGTCCGGATTACTTACCGGCTGATCGTAATCATGCCATCCCACTCAAGCCCTGACCTGCAAACACTTATCGGGCTCTTCTACCCGCACCCCGGGGAGCTGGGGGATTTCCAGGAAGTGACCGCCGGGCAGTTGCCGGACGTGGAACGATCGCTGCTGGCCCATGATCATCACATGACCGTCACGGTGGAGTCGTTTTACTCCTCGCTGGTCGATGTGGATGTGCTCTCGACAGATGCCAGTGACGAGCATTATGCCCGCAAGATCCTGCTTCGCAGGCAATCCGATAGCCAGGTCGTCCAGTTCGGAATCGTGCGGCTGGACGTGCGGTTCCTCGAGCAGCCGGTGCGGGACGAGATCGTCAGCCAGCAGACCCCGCTGGGACGAATCCTGATTGAACATGATGTGTTGCGGGAAGTTCAGCTCGTGTCGCTCTGGAAAATACAGGCCGGGACGGACCTGGCCGGATTTCTTGACAGCACCCCGGGAGCCGAGGTGTTCGGCCGCACGGCGTTAATCTACTGCTACGGGGAGCCGGTCGTTGAGTTGCAGGAAATCATCGCCTCTGTCAAGTTCTATCAGTTACCACCGAGAGAGGCTGCTCGATGCCGATTCAATCAAAGCACTATGATTGTGTGGTGGTCGGGGGTGGACCTGCCGGTTCCGCCACCGCGGCGCTGGTTGCCGAGGCAGGTTACCAGACCCTGCTTCTGGAACGCGAGTCCGTCCCCCGTTTTCATGTCGGCGAATCACTGATGCCGGAAACCTACTGGTGCTTCGAGCGGCTGGGCGTGCTCGAGAAAATGAAACAGAGTGACTACGTGCAGAAGGCAAGCGTGCAGTTTGTCAGCAGCAGCGGTAAGGAATCCAGCCCTTTCTTCTTTGATCAGCATGATCCACGCGAGAGCTCCCGGACCTGGCAGGTGGAGCGGGCGGAATTCGACAGGATGCTCTTTGAGAACGCTGCCGAAAAGGGAGCCGAGTGCGTGGACCAGACCCGTGTGCTGCGGGTGCTGATGGAAGAGGGGGTGGCCCGTGGGGTTCAGGTGCAGCAGGACGACGGCCCACCGCGGGAGATCACTGCCCGGGTCGTGGTCGATGCCACCGGTCAGCAGGCGCTGATCGCCAACCAGCAGGGCATCCGCAAGGATGACCAGGATCTAAAAAAGGTCGCCATCTGGAATTATTTCCGTGGCGCCTTTCGCAGCCCTGGCGAGCAGGGAGGGAGCACGATCATCCTGCATACCCGCGACAAGGAATCCTGGTTCTGGTTTATCCCCCTGCGTGATGAGATCACCAGCATCGGTGTGGTGGCAGACAGTGATTACCTGGTCAAGGGTCGGGGGGATGCCGGGCAGGTCTTTGCCGAGGAACTGGAACTCTGCCCGGTGCTGGGCGACTGGCTTTCAGCGGCCGAGGAGACCGACCGCTACCGGATTGCCAAGGAATTTTCCTACCGCACCGGCCAGCAGGCGGGAGACGGCTGGGTGCTGGTCGGGGATGCCTTTGGATTTATTGACCCGATCTACAGCAGTGGTGTCTACTTTGCACTCAAGACCGGTGAACTGGCAGCGGACACGATCATCGAGGGACTGGCGGGCGATGATCTCTCGGCCGGCCAGCTTGGACGCTGGATTGAGGATTTCGAATCGGGCTCGATCTGGATCCGGAAGCTGGTGAGTGCCTTTTACAGTAACGAGTTCAGCTTCGGCCAGTTTCTCAAGGAATTTCCCGACCACCAGGGGAACCTCACCGACCTGCTGATCGGCAGGATCTTCTATGACGGGGCAGGGAATATTTTTGAGGATATGGACCCGGCCCTGGAAGCGGCCCGAAAGCCAGAATCCATGCAATAGCCGGGGGCTACTCTTCTTCCCGGCCAGGATCATCCACCTCGTCCGGTGGCCCCTCTTCTCCCTCGACCGACGCAACGTCCCCTGCCGGCGACAGCCAGTCCATCACCGCGGCCCCGGCAAACAGCAGGGCCCCGGCCAGGTTCAGCCAGTCGATCGTGATCAGCAACATCGCCGCCGAAACCAGGAAGGCAATGCGCAGCGGCCATTTCAGCGGCCGGCGCATGTGCCCGGCAATCCCGGCGGCCAGGGCGACGATACCGACCACCGCCGTGGCGATCGCCAGGGCAACGGCAGGAAGATCTCCCAGCGTGACCGCCAGCCCATCCTCGTTCAGCAGCAACAGCGCCGGGCGGTAGATGAACATGTAGGGGAGCGTGAAGCCGACCAGTGCAAAGCGAAAGGAGGCCATCGCCGTGGGCATGATCTTCGCCTTGGCAATCGACGCGCTGGCATAGGCCGCCAGGGCCACCGGGGGGGTGACCATCGACATCATGCCGAAGTAAAAAATAAACAGGTGCGCTGCCAGCGGGGTAAACATCAGGGATCCATCCGCCGGGTCCAGCGCCAGTTTTCCGAGTACCGGGCCGATCAGCGTCGCCATCAGCAGGTAACAGACCGCCGATGGCAGGCCCATGCCCAGGATGATCGAGCAGAACATGATCGCCATCAGGGCCAGCATCAGGCTCTGCTCTGCCAGGGGGACGATCGCGTTGGGAAATTCCGTCCCTACCCCGGTCAGCAGGACAATGCCAATAATGACCCCCACGCAGGCCCCGGCGGAGACCAGTGCCACACCAGAGCGAGCTGTCTGCATGAAGGCACCATGGACCAGTGGCCGCCAGTCGCGCGAGAGCAGACCTGCCAGCATCACGACCAGCATGGCCGGGATCCCGGCGTCCGCCCAGGATTTCCAGTCCGCCAGGCTGTCAGGATTGTCGCCACCGGACCGCATGATGGCGACAGCCGCCATCACCACCAGGAACAGGGTGATCGCCAGGTAGCGACTCGCCCGGGAGACCTTCAGCCGGGGGCTGAAGATCGAGAGCAGCAGGATCACCTCCAGTGAGTAGGTCACCGCGCGAAAGGGCGTGAAGCCAACAATCAGGAAGACGACCAGGGAACCGAGGGCACTGGAAAAGACCAGTCCTTCATAATTCAGCAGCGACGGGCGTTCGGCAGCAGTCGCCTCCGGCGCCCGGCCGATACGACGGGAATAGAAGTACACGATCAGCAGCAGCGAGAGGTAATAGAGCAGCGCCGGCACGAGCGCCGCCTTGGCAATCTGCAGGAAGGTGATCGCCGGCAAACCGGCAACGCTATTGTCGATGATCTCCAGCATCATGTAGGCACCGGCCCCCATCACCGGGGGCATCAGCGCCCCTCCCGAGGCAGCCGCCGCCGTGATCCCCCCCGCGATCCTGGGCTTGAACCCGGCACTGCGCATCATCGGGATCGTGAAGGTGCCGGTTGTGACCGCGTTGGCCACCGCGCTGCCCGAGAGCGACCCCATCAGCCCCGCGCCTGCGACCGAGACCATTGCCGGCCCACCGGAAAAACCGCCGAACATCCGCTGGGCAAAATCAATAATGAACTGCGTCGCACCCGACATCTCCAGGAACGCGCCGAAGACCACGAACAGGAAGACGTAGCGGAACATCACGCCCATCGCCACGCCAAAAACACCCTTCGTACCCAGGAAGGACTGCGAGGCAATCCGGTCGATATCATAGCCCCGGTGGGGGAAAAGCCAGTCCGGCATGGCCCGGCCGTAGTAGGCGTAGAGCAGGAAAATACCCGCCAGCAGTGGCAGCGCCAGGCCGATCGACCGCCGCGTGGACTCCAGTACCAGCAGGGTCGCCAGGATGGCAACCCAGTGGTCCAGGGTGGTGTAATTGCCAGCCCGGTCATTGGTCAGGGCCTGCCCCTCGGATATCAGGTAACCACAGCAGAGGGCAAACAGCACCGCCAGCCCGATATCACAGACGCGCAGCCAGCGGACATCTTTCCAGCGCTTGTGGACGGGAAACATCAGGAAACAGATCGCGCTGCCGAGCAGGGCGAAAACAGCCAGCTGCGTCAGCGGCGTGAGCGACGCATAATTCACCTCGTAGATGGTGAACATCGAGATGGCGACGCTGAAGATGGAAATCAGCGCGACCCGGATCCGCTCGATCATGCTCTGCCGGTCTTTCCTTGCAAATGAAAGCAACTGGGGTCAGGACCCATCTGCCGTCTCTTCGGGCCAGATACCAATTTCCTTGTAGTAACGGATCGCACCGGCATGGAAATCCGTGCCGACATTCCGCACCACGTTCTTCTCAGTAATCGCCTTGCCGGCCGCATGGGTCTCGGCAATCTTGGCTCGATTCTCAAAGACTGCCTTGGTGGCGTTGTAGACAAAGTCCTCGCTGGCATCACTGCGAACCAGCAGGTGGGCCGAGCCGACATTCAGGCTGGGGAAATCAGCGTCCTGCCCCTTGTAGGTCCCTCCAGCCACGGTGACATCACTGAAGGAAGGATAATCCGCCACCAGCTTCTGCCGCTGTGTCTCGTCGTAGGGGATCAGGAGGATCTCCATCGTCGATGCCGCGCTGGTAATGGCCGGCGAGACCTTGCCGCCGCCCAGGAAAGTTGCCGACACCGAGTCATCCTGCAGGTACCCGACGGAGGTGGAAAAACCGGCATAAACCTGTTCAAAATCTGCATATGTCACCCCGTGTCCTTCCAGCACCGGGCGGAGGAAATACTCGAAGCCCGCCCCCTCCGGACCAACCACGACCCGCTTTCCCTTCAGATCGGCAAGCGACTCGATGCCGGCTCCCTGCTTGGTCACGAACATGCCAATCAGCGGGAACATCGTCATCATCGACTGGACCTCGTACTTCTTGTCAAAGCCCGCCTCGCCACGGACGGCAAAGTAACTGATCGAGGAATTGGCCATGCCGATCTGGATGTCGCCCGACTCCAGCAGGCGGTAGTTTTCCAGCGAGCCACCGGTCGCCTCGGCTGTCGCCTTTCTCCAGCCCCCGGCCTCCTTGCCCTCGTTGAGGGCGTCACTGATCGCCGCCCCGACGCTGTAAAATGCGCCGCCAATCTGGGCTGTGCCGAGGCTTACAAATTCAGGCGTCCCGGCTTCTCCATCACCCGATCCCCCGCCACCCGTTCCACCACCGTCACCCGACCCGCCACCACAGCCCGGCAGGCCCAGCAGGGCAATCCCCAGCAGGGAGATGATCGCGAAAAGAAATCGATACCTGGTACTCATGGTCTGGATCCTTGATCTCGGCCCCTGCCGGCTGGCCGGGGCGGTCTGGTGGTAGGAGTGCACGCCGGCAGCTCTCGATACAGGAAAATGGTAACACCTTCCCGGACGATCTGCCAGATCCGAAAAATTCCCTCTTTTCTTATGGTTCGGGCCAGTCGAGGTGCTTGTGCAGGAACTTGTAAGTCCCCACCCCGTTAATCGTGTGCGGGCCGTCAAACCACTCGATCTCTGTCCGGTCTCCGATCTTGAGCTTCCCCTGGTACATGTATCTCACCTTGCCGAACTCGTAACCGACCCATTCATCCTCTCCCACCCCGTCAAAGTGGCCTCGCTCGACCATGAAGGGGCGGGGGCAGATCAGGTAGGCCATCTCGGCATAGTTAAAGGTGCTGCCCAGGTTCCATTCAAAGATCTCGTACTCACCATGCCACATGTAACTGAAGCTGTGGCGGGTAGAGGCATTCTTCAGGACCCACTCGTTGAAGTCGGCCGAGCAGATCGAGAGGCAGTAGTCGGTCACCAGCGGTGGAATCCGCATGGCACTCTTGCCGCCATAGGAGAGTCCGTAAAAGGCAATCCGCTCGGGGTCCACGTAGGAGAGTCCCTTGAGCCAGTTCACGATCTGCTGGTGCTGGGGAACGATGGTGGAAAAAAGCGTCTTCTTGAGCACATAGCTCTTGCGCTGCAGCGTGCGAAAACGGTCCTTGAAAATGTAAAGATTCTGTGGGGAAAAGGTGATAAATCCTCGCTCGGCCAGCACCGTGGCGAAGGCGGAATAATACCGTGCGTTCTGCTCCCCAATCGTATCCTGCGGGCGGCCTTCCAGGCCATGCTGGCAGACCACCACGGGCCGCTGCTCACCCTTCTTGATCCCCTTGGGAATCGTGATCAGGCCATAGGCGATCACATCCTCAAAGACATCCAGGACCACCTCGTAACGTGTCCACTTCTCCGTCTCCTCGGTCATCCGGGTACGGGGATTCATGGGAAGCAGCTCCAGGTCAAAGTGGCCAATCACCTCGTGGCGGAAATAGTCCCGGTACGGTTCTACCGATTTCTCGTAAGCCTCCACGCTGCTGGTGTCGAGCTTGCTCATGTACTGCTTGCGAACAAACGGGCTCTCCCGCAGCAGCCACTGGTTATGCTCGTCAATTTCTGCCAGCTGGCGAACCTGGCGGGCCCGGTCATCCACTATCACACCGCCCGGTTTCTGAAGGGGGAAGTCGCTGACCTCGGCCAGTTTCAGTTCCGGGTCCAGCGATGCAAGCAGGGCCCCGAGAGCCTCTTCACTGGCAAAAGGGCCGGTACCGTCACCACTTGAAACCAGCTGGAAGTTTGCCAGTTCCGGCTTGTCACCGAGCAGGGCGGCAGCCCGGGCCAGTTCATTCTTGACCACCCCGGGCATGGGGGTATCGAGTACGGCCGGGGCTCCTCCCTCGCTGGGCAGATTGACCTGGGGACCTGCGGCTGCCGCGACAATCAGTTTCCGGGGAGCTACCAGCGTGGCAATCTCGGCATCACCAAACTGCTCCAGCAGGCCAAACACGTTTCGCGAGATCGGTTCCTGCCAGATATCCTGCCGGGAATCGAAATAACCGCTCACGCAGGCCACATCGATCCGCTCGTCGAGGGCCGCTGCATAGAGGGCCAGCAGGCCCCCCTCGCCCCAGCCCATCACGCCATAGTGGCCTTCATTCTCTGGAAACTCCAGGTCCACCGCGTCCAGCAGCGAGAGGATCTTCTGGATCTCGTAGCCGATCAGGTGCCGCCCCAGCTCGTAGGCACTGCGGTAGGCAAATTCCCGGCTGGTCATCTTGGCACGACCATTGATAGCCTCGTAATGACGACTGATGATCGAGGGGACAAAGACCCGGCAGCCACTCTCGACCAGCCGGCGGGCATATTGCTGCTCGGGGGGCAGGTTCCCGCTGAGGCCACAGAGCATCTCCGGCGTCTGGTCCGCATCCGGAATGACAATCACCAGGCTCGTGGGGGGTACCGGAATGATGGGCTTGAGCATCAGTCCCTCGCCATGCATGTTGCGGAGAGATTTCCAGCGGATATTGGTCACGCTGAACATGCCTCCCACGGCCACGAAGGGGTTCCCATCCTTGACGATCACCTGGATCGCATCGATGTCCTCCGCCGCATCCCGCTTGTCGACCACGCCGGTGATCTCCGCCAGGCGGGCACGGTTGGCTGCCACCGATTTGACATACGCCTGCGGGGAGGAGAGATTCCGCTTCCAGTGGGCCGCTCGCTTGTCGATCGAGTCCGCCAGTTGCCGAAGCAGGAACCTGTCCACGCCGTCCACCAGCTGGGACGTGATATCCCCCTCGAGTTTCAGCGGGCTGGTACCCGGATGCGGGTCCGCCCAGGCCGGGCGGACAATCCAAAGCAGGGCACAAAGAACAAGGCTTAATCGGAACTGGCGCATGAGATCAACTCTCCCGGATCAGGCTTCTGTTTCTGCCGCGAAAAGCTCCCCGGCAAACAAGCCACCAGTATGGCGGATCTCGCCCGGCAATCAACAATTCCCCGCACCTGGCCGGTGCAATCGCCCCCTGGACTTCCCTATACTGAACCGGCGCCCTGGCAATCCCCCCCGGCTGAGGAGACGATCGTGCTGGTACGATACCTGCTTGTTTCACTGCTTGTACTGGCGATGCCCGCTGTGGCCGCCGAGCCACTCGAGAGCATTCCGGCGATCGAGCGTCGGATCCCCCCGGCCGGAATCGAGGTGCCAGAGGCCGAGCTGGCAATGCTCCAGCAGCGCCTCGGTGAACTCGAGCAGCAGCTTTCCACGTACCAGGATCACAAGCTGCAGCCGGACGTGGAGGTCTACACCAAGGCCGTTGCCTGGGCCCTGAAATTCGGGGAATTCTACAGCAGCAAGGACACTGCCAAGGCCAACCGCCTGCTCGACGAGGCTGCCCGCCGGCTGGAACAAATCTCTGCCGGGAAAACCGACTGGACAAGCACCACGGGCCTGGTAGTACATGGCTATCGTTCCAGTATCGACGGGTCGGTGCAGCCCTATGGCCTGGAAATCCCCGAGGATTTCTCCCCCTCCAGGGCAACCCCGCTTTACGTCTGGCTGCATGGCAGGGGTGACAAGACCACCGACATGCACTTCATCGACCAGCGACAGACCCGCAAGGGCCGGATTGCGCCGGCCGGGGCAATCGTCCTGCATCCGTTCGGCCGCCACTGCATGGGTTTCAAGTCGGCCGGCGAGATCGATGTGCTGGAATCGATCGCGGATCTCAGCAAGCGGTGCGTTATCGATCCAAACCGTATCGTGCTGATGGGTTTTTCCATGGGGGGAGCCGGCACATGGCATATCGGTGCCCATTACGTGGACCGCTGGGTCGCCATCAGCCCGGGCGCCGGGTTTGCCGAGACAGCCAGGTACAACAAGCTCACGCCGGAGACCTATCCTGCCAGTTACGTGCAGAAGCTCTGGACTCTCTACGACGTGCCGAACTATGTCAGGAATCTCTTCAACGCACCGGTGGTGGTCTACAGCGGGGAGCTGGACAAGCAGATCCAGGCGGCACGGGTGATGGAAGAGGCCTACCAGAAGGAGGGTCGCGTGCTCCCGCACGTGATCGGGCCCGGCATGGGACACCAGTACCACCCGGATTCCCTCAAGCAGATCATGAAGCAAATGGACGAGGCCGTGAAGAAAGGCCTGGACCAGGTCCCGGCACAAGTCCGCCTGCAAACCCGCACCCTCCGCTACAACCGGGTGCACTGGGTCGAGGCAACCGGCCTCCAGGAGCACTGGCAGGACTCCAGGATCGATGCCCACATGATCCGCAGGGACAGGATCGAGATCACCACCCGTAACATCCGCTCCTTGCAGCTTTCCCCCTTTGCCGACATGTCCCCGGTCACCATTGCTGTCGACGGGACGGAGCTGACAGCACCCGCGACCGGCACGCTCCAGGACCCGGGCACCGCGATCCTGCAGAAGGGGGCCGATGGCGACTTCCACTGGCTGGCAAAAACACCGGCGGACGGACTGGCAAAAACACCGGGCCTGCAGGGACCGATCGATGACGCCTTCCTGTCGTCCTTTCTCGTTGTCACCCCGTCCGGGACATCTTCCAGTCCGCTGGTGGAACGATGGGTCCAGTTCGAGCTGGCCCATTTCCTCCATCGCTGGGAATCCCTTTACCGGGGAAGCCCGCGGGTCAAGTCGGACCAGGAAGTCACGCAGGATGACATGGCCAGGCATCATCTCATTCTCTGGGGTACGCCGGAGTCGAACAGCCTGGTTCGGCAGCTGGCCGCAGGCAACGGGAAGCCTGGCAGTCATCCATTGCCGCTGGAGTGGTCGGCCAGGAACGTGACGATCGGTGCGCAGAAGTTCTCCTCTGCGGAGCATGTCCCAATCATGATCTATCCCAACCCGCTCCATCCCGACCGCTACGTGGTCTTCAATAGCGGCCCCACGCATCGCGAGGGCCATGACCGGACAAACTCGCTGCAGAATCCCAAGCTGCCCGACTGGGCCATTATCAACCTCGCCGAGCCACCAACAAACCTGGTCCCCGGCAGAATCGTGGCCACCGGCCTGTTTGATGAATCCTGGCAGCCGCGTTAACAAGCGAGGGTCCGAGATGTCCTGCCCCCTCACCTTTCACCTGGCCAGCGACGATCAGCGTCTGGCCGCCTACCGTAACGTGCACGAGTTCTGGGATGGCGGCCGCACACTCGAGGACCACCTGGCATGGAGATCGACCTCCCCCCAGCACAACCGGGCCCGCTGGTACGTCGGCTGCCTGAATGGCGAGGTAGTCGTTTCACTGGGCAGCTACCCGGTCCAGCTGCAGGTGGAAAGCGAGCTGCTCGATGGCATCATGATCGGTGCCGTCCACACGATCCCCAGGGAGCGGGGAAACGGCTTTGCCCCCGCGCTACTTGGCTGGGTGGAGGAGGAAGAAAAATCAAGGCAGGCCACGCTCAGCATGCTGTTTACCGATATCGGCACCGAGTACTACGCCCGCTTTGGCTACCAGGAATGCCCGAGCTGGGAAGTCCGGGTGGAGACCGCCAGGGCGCAGGCCAGCTGGCACCTGCAGCAGGTGGATGCAGGGGAGCATGCCGGGCAGCTACGGCGCTACTACGAGACGTCCACCGATACCGATGCCCTGGCCCTGGTTCGTGACGGGAACTACTGGGACTATGTCTTTCGCAAGCAGCCGGAAGACATCACTTTCCTGGCGGAAGATGAGAGTGGAGAACAGACAGGGTACATCCGTGTCCGCTGTCGTGAATCCACATGGACCATCCAGGACTGGGGGCTGGCCGACCAGTCCGATGAGAAGCTCACAGCGATCACGCTTGCCCTGGCCGTCCGGGCTGGACAGCACGGCTGTTCACAGCTGGAGGGCTGGATGCCGCGCTGGCAGGCAGGGACCCCGGCAATCCAGTTCGAGTCACGCGCCGGGATGAACCACACGATGGTCAAATCACTTGACGCGACAAGAGAATTCAGTATCCCGGTTCTTGAAGCCGCCCAGTATTTGAGAGAAATTGACCACGTCTAGCCTTTCCTGTCCTTGTGACCCGTTGTGAGAACCCATGAATATACCCCGCGTGATTGCCGATACCCCGCTGGCCAAAAATATTGATGAGCTGCTGGAGGGGAAGGTCGAGATTCTCCCCTGGGATACACCGGCCGGGAGCCAGGATTCCTCGGTCGAAGGAATCTACACGTATGGACACGTCCATGTGGATGGCCCCCTGATGGATCGCTTGCCAGGTCTGAAGGTGATCAGCAATTACGGGGTCGGCGTGGATCATATCGACCTGGAGGCGGCCCGCAGCCGGGACATCCCGGTCGGGAACACGCCGGACGTTCTGAACGGGGCAACCGCCGACATGGCCATGGCCCTGCTGCTGGCTGCCTCGCGGCGACTGATCGAGGGGGACACGTTTGCCCGCAGCCCGGAGTTCACCTCTTACGACCCGGGTTACATGCTGGGCCGCGAGGCGCATAGCTCGACCATCGGGATCATCGGACTGGGGAGAATCGGCCTGCAGATCGCACGGCGGGCCGGGGGGTTTGACATGACGATCCTCTACCACAATCGTACCGAGCGGACCGACCTGCCGGAGGAGATCGATGCCCGCTACGTCTCGATGGACGAGCTTCTTGAGCAGTCCGATTATGTTATTCTCAGCTGCCCACTGACAGCCGATACCGAGAAGCTGATTGGAAAGCGGGAGCTCGATTTGATGAAACCGACAGCCGCACTGGTCAACGTGGCCCGCGGGGGAGTTGTCGATACCGACGCGCTGACCGAGGCACTTGCGGAAGGATCGATCTACCATGCTGGCCTGGACGTGACCGATCCGGAGCCACTGCCGCGGGACCATCCGATGCTCGGGCTGGAGAATGTCACTATCGCACCCCACCTGGGAAGTGCCACGGAGCAGACACGCCAGCAGATGGCCGAGATCTCGGTGGAGAACCTGCTGCTTGGCCTGGGCGGTGACCCGCTCAGGGTGCGGGTCACCTGACTATCAAGCTGGCCCAGTCGACAGATGCCGTCACCGCTGACAGGATCCTGGCACACGCACGGAGGGACCGGATCGTTGTTACAATGCGTCAACAGGGCATTCCACTTCTCCCCACAACGGGAACAGGTCATGGCATTGCGTTTTTACTTCCTGCTGGCACTTTTCAGCGTGCCTCTGAATGGCGGATTGAACATGAACAGCACGTCCGCTGCAGACGATCCTTTGGATGACGTTCGCACCATGATTCGCGAGGCGGTCAAGAACGAGAACCTGCCATCCCTGACGGTGGCAGTCGTCCAGGATGGAAAGATCCGCTGGCAGGAGGGTTTTGGGCTTGCCGACCGGGAAAAAAAAATCGAGGCAACTCCCGATACGATGTACTCGCTGGCCTCCATCTCCAAGCCCATCACGGCGACCGGACTGATGCTGCTGGTGAGCCAGCAGAAGCTGAAGCTGGATGACCGCGCCAACGATCACCTGGGGGATGCCAGGCTCACCGGGCCGGGTGACCGGGGCGGGGAGGCAACCATTCGCCAGGTCGCAAACCACTCGTCCGGCCTGCCACTTCATTACCAGTTCTTTTACGAGGACCAGTCGCACCCGGTCCCGGACCGGGACGAGTCGATCCGCCGCTACGGCGTCCTGGTCACTCCTCCCGGCGAGGTCTACCAGTACGCCAACCTGGGCTACGGCATCCTGGATCACATCATTCATCGAAAATCCGGTATGCCGTATGCCGAGTTCATGCAGCAGCATGTCTTTTCGCCACTCGGCATGAAGAACACCTCGGTCCATGCACCGGACAACGGCACCCCATTGGAGGTGGCGGTCCGCTATGACCCCTCGGGCCAGCCCATTCCCTATTATCTTTTTGATCACGACGGGGCCTCAGCGGTTTACTCCAGCGCCCATGACCTGGCGCGTTTTGCCCTTTTCCACATGAACAGCCCCCTGGACGACCAGCAGGCGTTGTTTGAGGACACCCTGGTAGATGCCATGCAGGTTCCCACGGCGGCGATGGACGCGGACAGTGGTTACGGGGTCGGTTGGCGTATTGATGAGAACCAGCATGGCTATCGCGTTGTCAGCCACACGGGGGGCATGCCGGGCGTGCGGACCAAGCTGGCCATGATCCCCAGCGAGAAAATCGCGGTGATCGCTCTTACCAACACCCGGTCGGACCTTCCTTTCCGGGTCGTCAGCGAGGCATTCGCAGCACTGCTGCCGGACTATGGCAAGGCAAAGCGGAGAGCCGAGCGAAAGGATCCTGTGGAACAGCCTCCGGCCCAGTTCACGCCTGGCAAGGAGCTGGCCGGATTCTGGCAGGGAGAGGTCTTCACCCACGAGGGCACTCGACCAATGTCGCTCTGGATCCAACCCGACGGGGACATCCATGCCCAGCTCGGTACTCGCTTGAAGGCCCTGGTCAATGACGTGCGTTTCGAACAGGGATTCCTCTGGGGCCGCTTCGAGGGCAACCTGGATACCACCGATACCGACAGGGCACCCTACCACGTGCACCTGCGGCTGCGGATGGAGGAAAAGAACCTGGCTGGTAACCTTTCGGCTATTTCGATCAGCCGCTCCTCGCCCGAGGAAGATCACCTTCCAAAGCACAGCCATTACGCGGTCAGCCACCGCGTTTCGCTCCAGAGGCGTTCTCCACTGGCCGGTTCCACCCTGCTGTTTGATGGCAGGCAGATGGGGTCCTGGAAAGCCGCTGAAAAATTTGATTTCAAGAGCCACGGGGAAGTCAAGGTCAAGGACGGCGTGATCGCGCTCGGCCAGGGCCGCCCCGCGACCGGTATTCACTTCAACGGCGAACTGCCCCGCACCGACTACGAGATTTCCCTGGACGCCAGGCGTACCGATGGAAGTGATTTCTTTTGTGGCCTGACATTTCCGATCGGTGAAACCTACTGCTCCTTTATCGTCGGTGGATGGGGAGGGGGTGTGGTTGGCATGTCCAACATCAACAACATGTCGGCGGTGGAAAACGAGACCACCGGGTACCTGGAGGTCACGCAGGACCAGTGGTATCACATCCGCGTGCGGGTGACCGGCACCAGGCTCCAGGCCTGGATTGACGGGAACCGGATGGTCGACATGAAAACCGGTGACAACAAGTTCTCCATCTGGTGGGAGCAGGAGCCGATGCGGCCACTCGGCATCGCCAGCTGGAACACGAGTGCCGAACTGCGAAACATCCGCATCACCTACGCCTTCGACAGGTAGTCCATCCTGGAAGTGGAAACGAATCATGGAACTGCTGGAAAACGCCCAGAAACCTGGGCTGCTGAAAATCTACCCGGTCGTGATCCAGATCCCTGTCGAGTGGGGAGACCAGGATGCCTACCAGCACGTCAACAACACGGTCTCGCTGCGCTGGTTTGAGACCGCGCGCCTGACCTACTTTCACCACAGCAAGCTTGGGGACCTGGAGGAGGAGGGGCTACGGCCCATCCTGGCCCACGTCACCCTGGATTACCGTGAGCAGCTCACGTTCCCGGACACCATCCTTTCCGCCTGCCGGATTGCCCGGGTGGGAAGCAAGAGCATGACCATGGAACACGCGATCTACAGCCTCACCCACCAGGCGGTGGTATCGGACGGCAGCTGCATCACGGTGATGTTCGATTTCAACAAGCAGGAGTCCGTGACGGTCGACGACCGGGCCCGGCAATTGATTGAAACCATGGAAGGCCAGGTGGAGTAATCCTGCCACACCTGCGGATTCCCCATGCCTGAACAGTTGCCCGGCACGTTCTACGATTATCCCCGCTACTACGACCTGGTTTACGGATCCGACTGGAAGGCCGAGCGGGATTTCCTGGTGGCCATGTTCCAGAAGCACATGGGACACCCTGTGAAAACCGTTTTTGAACCGGCCTGTGGAACCGGTCGGCTGCTCTTTCGACTTGCCCGCACCGGGTACCAGGTCAGTGGCCTGGATCTGAAACCGGCAATGGTCGACTACTGTAACCATCGCCTTGAGCATCACGGCTTCGGCAGGCCGGCCTGGGTCGGTGACATGTGTGACTTCGAGGTCTCCCGGCCCATCGACGCCGCCTTTAACACGATCAACAGTTTTCGCCATATCCTGGATCACCAGCCGGCGCTCTCCCACCTGCAGGCGGTCGCTCGCTCACTGGCTCCCGGCGGCATCTACGTGCTCGGCCTGCACCTCTCACCGACCGAGCAAGCTCCAGTGGACAACGAATCGTGGTCTGCCAGGCGAGGGCACCTGGCGGTGCAGGCACGTATCTGGCTGACAGAGCGGGATCTTGCCGGTCGGCGGGAAGACTACGGCATGACCTATGACATCTGGACCCCCACCACCCACAGGCAGGTCCAGGACAGGTTTTCCTTTCGCACCTACACGCTCGACCAGTTCCGGGAGCTGGTCGAACAAAGCGGGGTTTTTCGCATCGAGGCCAGCTACGACTTCCAGTACGACCCGGACCATCCGATCGAGCTGGATGGGCGAAGCGAGGACGTGGTCTTTATTCTTGCCCGCACGTAGGTCGCAGCGGGTCAATCAAGAAAATCCCCGGCCTTGAGCCGCTCGGGAACATACTCCTCGGTGACGTAGCTGATCTGCTTGCTGATCAGCGATTCCACTTCCAGCTTGAAGCCGTTGTCGAGCATCTTGTGGATTTCTTTTTGCCACCGCTTCTTGTTCTCAAACCAGGGGTACTTGGCAATCTGGTTTGCCCGCTTGATGTCATTATCACTGAGCTGGATCGTCACGCTGGGCGAGAGGTCGCAGCGTTCAAAGTCGATGCTCCTGAGGCCGAGGAACTTGCAGCCGGGGATAGCCATCCGGCGGGATTCAAAGGCCAGGTTAATGGATCCCTGCTTGATCACGCTGTAGATGTAATAGCCCCAGGGATCATTATCGAGCAGGCAATAGACCGGTAGCTTGAGTTCCTTGCTGAGCCGGAAAAGCAACCGACGAACACCTCGCGGTGGCTGTCCATTACCATGCGTGAGAATACAGTTGTGGTTCTTCCAGAACTTGTCCTCATTGAACCGCCGCCAGACAGTGTCTTTTTCAACGTGCAGGATAAAATCCGCATCGCACTTGATGAATTTCATCACGTCCGGCTCCACGATCGAGGGGATGGCGTACCCCCCGCTCCCCATGCGGCTGCAGTCAATTTCATCCCCGCTGTCATTGACGATGATATTCCCGACCATGGCACCGCGGTTGGAGGCGTAGACATGGAGTTCCTCACGGAGTGCATTGAGTGCCACCTCAACATCCTCGATGATCGGGTCACAATCGGACTGGTCATCAAAGGTATCCTCGCGAGCTCCCTCGATAGTGTGCTTGAGCAGGTAGTAAAGTCCTCGAA
Source organism: uncultured Pirellulaceae bacterium (assembly GCA_964476375.1). GTDB lineage: Bacteria > Planctomycetota > Planctomycetia > Pirellulales > Pirellulaceae > SAT2750. Next base: position 38,712 of record CAYYZW010000320.1, read on the forward strand.
TGCTGGTGGTCTTGCCCTGTTCAATCAGTTGCTTGCAGCCACTCCCGACCAGCAGGGTCTGCATGTAACTGCGGGCCTGGGACAGGTTAAACAGTTCCCGGCGATTCGTGGATGACCCCATCTCCAGGATCTTGCGACTCTTGTTGTACTTGACGTTCGAGAGCGATCGAGAGGGAATATCCAGGTGGGGCGCCCGGCTGCGGGATGCCGTCTGGACCACCTTGTCAGCCATCGCAACCAGCGATCCCATGGTCTTGGTATCCCGGGCATTGAGCCTGGATTTTTTCTTGCGGCGTGCCGGTTTCTTCTTTGCCATCGTCTTTCCTGGTTTTCTACAAACGGATCCTGGGAGGCTACTCGAACAGGGTCGCCTGGTCTTCCTTCTCCTCACCAGCCAGTAGTTGCTCCACGTCCTGCTCCACGATCAGCACGTTCTCCCCGTAGTCTTCTGTATCAATGATCTTGCCCCGGTCGTTCATGCGGATATCCGCTGCCGATGTGATTCGCTCGGCCACCTTGAGCAGCTTTTCATAAAGGGCTTTTTCATCTGCCCCGTTGATCTCGCGGACAGCACCGGCAACTTCTTTCAGGTACCGCAGAAAGACGCTGCGACGGTCCCCCTGCTGCTTGGCCTTCTTGCGACGGCCCATGTACATTTTCAGCTTGCGGCCGACTGCCTGGAGTCCAAGCCGCAGTTCCTTCTCGATTTCAGGGTAGCCGGCAATCGCTTCCTTCGACTCGCTGGTAAACGGCACCCAGACACTGGCCATGTGGACCATCAGGGTGACCGGGCCGCTGGGGAGTGATCCGCGGGACTGGCTGAGTCCATAAGGTCGCCAGTTGGCCGCCATCACCGCCTGGGTAATGGCACAATCACGCTGCTTGAACTGCAACGGGACCCGGTTGGCATACCGCAGTACCTGCATGCTCTGACCTTCCGAGACATTGACGTTTCGCATGGCCAGGTGAAGTTCTTCAAGTTGCTTCGCTGCAAGCTTGCCGGGGGACTGGCGACTGCCAATTTCCGCCTCCTTGATGATCTTCTCTGCCGCGCCATTGCCCAGCCCGTCAAATGTATTGACCAGGAACTGCCTGATCGTTCGAGCATCACTCTCCCTGAGCAGCCTTTCCAGCAGTTCCAGGGAGACTTTTTGTGCCGTTGTTCCTGCACCGTAGGTAAGAGCAACTTCGATCTGGAAGGGGTTCCCACGGTAGACCGCGGGCGGACGGGTGGCGGCCGTGTAAAACTCTCCAGGGACAACCTGGTGCAGGCCCTTGATCAGCAGCTCCTCGCCAATCGGGCTGATACAGTCCGTCTTCGGGTTCTTGATCTTGGTTACCTGGATTGCATCGTAAAGGCTCTCCACCTGGCTGCGGCCTATTTTTTTGGTCGACGACCGCGTGCTGACCTCGGCCGCTTCACAGATTCTCCTCGCCACGGCAGGCCCAACCCGGGAGAAGGACTGGGTCAGGAACTGGCTAATGGTCCCGTTCTTGACCTCGTTGAGCATCGTTACCAGGCGTCCCAGCTCGACCCCATAGGGATGCGGCTTGATCTCCTTGGGTTCCACCGGGAGCTCGGTGGAGGACCGGGCGTAGGTCCGTGGTTCTCCGTCCGGGCTTTGGTAATGCAGTGTTACATGGGGATTGGCGATGGCGGTCTGCTCAAGGTAATCCTCCACGCTCCCCCGGCCTCGCTGGTTCTTGCCCTCCAGCTCGATCGTCACCCGTGTGCCACTGACGACCTCGACAGAATCTTCCTCCTCCACGGCATCGTAATACGACACCCAGTCGATCTTGTACTTGGCAAAATCTCTTTCGCGGTTCTTGGAGGGAATGTCGACCCCGTCCCCGCGCCCGTTGAGGATCTCGGGGTTATTTGTCTTGGTATCGATCTGGATCTCGTAGTAATGAAAGTCCTTGCGAGGGATCTTGGAGACAATCTTCACTGGCTGACCGGTGGTGAGCATGCCGTACATGCCGGCCGCGCTGATCCCAATTCCCTGCTGACCACGACTCATCCGGAGCCTGTGAAACTTGGATCCATAAAGCAGTTTTCCGAAGATAAGGGGGATCTGCTTCTTCATGATTCCCGGACCGTTATCCTGGATCGCAACCCGGAAACGGTCGTTCTTCACCTGCTCGATATGGACCCATATTTCCGGCAGGATCCCCCCTTCCTCGCAGGCATCAAGCGAGTTATCAACCGCTTCCTTGACGGTCGTCAACAGTGCCTTGCGGGGGTTATCGAACCCAAGCAGGTGCCGGTTCTTGGCAAAGAACTCGCTGACGGAAATCGAGCGCTGCTTGCTGGCCATGCTCTGGGCCGTCGAGCGGCGTCGGCGGCGGGCTGGCTTCGCTTTCTGGTTGCTTTTCACCATGGCAGTGATCGGGATACTCCTTTACCCGAACCGGTCCTGGCGGAGATTCATCACCGCCAACCGTGAGGTCTTCAAGACCACGTCCCTGTGGTCCCCGTTAGAGTCTGCGGATTATATCGATTACACCACCCTGTTCCCAGCCAGATTTCTTTCCATGTCCGGTTATCCCCGATAATTGTTCGATAGCATAAACAAAGACTCACTCGCCTGATTGGTGAAAACCGAATTATCCAATGGTGACACCGTGTTGCCTGGACCTGCCGGATTGCCCGTTTTTTACCATGACATTTCGTTGCACTATTGCAGTTCGTGGTATGGGGAATCAGGATCAACAAGAGAAAACCATCGATATCCCCATGCAAAGGGGAGGAGCGATACTGATGTTACGAACACTCACACTCGCAATCGCACTTGTCACCACCCTGTTACTGGGACCAGCCACCGCCGAGGAAAACGCCGTCCGGATCACGATATCCAGTGACGACCAGCCCGTCACACAGGCTGCCCGATGGGCACCAAGCCGTACCCGGCTTTTCCAGAATTACTATGCCCCCAGCAACCCTGGTGGGGTTTCCGCCCCACTTTATACCGCTCCGGTACAGGTACCGCCGCTGGTAGGTCATACCTATGGCACCTATGAGCCACTGATGCCCCACGAGATGCTCTACCGCCACAACCGCACTTACTATCGCTATTACGATGGCGGCCGCGGACTGACTCGCACGCGAGTCATCTGGTGGAGTGGGCCGGTGGCCCCACCCCTGCTGGGCTGGATCTGGTAAGCGATCCATGCTGTCCACAATCCGTTTCCCTTGAAAGAGTATTCACAGCTGCCCCCCCCTTGGAAAGGAATTTTATCATGAAGAAGTTCATCCTCGGACTCGCCGTTATCGCGACGGCCCTGCTGCTGCAGGCCGACATGGCACAGGCCGAAGGCCCGGCAATGAAACTCCGCCGCGTCTTCGCGCCCGGACATCACAACGTGGGGACCTGGCACGGCCATTACGCCCATCCCAACTATGGCCAGCCGATCGCGATCGTTGTTCCGCCAAACGCCAACACCATGCGTTCGCAGGGCTGGGGAGTTGCATCCTCGCAGATGGTGCCGCTTCGCAGCCAGTTCGAAACAGCTTATCCTGGCAGCGTGACGGGAGCCACAAGCCGCTTCCGGTCCAGGCCCGCTATTCCAAGCAACACGCGGCAGTTTGGCTACTATTATGTCCGCGGACCCTGGTAGGCCGGCGATTACAGAGGCCGGTTTCACTTTCCATCTGGCGGTCGGTTGTCTATCTTGAACAAATCCTGTTTGTTCCGATGGCAGCCCAAAGATGAAATACGTCGCCTGGATCCTGATCTGCCTGCTCGTGGTTCTGCACCAGTGCACGTTCCCATGGCAGAGTGAAAAGCTCTACCTGGGATTTATTCCCGGTGTGCTGGGCTACCACCTTGTGATCTCCCTGGCGACCGCCGGGGCCTGGATCCTGGTGGTGAAATTCGCCTGGCCGGTAGATCTGGACACCCCTTCCCCCGGGGAGGGTGATTCATGACCCCCCTGGCGATCATCATCGGCTACCTGGTCCTGCTGCTGCTCTGCGGCACGCTGGCCAACAGGTTCTCCCGGAGGACGGCCAAAGACTACATGCTGGCCAGCCACTCGATCGGCCCGGTCCTGCTTCTTCTCTCCCTCTTCGGGACGACCATGACGGCCTTTGCGCTGGTGGGATCCACCGGCAAGTCCTTTCAGTGGGGTGTCGGTGTTTATGCCCTGATGGCCTCTTCCAGCGGGATTATCCACTCGCTCTGCTTTTTCCTTGTTGGCGTCAAGATCTGGTCGATCGGACGCCGTAACGGTTACACGACCCAGGTCGAGTACTTTCGCCAGCGGCTCGAAAGCCGCAACTTTGGCACCCTCCTGTTTGTCGTCCTGGTGCTGCTTGTGATCCCCTACCTGTTGATTGGTATTCTCGGCGGCGGTGCGGTGATTCATGGAATCACGCAGATCGTCCCGGACTGGCTCGGTTCGCTGATGATCTGTACCGTGGTTTTGACATATGTCTTTTCCGGGGGGATGCGCGGAACCGCCTGGGCCAATGCCTTTCAAACGGTCATCTTCATGGTCCTGGGACTGGTTGCTTTCCTGGTCATCGCCAACGAGCTTGGCGGGGGGGAGGGGATCTGGGCGGGACTGGTAGCGGCCACGCGACAGGTTCAAGAGGCCCATCCGGAAAAACTGACGATGGGACCGCCGGTCTTCAAGAGCCTGTTCTTCATGAGCTACCTGCTGATCCCGCTCTCGGCAGCCATGTTCCCACACATTTTCCAGCACTGGCTGACGGCACGCAGCGCCAGCACTTTCAAGTTGCCGATCATTGTCCACCCGATTTTTATCGCCATTGTCTGGGTACCATGTGTCCTGGTCGGAACCTGGGCCACCTCGGCGTTGATGGCTAACGGGGAACCACTGATTCCTCCGGATCTTGAGAGTGTCAACTCGGTCCTGCCGATCATGGTGGCCAAACTCTCCGGCCCCGTCCTCTCCGGCCTGCTGGCCGCCGGAATCCTGGCCGCCGTGATGTCCTCGCTTGACAGCCAGTTCCTCTGCCTGGGAACGATGTTTACCAATGACATCATGCTGGAGATCAAGGGCCGTGATCATTACAGTGATCGGCAGGTAGTTCTCCTGGCGCGGCTCTTTATCGTCGGCATCGTGGTGGTCACTTACCTGATCAGCCTGCTGAAGCCACCAGGAATATTTGACCTGGCGATCTGGTGTTTCACCGGATTCACGGGCCTGGTTCCACTTGTCGTGGCCTCGCTCTACTGGAAGAAACTGACCCGGGCCGGGGCCTACGCCAGCCTGCTGGTGACGGTCGGCAGCTGGATCTATTTCTTTTCCAGGGCGGGTTACCCACCGGACTTGAAATACAAGTTCCTGGAGATGCTTCCGGTCGCCACAATTTTTCTTCTCTCGACAGTCGCCCTGGTCGGGGTTTCGCTCCTCACCCGTCCACCGAGTGACCAGACACTGGCCCTCTTTTTCCCTGCCGGAAAAGACAAGCAGGCCGGGAGTTAAGCCGCTGCCGCCTTGCGTGGCAGGGGTTTTGTCTTAGAATGACTTGTTCCCCCTCCCCCGTTGTCCTCTCGTGAGGACACGTCCAGGAGGCCATCCCGGGCCTTGGGGAGGTGAAATACGGGTTAATACGCAGGTAAAAAACCATGGCACGATTTGGCGGCGCACGCAAAAAGCGGACACCTTCACGGAAGCGAAACAAGCCAACGGCTCGCAAAAAGGATCCCCTCTTCGTTGACGGCAAACGGCCACGGCCGATGCACGTGGACTACAAGGACGTGGATTTCCTGAAAAAGCTCGTGAACCGGCATGGCCGCATCGTCGGTCGACGCAAGACCGGTTGTTCGGCTGCCAGCCAGCATGCGGTAACGGCTGCCATCAAGCGCGCACGGTTCATGGGGCTCCTGTCCTATACAGGCGACTGATCACCCGTCCTTCCCGGTTCCTGTTCATGGCGACGACCTACCAGACAAGTCGGCGCGTCGAGTTCAGCGATACCGATGCTGGCGGCATGATGCACTTCACCGCTTTCTTCCGCTTCATGGAACAGGCAGAGCATGCGCTGCTGAGAGAACTTGGTACCAGCATCCATACCGAGGACGAGGAGGGAACTGTCAGCTGGCCTCGCGTTTCGGCCAGCTGTGACTTCACGCGGACTGCACGCTTTGAGGATCTGCTGACGATCACCCTCCAGGTTGCCCGGCTGGGACGTAGCAGTGTGACCTACGAGTGCCAGTTTCACCGTGATGACGAGATGCTCGCCAGTGGCCAGATTGTCTCGGTCTGCTGCCGACTCATGCCCGGACAGCCTCCCCAATCCATCGACATCCCCCCCGGCCTGGCCGAGAAGCTCCTGCAGTACCAGGATTCCGACCAGGACACCTGATCCCACCGTCATGGCATTTTACCTGGAAGAACTGACTGTTCGGCTGGCAACCGGTATCGGCCAGTTCCCCCAGGATGATCGCCGCCAGCTTGCCGACTTCCTGATCACCGCCCAGCAGCCGGACGGGGGATTTGCCGGTCGCGAGGGAGGCAGTGACCTCTATTACACCAGCTTTGCACTGCGTGGCCTGGCAATCCTCGGCGAACTTCATGGGGACCTTGCTGCTCGCTCTGCCGGCTATCTCCGGCAGCAGCTCCAGGGAGAGGTGGCGAATGTCGATTTTTTTTCGCTCCTCTATGCCGCGGCCCTGCTCGACTCGGCCTCCGGCATCAATATTTACGAGGGAGCGGATCCAGGCTGGCCCGACCGGGTGGCCGGCCAGCTCGAACAACTGCGGCGGGATGACGGTGGTTATGCCAAGGCCGCCGAGGGGATGGCCAGCAGCACCTACCATTCGTTCCTGGTCCTGCTCTGCCAGCAGCTCGTGGGGCGGCCCGCGTCTGAACCCGAAAGGCTGGTGGAATTTCTTCTTTCCCAGCAGGCCGAGGAGGGGGGGTTTCATGAAATCCGTGCCAGCAAACGTGCCGGCACCAATCCCACTGCCGCGGCGATTGCCGCGCTGCAGATTCTCGATGCGCTGGAGGAGGAGACCGGTCGGCGGACTGCCCACTTCCTGGCCCAGATGCAAACCGATGAAGGGGGCATGCGAGCCAACACGCGGATCCCGATTGCCGACCTGCTCAGCACCTTCACCGGCCTGCTGACACTTGGCGACCTGGGTGCCCTGGAGATGATCGACGATGCCGCTGCTTTACGGTACGCTAGTTCTTTAAAGCAGCCCAGCGGCGGATTTTTCGGTGCTGCCTGGGATGAACAGGCAGATGTCGAGTACACGTTCTACGGGATCGGAACCTGTGCCCTGCTCACCGCCACCCAGCACGACCATTAGCGATGGTTGCACGATGTCAAAGCTTGAAATTTCCGGTCTGACCAGGGATTTTCCCACCCGCGGTGAACCAATCCAGGTTCTCAGGGGAATCGACCTGCAGGTCTCGGCCGGCGAGACCGTGGCTGTCACCGGGCCGAGTGGATGTGGAAAGAGCACGCTGCTTCATATTCTCGGTACGCTCGATACCCCCAGTGGCGGAAACATGCAGCTGGACGGGATCGATCCATTCACACTCGATGACCAGGCACTGGCCCACTTTCGGAACCAGAATATCGGCTTTATCTTCCAGGATCATCACCTGCTTCCCCAGCTCTCGATCCTGGAAAACGTGCTCATCCCGGCCATCGCCAATGGCCGGCCCGACCAGGACTGCATGCAGCGAGCCCGGCAGTTGATCGAGCGAGTCGGCCTGGCCGACCGGATAGAGCATCGCCCGGCAGAACTTTCCGGGGGAGAGCGTGAACGGGTGGCAGTCGCCCGGTCGCTCATTCACCAGCCAACACTGCTTCTGGCAGATGAACCGACCGGCAACCTCGACCAGACGAACGCCCGCCAGATCGGCAGCCTGCTGCTGGAGATGCACGAGCAGGAGGAGATGATGCTGGTGGTCGTGACCCACAGCCTGGAACTGGCCGGCATGCTCGACCGACAGTACCGGCTGGATGATGGAAAACTTGTTAATCCCTGATCCCGGAAGGGAACCCCGGCTGGATGAATGCCTGGCGTTACGTGATCCGCAGCCTTCTTCACCACTGGCGCATCAACTGTGCCGTGGCCCTGGGGGTCGCCGCGGCGACGGCGGTCCTTACCGGTGCCCTGCTGATCGGGGACTCGATGCGAGGATCACTCCGCACGCTGACCCTCGACCGACTTGGCAGGATTGATGAAATTCTCATCGTCGACCGTTTTTTCCGGGTTGAGCTGGCCGGGGAACTGGCCTCCTCTCCTGGTTTCGAGGATCACTACAGCCAGTCGGAAGCGGCGATCCTGTTTCCCCAGGGAACCATCGAGGCGATACCCCAGGAGCAGGTCTCCCGGGCCGGGAACGTGCTGGTGATGGGAATCTCACCGGATTTCTGGCTGCTGGATACCGCCGGTGAAAGTCATCCACCACAGCTCGGCCCCCAGCAGATCATCCTCAACCAGCCCCTCGCCGAGGAACTTGGCGTCAGCATCGGAGATGAGGTAACACTCCGGTTGCCGGAACTTCAGGAGATCAGCCCGGACAGCCCGCTGGGCGACAGCGAGGACTCGGTCCGCAGCATCCCGCGGCTGGAGGTCGTCCAGGTGATCCCCGCCCGCGGCCTCGGCAGGTTCGACCTGCGAGCAAGCCAGTCCCTGCCACGAAATGCTTTTGTCGACCTCTCCATGCTGCAGGATGAACTTCGCCAGGAAGGGCTGGCAAATGCCCTGCTGGTCTCCGGCAAGGATCCGTCGCATCCGCCCGGCATGGAGGCAAGCCGGCAGCTGGCCGGCATGCTCCAGCCGACCCTCGAGGACCAGGGCCTGCTGATCACCCCGGTTGATCTTTCCTGGCAGCAGGAGGACAAGGATCCCCAGGTCGTGCTCTCCTACTTTAGCCTCTCCAGTACCCGCATGATGCTGGACGATGACGTGGTCGCGGTCGCGGAGCAGGCATTTGAGAAACACACCCGGCAGGGCGTGCTGACGTACCTGGCCAATGCCATCTTCAAGGTCGACCCCGATCAGCACGCACAGGAGAGTTCCGGACTGGTCCCGGGGAAGAGGAAGGACGATCCGGAGGGGCTTGTCCCCTACTCGCTTATCGCCGCGGTGGATTCCATCGAAACGCTGGGGCCGCTCCAGGATGACGACGGCCAGCTAATGGTCCCTGCCGGGGATGACGAGATCATCCTCACCAGCTGGCTGGCCCGTGACCTGGAAGCAGCCGCAGGAGACTGGATCCGGGTCGAGTACTTTGAGCCGGAGACGACCCATGGAAAAAATGTCGAGCGGTTCGTCGACCTGCAGGTCACGGCCATTGTCCGGCTGGAGGAGCCGTCGCGTCCTTACGGCCGCAACCGCAAGGCGCTCTTTGACAAGCCCCCCACGCTGGCCAATGACGCCAGCCTGACGCCCGAGGTTCCCGGGGTCACCGACCAGCGGTCTATTAATGACTGGGACCTGCCCTTCCCGCTCGTCCACCGGATCCGGGGTCCGGATGACGATTTCTGGAACAACCATCGTACAACTCCCAAGGCCTACGTCTCGCTGGCAACCGGCCAGCGACTCTGGGGAAGCCGCTTTGGCAAACTCACCTCCATTCGCATCCTCCCTTTCCTGCATGATGGAACGCGACCGGCAGAGATTTGCCAGCCATGGGAGGGTCAGCAGCTGGCCTCCACGTTCGTGCAGAATGGGCGAGAGATGGAGAAGACACTGGGTTTTGAGTTTTCACCGGTCAAGCGAAACGGGCTGGATGCCTCGCGGGGCACAACACCCTTCGACATGCTGTTTCTCGCGCTCAGCCTGTTCGTGATTGCCGCGGCCCTGATGCTTGTCAGCCTGCTCTTCAAGCTCGGCATGCAGCAGCGATCGAGCGAGACCGGCACGCTGATGGCGGTCGGCATCCCGGGTCGCCGGATTGGACGGATGCTGGTTGCGGAGAATATCCTGGTCAGCATCCTTGGCAGCCTGCTGGGCGTCGCCGCCGGCGTTGGCTACGCCATGCTGATGCTGGCCGGCCTTCGCAGCTGGTGGGTCGGGGCCATATCGACACCGTTTCTTGATTTCCACTGGACTTCGCGGAGCCTGCTGCTGGGGGCAGGGATGGGAACCGTGATTTCGATGATCACGATCGCATGGTCCGTCTGGCGAAGCCGAAAGACTCCCGTTCGGCAGCTGCTCTCTGGCCAGGCCGGGGAGGCTTCCGTGCCGACACGGGGCAGGCCCCCACGCTGGCTCTCGATCACAACCGGACTCTGCTTCCTGGTCGGCGTCGCCCTGGCCATCCTGGCAGCCCAGCCACAGATGGCAACGGCGATGGGAAGTGAAGGACAGGCGGGGGCATTTGTGGGAGCCGGGGCGGCGATCCTGGTCGGCCTGCTGCTGGTGATACGCTCCCGGCTGAGGCGACAGGGATCCCCGGTACGTTCCCTGGCAGACCCACCCGTGCTTTTTCGACTGGCCACCCGGAATGCCGGCCGCAATCCACAGCGCAGCACGATGACCATTGGCCTGATGGCTACCGCCAGCTTCCTGGTCCTCTCGATGGGGGCCTTCCGGCTCGGCGTCAATGAGAATGGGACCGGTGGATTTGACGGGATCGCCACCAGTTCTGTCCCGATCTATGACAACCTGGCCGATCCCATCGTGCGAGGGCGCGTGCTGGGCGAGGATCATGCCAGGGAGCTGGAAGACTGCACCATCATCCCGCTGCGATGGAAACCCGGGGATGATGCAAGCTGCAACAACATGTACCAGGCTTCCGAGCCCCAGGTACTGGGAGTCACCCGGTCGATGGTCGAGTATTTTAACAACGTGAAAAAGGATGCCGCTTTCCGCTGGGCAGGTAGTGAAGCGGGGGAGGAGGATATCACCAATTCCTGGCGGCTGCTGGATTCGGGGGGCACCACCCACCAGGGCAGCGAGCAGGACCCGCTTCCGGTCGTGCTCGACAAGAACACCGCCATGTTCTCCCTGAAACTGATGGGGGGGGTCGGTCAAGTTTTCCCGATCACCTATGACAACGACCAGGTGATCCACTTCCGTGTCAGCGGCCTGCTTGTAAACAGTGTTCTGCAGGGAAGCCTGCTCATCGGCGAAGCGGATTTCCAGCGTCATTTTCCCACCATCAGTGGTTACCGGTATTTCCTCGTCCAGTCCCCTCCCGACAAGCGCACAAGGCACCATGCCATCCTGGAGGACCGGCTCGGCGACCAGGGATTGGATGTGCAGAGTGCCCCCAAGCGGCTTGCCTCCCTGCTCGCCGTCCAGAATACCTACCTCAGCACATTCCAGAGCCTGGGAGCGCTTGGCATGCTGCTGGGCACATTCGGCCTGGCCACGGTGCAGCTGAGGAATATCCTCGAGCGGCGGTCCGAACTGGCCCTGATGCGGAGTGCCGGATTTCCAGGAAGCCGCCTGGCACGGATGATCCTGCTGGAGAACATGTTGTTGCTGCTCGGTGGCCTGGCCACAGGTGCCCTGGCTGCCCTTTTCGCCGTGCTGCCGCATGTTGTTTTCGGGGGTGCGGCAGCGCCGGGCCTGGACCTGGCCGTGATGCTGGCCATTATCCTGGCCGTCGGTCTTGCCAGCGGGCTGCTGGCCGTCCGCGCGACACTGCGGGCCCCGATCCTCCCTGCCCTGCGGGGCGACTAGTAAAAAGAAGGGACTCGTCATGTCGGCAAGAAATGTCCTGGCGATCGCTGCCCACCCGGATGACATCGAGTTCCTGATGGCCGGCACCCTGGTGCTGCTTGGAGAGGCCGGTTATGGGCTGCATTACATGAACCTGGCCAACGGCTGCTGCGGTTCGACCGAAATGGATGCCGCGACAATTGCCGGGATCCGCCAGGACGAGGCCCGGCAGGCAGCGGCTTCGATCGGGGCCGAGTTCCACGAAAGCATCTGTCGTGACCTGGAGATCTTCTATGACCAGGCGACCCTGGCCCAGGTCGCCTCGGTTATCCGGCTGGTCCAGCCGACGATCGTGCTGACCCATGGGCCGAGTGACTACATGGAGGACCATATGAATGCCTGCCGGCTGGCTGTGACAGCTGCCTTCAGCCGGGGGATGCCGAATTTCCCGGTCCAGCCACCTCGCGAGGCATACGCGGATCCGGTCACCCTCTACCACGCCCAGCCCTACTCGCACCGGGATCCACTCGGCCAGCTCGTCCTGCCGCAGTACTTTGTCAACGTGGAACCGGTGGGCCGGAAAAAATGGGACATGCTCCGCTGCCATCAAAGCCAGAAACAATGGCTTGATGAAAGCCAGGGCCTGGATTCCTACCTGCAAACGATGAAGGACCTGGATACGGAACTGGGGGATATCTCCGGCCGTTTCCAGGCTGCCGAGGGCTGGCGGCGACACCTGCACCTTGGCTTCTGTGAAGCGGAGGACGATCCACTGCTGGAGGCACTGGGAGAAAACATTTTCATGGCAGGCGAGGAGAGCTGAAAGGGAATCGGATCGTGGGCCAAACAAGGGAGAGTGCAAAACAAATGTGGAATCGAGTACACTTGTTTTCACAACACCGGCCAGGCGGATCACACAGGTCCAGCCGATCCACCGACGGTGTCCTGGAGAATAAAACGTGAGAAGTATTGCCGCATCACTGCCATTTGCCGGGCTGACCGTCCTCTGCTGGGGTTCTTATGGACCGATCCTGCATGCCAGCAAGGCAAGCATGGGAAACAGCTCCTGGGCGCAGTTGCTCTGCGTTGGTATTGCTTACTTCCTGATCGCGGTGATCATCCCGGTGGCCATGCTGCGGACCAGGGGAGAACAGGGAGAGTGGACCAAGGATGGTTTTATCTTTGGAATCGGTGCCGGTACCCTTGGAGCTCTCGGGGCACTGGGAATTATCACGGCACTGACCAGTGGTGGCGATCCAATTTATGTCATGCCGATCGTGTTTGGTGGAGCCCCGGTTATCAACACGCTGGTTTCGATGTGGATCGGCAAGCTCTTCGGCAAGGCAAGTAATGGCTTTTACCTGGGAATTATCCTGGTCGCGATGGGCGCCGCCGGTGTTTTCATCACGAAACCCAAACCAGCAGCCTCTCATGGTGCCACGCCACCAGCCGTGCAGAAGCAGGTGGAGGGTGAAACGGTCGGGGAAAAGCCGGATAAAAAACCCATCTCCCTGATCTCCGTGATGGCAGGAATTGCCCTGACTGTCGTTTGCTGGGGAAGCTACGGAACCGTGCTGCACAAGAGCCAGGCCAAGATGGGAGGAAGCCGGTTAAGGCCCCTGTTCTGCGTGGGACTCGCTTATTTCCTGATCGCCGTCATCGTCCCCCTGCTGATCCTCTCCAGAACCGGCGCACCCGACTGGCATTTGGCCGGAGCTTTCGGGTCCCTGGCCGCCGGTGCCTGCGGAGCGATTGGCGCCCTCGGTATCATCCTCTCCTTTACTTTTGGTGGAAAGCCGATCTTCGTGATGCCGATCGTGTTTGGCGGCGCACCGATAATCAACACCATGATCAGTGTGATTGAAAAAGGTACCGAGGAAGGGATCCCCGCCCTGTTTGTGGCCAGCCTGACGATCGTCATCATCGGAGCGATAGCGACACTCATCTGCGCCCCCAGGCCAACTCCCGGCAAAATTCAGCCGGACGACGGGGATGCGGATTCCCCGCAGCCTGGAGATGACTCGGCTCCGACCGCGGAAGCGGACGAGGACCTGGCGGAAGATCCAGAATCAGAATTCGAGGTCGACCAGGACGAGCTGGATACCGTGGCAGCTGGATCCCTGGAGACAACCGGTTTATCCGGCACGGACGGGGACGCCGGGGTGGATTCCGAGACGAGTGAATTCGCCCAGAGCGTGGAGGAACTGGGGACGGTCGTTGCCGGTTCACTTGACGAGCTGAAGTCCAAGCTGGAAGATTCGAAAATAGCCGACGATGAGGATCAGCTCGACACCGTGGCTGTCGATCCCGCCGAGGACCAGAATCCACCCGTGGATGAGGTGGCCGCGGACGAGGAGACAGATGAAGAAGAACAGGCCGACAGCTAGAGCCTGGCGAAAACTATCCTGGTCTTGAACCTCTCACCTCCAGTGCCGTTCCATGACTGACGATGACAGGATGCAGCAGATCGACACGGTCCTGAGCCACGTCTGGATGGTACGTACTTTCCTCAAGCACTCGGAGGAAGCAGAGGAGGACGAGGAGCTGTGTGAGATTCACCGTGCTCTTTATGATTTCATGCTTGCCCTGGGCGGGCCACTGGCAAGCAATGATCCGGCGGCCTACCTGAAACAGGCAGCCAAGAAAATATCCAAGCTGCGGGCGGCCTCCGATCTGTTCGCACAGATTCAGCCGGAAATCTCGAGCCATACCAATTTCAAGATGGCGGCCGTTTCCCTCGCCACGGCTGTCAGGCAGGTGGACGAGCTCCTGGCCGGCTGACCCCCGCTCAGGTAGCCTGGCGAAGACCAAACCACTCGATCTGCATTCGTGGACAAAAGCGGAACTGGTTTTGATCGCAGTACGGCCGTAGCCATTCTCCCCGTGTTTCCAGCTCTTCCGCCGTGGTCCCAAGCGGCATCAGGTAGACGCGTTCACGGCTGATTTCCGGAAACTCCTCAAGGTACTCGCCCACCTGTTCGCAATCCCGGGGAGTATCGATCACAAACTTGAGCTGGTAGGAGTACTTCGTCACCAGTTTTCGAATCACCGCGGGAGCATGTCGCGTTCGACGGTGGCGCTTGTTCCAGCGGGGATGATCATCTGGTGACGGGTCGCTATTGGCACGTTTCGGGCTGATCGCCATCAGGTCGCACTCGACCGGCAGGAAGAGGGTGCCGGCTGTTTCAATAGTAATATGATGGCCTGTTTCATGAAGCTGGTGGCAGACCGGGATCATCTCGGCATGGAGCATTGGCTCTCCGCCGGTGATCACCACATGACGGCAGCCCAGGCTGGTCACCTGCCGGACAATCTCGCTAACCGACAGATCCTCTCCCGTCGGGTTCCAGGAGGTATAGGGGGTATCGCAGTACCAGCAGCGAAGATTGCACCCGGAGGTCCGCAGGAAGGCGCTTTCAGTTCCTGTCAGCAGGCCCTCTCCCTGGAACGACTTGTAGATTTCCGCAATCCGCATCCTGCCTGTGCCCCCTTTTCATTCGGCATTTCATCATGACACAATGGAGGCGACGATTAAAGGAGGAGTTAATCGATGGTGGACAATGAAATGCCGCGGCAGGATCTGCTGGAGACTTTCCAGAACGAGTTTCCCGATCGCGACTACGATATTGAGATCGTCTGTCCGGAGTTTACTTCTGTCTGTCCAAAAACAGGTCAGCCAGACTTCGGAGTACTGACAATCACCTATGTCCCGGACAAGCTCTGTATCGAGCTCAAGAGCCTGAAGCTGTACCTTCAGAGTTTCCGTAACGAGGGCATCTTCTACGAGAACGTGACCAATACGATCCTCGATGAACTGGTTGCCCTGCTCCAGCCCCGTTCGATGGCCCTGCTGGCAGAGTTCAGCGCGCGTGGTGGTATTTCCACGAACATCACGGCCATGTACTTCGAAGAGAGCAGCGCCGAGTAAGGCCTGCCAGCCTAGGCAGACCTGCTGGCCACCTGCTCACAGATACCGTGAAGGACATCAAGATAGCGGCCCGCTTCCTCAAGGGGCATCACCAGCGGCGGACTGATGCGTATCACTTTCTCGGCAAGAGCACCAAGCAGGTGGATAGCCTCTCCATCATCTGTCCCCAGGTAACAGTCATGCACGATCTGGTTGGCAACATCCGCGGCCGGTGTGCTGCCGATATCTGCACACTCGATACCCCAGACACAGCCCTCTCCCCGGACACGGGTAATCGCGCCGGTTGACTTGAGCCCCACCAGGCGGGATTCGATAAGCTGTGAAAGCTGCTGGCCCTGCTCAAGGACCGGTTGCTGTTCAAACATGTCCAGGGTCGCCAGGACAGCAGCAGAGGAGACCGGGTTGGCACTCCACGTATCCGAACCCTCTCCAAATCCGAGGCTATTGAAGATGTCCTCGCGACCAACCGCCGCACTGACCGGGATACCGTTGCCCAGTCCCTTGCCGAGACAGACAATATCCGGCTCGACCCCGTAATGGGTGAAAGCATACATCGGCCCGGTACGGCCAAAGTTGGACTGGATCTCGTCCAGGATGAAGACCATCTCGTTGTCCCGGCAGAACTGCTCAAGCAGTTGAAGGTACTCCGGCTGGGGATGATAAGAACCTCCTCCGCCAAGGTAAGGCTCGGTCACCAGGGCACAAAGCCGTTCACCATGCTCATCCTTGAGCTGCTGCAGTTCATCCTGGTAGAGGGCAAGATCCAGCGGTTGCCGACGGAGAGTAACATCCATGCATTCCTGCATGGGAAAACTGATGAAGCGAACCCGGTCATCCCTTTCCTTGTCGGTTTCACTTCCCGTGACCGCACCGGCCAGTCCTTTCTTGCCATGGAAACCATGCCGTGTTGCCAGCACCATGTCACGACCCGGGGTCCGGCGCATGGCAGCCCAGAGCGCTTTCTGGATGGCCTCGCTGCCACTGGCCGCCCACATCACCTGTTGCATGCGATCCCCACCCGGCTGCGAGCGGAGATTGGCCAGCAGGCGAGATGTGGCCTCGGCCTCCACCTGGGTAATGGCGTTATAGGCCGTGAGCGGAGCAGCTTCCACAAAGTCCCCGGCTGTCTCAAGCTTCTCCAGTTGAAGGTAGCCGAGAACGCGGCGCCACCAGTCAGTGGGATTGTGGCCGAGATTCGCTACCAGGACTCCCGAGGAGAAATCCGCAAGCTTGCGACCCTCGGGGGTCCAGTGATACGACCCGGCACTATGGGAGAGGACCGCCAGGCTGGGTGTGAAAGTGCGAATCGCGAAAGGTTCTTCCCGCTGCACTTTTGCTCGCACATCATTTGACTGATCCTCTCCGTCATGGCAGATCACGTCAGGGGATGGGGATTTGGACATGGGTTCTCTCGTGAATGGGCAACGATGCTCCTGAACTTACTATGAAAAGGATAGCCGAGCTGGCGAGGTGTTTCTAGCAGCGGGCGGAAGGTGGGGCGCCTGGTGAAGAAGAACTGTGGCAGCGGTTGCATTCATGGTCATCGGCAAACACAATGTGATTTCCTCGCAACCCAATTTCCCTGATCCCGGAACCTGTAACCATGGCAGACAAACCTTCCGTCATTCTTACCGGGTTTGCCGATGAAGCGGCAAACCAGAAAACCGTGCAGCAGCAGTTCTCCGCCTTCGCGGCCATGGGGCTCCAGTACTACTCGATTCGTTTTATCGATGTTGGCAACGGTATCAAGAACGTGATGAAGTTGACCAAGTCGGAAGTCCGTACGGTCAATAAACTCCAGGATGAGTATGGGCTGCGGGTCTCGTCACTGGGATCTCCGATCGGCAAGGTCAAGCTGCTGGATGTCGATGACGGAACGCACAATCAATACATACCGTTCCCCAAATACCTGGCACGGGATGTCGACCGGGCCTGCCAGCTTGCCGTGGCACTCGGCACCAAGCTGCTGAGGGGCTTTTCCTTTTACCATCCCCGTGGCACCGATGCCTGGGACCATGTCTCCCAGGTGGTAGACCACCTGGGCCAGATCGCTGACCGTTGTCAAAAGGACGGGTTGATTTTTGGACTGGAGGTCGAAGCAAATCTGGTTGGGCAGGACGGGGCCCTGCTGGCAGAGCTGGAACGGCAGGTAAAGCATCCTTCCCTGATGCTGATCTTTGATGCAGGGAATATCGTCACACAGGGCTTTACGGCCGACGGCACCTTTGGCGAGTACCTGAAGATGAAAAAAGGGATCGGCTGGATACACATCAAGGATTATCGCCACCCCAAGGCGATCCAGAGGCTCGGGCATGTCGACGAGGCGTCGCTCAAGCACTTTGTGCCACCGGATATTGGTGACAGTGGGCACGAGGCGATCCTTCGCGATTTCCGAGAACAGATTCCCAGGCTTGAAAAGAAGCTCAAGAAAATGGGAGTCCCCGGCGTCTTCCTCGACCTGGAACCACACGTCAAGGGAGGTGGTCAGTTCGGTGGCTTCAGTGGACCGGACGGGATGGGGGTGACACTGCGGGGGCTCTGTAACCTGCTCGATTACCTCGATATCGGATACCACCTGCGTGACTTTGATGACATTATCGATGCGCGTGGATTCTAGTGGCCAGGGCCAGGTGGTGAATGCTCTTTTCGATATCCAGGAAATATACTTAACGAACCATGGCTGACCTGAAACCTGCCGGCACCTGCTCAAAGTGTCATTCAGACCAACTCACCTGCCGGTACAATCACTTCCAGCAGGGGGAGCTTGAAATCCATTCCTGGGAGCATCGCT
>CAYYZW010000321.1:0-13159 GCA_964476375.1 uncultured Pirellulaceae bacterium
GACCAATGACCTGGCCTGGGTCGGCTTTAGTGTGGAGATCGGTCCGGAGGGAGGGGTCTATATCCTGGACTGGCACGACACGGACATCTGCGGCAACGCGATCAACTTCCCTCAAAGCGGCCGCGTCTACCGGATCATGCCAACCGGGGCCGATCCGATCAAACAGCCCAACCTGCGCCGCCTCTCCGACCGCGACCTAGCCCGGCTGCAGTCCCACTCCAATGACTGGTATGTTCGCCAGGCCCGAGTGCTGCTCCAGGCCAGGATGGCAGCCGGGACGCTCGACGCGGCGGCGGTTCATAGCCAGCTCAAGAAAATGTTCGACTCGGCCACCACGTCGGCCACCCGGCTGAGGGCACTCTGGGCGATGCACGTGACCGGCCGTTTTGCCGGCACCAGGAGTTCCGGCCTGGTCAAGCTGCTTGGCAACAGGGACCAGCACGTCCGCGCCTGGGTGATCCAGTTGTTGTGCGAGGACCGGAATCCTTCCGAGGGAGCCCTGAAACGATTTGTCGAGCTGGCCAAAAACGATGACTCGCCCGTGGTGCGGCTTTACCTGGCGGCAGCCCTGCAGCGACTCACGTTTGACCAGCGGTGGCCGATCCTCGATGCCCTTTCCAAGCATGGTGAGGATGTGGAGGACAACAACATCCCCCGCATGCTCTGGTTTGCCCTGGAGCCGATGGTACCGGAGCATCCCCAGCAGGCCCTCAAGCTGGCGGTCAGTGGCAAGATGCCCAGGTTACAGCAATTCGTCGCCCGCCGGATTGCCGGTGGAAATGCCAGGCTGAACATCCCTCGCCAGCCCGGCGAGGTGAGTGCCCAGGAACAGCGAACCATGCAGCAGGCAGCACCCGGTTTCAAGGTGGTGGATGTCGGCGAGAAGGGGGTGGTCCAACATCCCGTGTTCCGGAACATCACCGCAGTCCAGACCCACCCGCTCGATCGCAAGAAACCCTGCTACCTGCTTCGAGAAATGAAGGTGCCGAGGGGGAAGAAGACCCACCTGCAGCTGAAGGTCAGTCACCACCCCCACGGGGACTGGCAACTGCGTGTGCTCGCTGGCAAGGACGTCCTGGCCGACCAGCTGGTAAGCGCCACGACGGTCACGGACGAGTGGCTCGAGGTGGCTGTTGACCTGTCCAAGTACGCCGGCACCCAGATCCAGCTACGGGTTGAGAACCGGGCCAACGACTGGCACAACGAGTGGGCCTACTGGCACGAGGTCAAAGTCATTAGCACGGCGCCGGACGGCCAGTAAGAGACCCTCATCCTCTAGCCAAAAAGCCCGGTTATCGGCCGGCCACTGGAAAGCTGGTGGGGCCTGTCGCGGGAGGGGACCGTCGTCTGCGGATCCATTCCAAGGGCATCGTAAATGGTCGCGCTGATATCCGCCGGCGAGACCGGATCCTCGCTGACAAACTCCGCGTAACGGTCCGTGGCCCCGTAAACCGTTCCGCCCCGGATGCCGGCCCCGGCCATCATGATCGTGAAGGCATGCGGCCAGTGCTCCCGGCCCGGCGTGGCAAACATCGAGCTGATCCGTGGACTGCGTCCGAAATCTCCCATCCAGACCACCAGCGTCTCCTCGAGCAGGCCCCGTTCGGACATATCGGCCAGCAGCGCCGCCAGGGTCCGGTCCGCTCGCGGTACCAGGCTCTCCTTGATCAGGGGAAAATGGTTGCGATGGGTATCCCAGGGATTGTTCACCAGCATGGGCTCAAACGAACCCGCCCAGTCCTGGATCTCCTTGCCCCAGTAGACGGTCACGAAACGGGCGCCCGCCTCGACCAGTCGCCTGGCCAGCAGTGTGGATTGTCCATGCCGGTCCCGGCCGTAGGCGTCACGGAGGGCATCCGGTTCCTGGTCGAGGTCGAATGCATCCTGGATCGAGGGTTTCTGCAGGATTCCCAGCACCTGTTCCTGCAGTGCCTGGAATTCCAGCGACTCCGGGACTGTCCGGTTGATACTCTCGCTCTGGAGCCGACCGAGTAACCGGAAGCGCTGCTCGAGATCCGCCTCGGTCAATCTCTCCAGTCGTCCCAGGTTCGGTGGCACCACATCGCCATGAGGCGTAACGTGAACGGGAAAGGGATTCCAGCGAGCCCCCAGGCGACCGGCATTCTGACCCGGCAGCATGCGGGCATCAATCCGCATCGGCTCGGGTATCTCGATCGAGCCTGGCAGTGTGGAGGACCGCTGGGCCGCGCGGTAAAATCCGCTGGCCATGTGCGGATGGTCCGTCTCGGCAACCTTCAATCCACCGGCACGGATATTATGCCGGTACCCGGTCAGCATCCGGTAGACCGCCTGGTCATGAGGCACGTCCTCGTGGGTTACCGAGCGTATCTGGGCGAGATGGTGCATCTGGCGGGCAACACGGGGCAGGTACTCACCCATCGTGATGCCGGCAACGGAGGTCTGGATGGGTGTGCAGGGACCGCGGATCTCCGCGGGGGCTTCCGGCTTCAGGTCGAACATGTCGATGTGGCTGGGTCCACCATCCATGAACAGCAACAGGACCGATTTGGCACGTGGCCTGTTGGTGCTGCGTTCCGATGCCCGCACCGAATCAAGCAGGCCAAACGATGAGAGCCCGAAACAGCCCAGCGAGAGCAGGCTGCGGCGATCCAGCTGCCCCGGCATCGCGGATACTCTCTGTCCCGGCATCGAACCATGTCCTTGTTGCTGGTAAGGCCAGGCAGCGGCCTTACAATTCAAACGGCTCGGGTGTGCGGATCACGAAAAACTTGCGGACGGCCTTCTTCACATGCCAGTGCGTCTTCATACCCAGCGGGAAATGGGCCATATCGCCAGGCCTGAGCGTGACCGTTTTGTCGGTCCCGTCCTCGGTGATGTCGACCTCGCCCTCGAGCAGATGGACAAACTCGTCCCAGCTAAAAGTCCATTCGAACTTGCCGGGTTCACAGGACCAGAGACAACTGGAGACCCTCTTGTCATCACTTTGCGTCAGGACCGTACCCCGGGCAACCGGGTTCCCTTCCTTGATCCAGGAGGGCTCGATCGGCATGTCGGGCAACTGCCCGGCCTCCGCTGGTGCGGCCTGAAGTGTCAATATCGCCATTCGAGGCTCCTGGACATGGGAGGTCTAAACCCACTCGGCGACCACTGCCCGGAGAATCATCCCGCACCCATTACTTGCGGCTCTTGAGCAGATCCCGAATGTACTTTTGATCTTCCTTGCTAAGCTTTTGCATCGAGACGATCAGCTCCTGGCCGTCAATTTTTTCCAGGTGAGCGTTGCCCGCCTTGTACTTGATGAAGCGGGCCGTGATCTTGAACTGCCCCGTGCTGTCGGTGAACTCATGCAATTCTGACTTCGCGGGTGACACACTCCCGGTTGTCGGCGCGCTCCCGGGAACACCGCCCTCGACCTTGGCAACCAGCGCATCGACCGCCTTGTCCATCGCGGTTCCGCGAACATTCTTGTAGCGGATAATGCCCTTGTCATCCAGGACATAGATCGTCGGCCAGCCACGCACGCCCCAGGCTTTTGAAATCGGCCCGCTGGTTCCCATGGGACCATTCCAGAAACTGCGCCAGGTGATGTTCTCCTGCTTCATCCGCTGCTTGAGCTTGACCTTGTCCCTGTCACTGTTCACACCGATCAGGGCAAAGGGTTCGTCTTTCATCTTCGCTACGAGCGACCGCTCGTGTGGGTACATGGCCCGGCAGGGGGGTCACCAATCGCCCCAGAAGTCCAGCACCACGACCTTGCCGCGGTAGTCACTCAGCTTGAACTTCACGCCGTCAATATCCTCGCCCTGGATTTCCGGTGCCTGGTTTCCGATCTCGAATCCAACCTTGGCATCCTGGGCTGCAAGCTGCGGCCCCAGGGTTCCCAGAACCATGCTGACCAGGGCCAGGCATGCCACACCTGTGACCGCCCATCGGGACATCTTGAACACGTTCATTGTCTATCTCGCTATCTATGGAAGTTCCGCTGACAGGTTCAAGCGTACCAAGAGATCAATTTTGTTTCAAATCCAATCATGAAATGCATTCATTTCCCGCTCCCGGAGTGACCTTCTTGCAGCCATTTCCTGGCATATCCCCGATCGGCATATTCCGCCACCGACATCAGGGGACATGGAGGCGAGCTTTTTCCAGGCAGAATTAACCCGACAGGCGAGCGTGATGGTACTCTTCCAGTGCCCGGTTGGCCTCCATTATGGTCACCAGTTTTTCCCGGACCTGATCGAGTTTTGCCCCGGCAATCACAAAGTAAAATTCGTCATCCTTCAGCTCGGTATAGACCCGGTTGCCAATGCATCCAAGATTTGTGGCGGTCGACTGGGACTCGATTACCGCCGGAATCGCCGCGCACGTCGGCCGGCCAACCATGGAACCATCACCGGCAACACCGGCAGCACTGGCGGCCTCGACAAGCAGCATGATCTGCCGGGCCGTACCACTCACCAGGACCACATCGGGTTCGAACTCCGCCTCCGCCAGCGGTGCGTAAATGGCCACACCAAAGGTCCCTGCCAACTGGGGGATCCGGGGGATCTCCTCCATCGCCACGTATTCCAGCTCGACCATGGTCCCGATCACCCCCTCAAGCTCCCCGGCCACCTGCTCGGGAAGGTCAATACCGTGCGTGTGACTACCAACAGGGCACCCATAATGGTCCGCCGCCTCGGTGTAGAAGCTCTCGCCCTCGGCAGCCAGTTTCCAGTAGCGGCACCCCGCCACTTGTTTATCGCCGATTCGTGGCATCCCTTCCGGGGGGGTCTGCTGAAAACGGATTGCCACGGCATTCTGCCTGAGGCCCAGTAACTCGTGAATCTGTCCACCGGCGTCCATCGGATATCCTCCAGGCAAATAAGGTATTGAAAAGTCATATTCTAGCGACCAGACCGGCCGGAGAAAATCATACTCGCTTGCCGTCTGCACGCTGCCCCGAAAAACCAGCCTGCCCTGCACAGAGGAGAAGCCCGGTCAGGGGGTCTGTCGCAGGTGCACGACGATCTCCCCCTTGTTGTCGCCAAGCGAGTTCAACGGGTCCTGGCAGCGGAGAAAAAGCCGACCGTCGGTGGGGGCCGTAAAAGTGGCCGAGCTGCCCAACGGAATCACCTCCGAGAGCTGGTACTGGTGGAACACGACAGCCACCAGCCGGCCCCGCCCGGCCGCGTCACCGTCCGCGTCATACGTACTTCCATCCTCCTCGATGGCCCACCTGCCCTCGGTAACGACGTCATAGGAGACTCCCTTTTCCAGTTCCACGCCGCTGGCCTGCCAGCTGTAGGCCGATGTTACCTTGGCCCGGGCCAGTTGCTGGGCCTTCAACAGCTGGAACTTTTTATTCCATTGCCAGGCACACAGGTCCGCGCGGTAGCCGTTATCGATGTTCTCCAGGAAGAGCTTGTATTCAAACGATATCTGGGGGGCCAGCGGCCCGTAAACACTGGCAAAACTGACTCCCTCGGTCTGCCGCATCAACGAGATGGCCAGCGGCTTGAACCGGGACGAGTAATTCGGATTATTGGCCAGCAACTGGCAGAGTGCCCAGCGCCAGGCGTAGTCACGCCAGTCCCCGGCTGCCACCCTGCCGGGCACGGCAATTTCCAGGAGCGTCTTCTTCGGTTTGGATTGCTGGATATACGAGATCACCCTGGGATTGACGTTGACCGCGGTTTCTCCCAGTTTCCAGTACTGCCCCAGTTCGGCAACTCCCTCGGCAAGCCAGGTGGGGCCGGTCGAACCAAAAGTGAGACTGCAGAATCCATGCGTGCACTCGTGCTGGATCACACCATGGTCGTCACAGGCATACAGGACTGCCCGCCGCTGATTGCCAAGTGAGCTACTGAAACAGATACCGGCCCCCGCCTTGATTTTCGCGATCCCGGCCGGTTCCGTTAACAGGCCCTGCGGCCAGGATTCCAGGTCACTCACGATGAATCCTTCCACCGGCCCCCTGGGCCCCGCGCCAAAATATTTTGTCAGCAAGCTGGACATGTTCTCCAGCTTGTGGAGCATGATGCGTGCCTGTCGATCCGACAGGTCCGTCATGAAAGTATAATGAGGTGACCGCACGAGCCGCGGTTTCTGTTTTTCATCCGACAGGTGGCTGTACTTGCTTTGCAGTTTCTCATCCAGGGTCTCCTCCCGGCTTGTCTGGCTGTCAATCCGGACTTCTATCTCCCGGGCCACCAGGTCATTCGTGTTCAGACGGACAGCGACCAACTGGGTAACGCGAGCTCCTGCCCGGGCCCGGCTGATATCGGCACTGCTGAATTTCACCAGCAGGTCCTCGGCCATGGCAAAAGAGAGCGTGCCCTGCCGGGTAAAACCGTTGTCGGCCGGAACACGAACAATCAGGCGACCATTCACGGTCCGTATGAACTGACCAACCACGTCGCAGCGGGCAAAATCCCCGGCCTCCTCCGGGGCCTGGAGAACCGTGATTCCCGGCTTCGCCTGATCCCCTGAAAGGACCTCGACCTGGCGAACCAGGTCGCCGGTCTTCCCGGAACGATTGACTTTTCCTTCCAGGCGAACGACCTGCCCTGCCTTGAGCTCGCTGACCAGGTACTCACCCCGGACCTGGACACGTGACTCGAAACGGAGCCGCTGACCACCGGAGAGCCGTACCACATCCTGCCCCTCGGCAGGAACCAGGACTTTCCATACTTTCCCGTCCTCGTCCTTGATCGTCAGGGTCTCGCCAGAGAGTGCCGCAACGGTACCGCTGAGCTTGATTGTCTCCTGGATCGTAATCGGACCCGGATTCTGTGCCGTTGCCGGACCGAGGACGGCGGCCAGGACAAGGAGCATGGCGAGAAAATCGATCTTCATGAAGGACACGGCTTTACCTGAATGCAACCATCGTCGGCAAGGGATACGTCGGTCGTTGGGGCACGGCCCGCGGTCAACCGAGGGTGTCCCGAATCCACACCTGGTAACCGGCCGAATTATTACCAGACTGTCTTGTACCAGCTACCGGTAGGGAAACAAAAGACCACATACCCCTGCACGCCGTTCATTCCAGGCCACGCCAGAGCCGCGATGGACACTTTTTCCGGGACAAACACCAGGGTTCGGGATTGGGTCCATCCCCTCCCCTCCGTTCGTGAGCACGACGACTTCCAATCGCTCGTCAAGGAGCCGAAAAACAAGCAAGCGGAATATTGGCCACGGCCGCCACGCCCGGGGTTCCTAATCCAACCAATCGACCTGTTGCTCCGGTGTTGAGAAGACATCTTCCAGGATCTCACTGATTTCCGGATCCGCTTGCAGTTCCATCATCTTGGGAATCACCGCGGTAATGATGGCCATGCTTTCATCCATGATTTTTTTCTTGAGTCTCTCCTTGGATTCCTCATCCGGCTTTCCGATCGCCTGGGCCCGTTCATTGATCGCACGCATTTCCTGATTAATTCTCTCCAGATCTTCCCTGGCGTTTTTCGCATCCTCCACCGTGTCAATCCCCTCGAACACCTCGGCCATCTCCCTGGTCAATCCAATCATGTCATCCGCGATCTTGTCGTGCGTCTCCGCGCCACCGGCCAGCAGGGAAATCACCAGCCAGACGATCGCGCCCAGAACGGCGACTCCCCCCGCGCCCACGGCCACCTTGATCGCGGTTTTCCCGCCCTTCCCCCCGCCACCGGCCGCTGCCGATGGCGGCGACGCAAAATTCATCGGAGCCAGGGGCTGCTGAGCGGCCCCGCCCTGCTGCATCGGCGGCAGGGATCCCATTAACGGATCGGCCGCCTGCTGCTGCCCCGCGGGCAAAGACCCCATTAACGGGTCCACCGGCTGCGCGGGAGCAGGCGCCGGCGCGGCAGGTTGTGCGGTGGGGGCTGTCGCCTCGGGAACGTGAATCACCGCCCCACACCCACAGCGGGCTTTCTTGCCAGCCAGTCTGTCATCCACGTTAAAAGGCTTGTCACAATCAGGGCACTGAAAAGAGATAGGCATGTATTCCACCACGGGTCTGAAAGAAAAACAGGTTTTGGCCATGTGTATGACGGCCGGCCATCCACACGAAAAAAGACAGGGATCGAACAATGTACCAGAAGGGCGTCAAAGAAGTACCCGTTTGGGTATCCGATGCAGAATCCAGCGCATTGCCGGGCCCTGGTCTGCAGCCGCTTGATCAGGCAATTATTTTTTTCAGCAGCCGGGCCTGTTCCACGCCGGTCAGCCGCTGCTCCAGGCCCTGGTACGGGTAGGTCAGCCGCTCGTGGTCAATTCCAAGGCAATGCAGGATGGTCGCGTTCAGATCGCGAATATGGACGGCGTCCTCGACCACGTTGTAGCCGTAATCATCGGTTTTCCCGAGCTGAACGCCCCCCTTGATTCCCCCACCCGCCATCCAGACGCTGAAACAACGGCCATGGTGGTCACGGCCATATTTATCCTTCGTCAATGTCCCCTGGGCATATACCGTGCGGCCAAACTCGCCCCCCCAGACGACCAGGGTTTCATCCAGCATACCCCGTGCCTTGAGATCCTTGATCAGCGCGGCCGAGGCCTGGTCCACATCCGCGCACTGCCCGCGAATCTGGGCGGGCAGGTTCCCGTGCTGGTCCCAGCCGCGGTGAAAGAGCTGAATAAACCGGACGCCCCGTTCCGCCAGTCGCCGGGCCAGGATACAGTTGGCCGCAAAAGTGCCGGGCTTGCGGGCCTTGTCGCCGTAGAGCTCGAACACGCCCTCGCTCTCATCTGCAAGGTTGACCAGGTCCGGCACCGAGGATTGCATGCGGAAGGCCATCTCGTACTGGGCGATGCGGGTCTGAATCTCCGGATCCCCGCTCCGCTCGGCCTTGATCGCATTCAGGCGACCGAGTCCCTCCAGCATCTTCCGCCGCCCGTCGCCCTCTACCCCCGGAGGATTCCCGAGGTAAAGAACCGGGTCCCTGCCACTTCGAAAGCGAACCCCCTGGTGATTGGACGGCAGGAAGCCACTGCTCCAGAGACGGGAAAAGAGTGGCTGCCCACCGGGGTTGCCGGTCCCCTGCGAGATCAGAACGATATAGGCGGGCAGATCCTCGTTCTCACTACCAAGGCCATAGCTGAGCCAGGAACCCATGCTCGGCTTGCCCAGCTGCTGCGTGCCTGTATTGATATAGGTAATCGCCGGATCGTGGTTAATTGCCTCGGTATGGGTCGAACGAATAATCGCGATCTCGTCCGCCACGCTGCCGATATGAGGCAGTGTCTCGCTGAGCCAGGCACCACACTGGCCGTGCTGCTTGAATTTCATCACCGAGGGTGCCACCGGGAAACTCTTCTGCTTGTGCGTCATCTCCGTCAGCCGCTGCCCCTGCCGAATCGAATCGGGAAGGTCCGACCCGAAAAGACCGGCCAGCTTCGGCTTGGGGTCGTAGAGGTCCAGGTGGGACGGGCCGCCCGACTGGAAGAGGTAAATCACCCGCTTGGCGGTGGGGGCGAAGTGGGGAAGATCCGGCAGGCCGGGCGTCGACCTGTCCCGCCTGTCACGGCCCAGCACCGTCGATCCGGTCAGCTGCGCCAGCGCCGCCGCGCCGAGGCACCCGGCAGTCTGTCCCAGCAGTTCACGCCGAGCAATCGCTCTCTCGGGCATCATATCCACATTCTTCACTCTCTCACTCCCGTGTGATTGTCTCGTCCAGGTTGAGGATCGTGTTGGCCACCATCGCCAGCGCCGCGTGCATGGCAGTATCAAGCGACATGTCCCGCGAGGACTCCCCCACCGCCAGCAGTTGCCCGGCCGCCTCGGGCCTGGCTGTATAGATCTCCAGCTGCTGCTGGTAAATATCCCCCAGGATGGCCATCTCCTGTGGGTCCGGCCGACGTGCCGTGGCACGAAAAAACATCGATGAAATCGCCGCGTCGGCATCCCCTGCACCCTCCGCAAGTGCCCGCTCGGCCAGCTTGCGAGCCGCCTCCACAAAGACCGGGTCGTTCAGCATCACCAGCGCCATCAGCGGCGTGTTGGTCCGTTGCCGGCGGACCGTGCACGTTTCCCGCGTGGGAGCGTCGATGGCAAACAGGTTGGGTGGCGGCACCGACCGCTTCCAGTAAACGTAAAGGCTCCGCCGGTAGAGCTTGCTGCCCGTGTCCTGCACGTAGGGGCGGTTGGACGTCTCCAGCCAGAGCCCGCCAGGCTGGTACGGCTTGACACTGGGTCCCCCGGTCCGTGATACCAGCAGCCCACTCACTGCCAGCGCGTTATCGCGTATTGCCTCGGCGGACATGCGATACCGGCTGCCCCGCCCGAGCAGCCGGTTGGCAGGATCCTTTTCCCAGGCCTGCGACGACATCGCCGATTCCTGGCGGTAGGTTGCCGAGGTCACCAGCAGCCGGACCAGGCGTTTCACGTCCCAGCCCGAATCGACAAACTCGCATGCCAGCCAGTCCAGGAGATCCGGATGGCTCGGCAACTCTCCCTGCGTCCCGAAATCCTCCGCCGACATCACCAGCCCGGTGCCAAAGAGCATCTGCCAGATGCGGTTCACCGTGACCCGGCTGGTAAGCGGATTGGCCGGATCCGTGATCCAGCGGGCAAGTCCCAGCCGGTCAGGGCGCGCATCATCGGCGAGCGGGTGAAGAAAAGAGGGGGTACCGGCGGTTACCTCGTCCCCGGGCTGGTCATACTGGCCCCGCTCGAGCAGGAACGTGGAGCGACGATCCTTCATTTCCTGCATCACCATCACGGTCTGGGCAGCAGCCTGCGCACCCAACTCTGCATGCCGTGCCTTCAGTGCAGTCAACCGGGCCACATGTTCCCGGTAAACGGGATCCACGTTCTCCAGGTAATATTGCCTGAGTTCTTTTTTCTGTGCCTCGCTGCGATCCCCGACAGCCAGCGTGAGAATCCTGCTGACCGGGCTGGAACCGGCCAGCGTGGCGACCGCCGCCGGGGTCAGCGCCCCGCGATAAAACCGCACATCGTCGATACCTCCCGAAAAGTAACCGGAGGGATTGCGCCGCCCGACGTGCAGCGGCTTGTCCGTATGAATGGTTTTGCTGAGGCTGTCCCGGGTGATGTTCACCGCCTGGGAAACCCCATCGTAATAGAGCTGAAAACCAGCCGCCTTGCTTGTCCCGTCATAGGTGACGAACAGGTGTGTCCATTTCCCTGTCGGCACAGGTTTTGTCGACTTGGCATGGATTGCATTGGCCGGCCACTGGTGAATCATGTGAAACTCGGCGTGGCCGCCTACCAGGTAAAGATCCCAGCCGCGGTAACTATTCGCATCATCCATCCTGGCGATGATCGCGCCGCTGTCGCCACCACGCTTGATCCACGCGCCATAGGAGAAGGCATCGGTTCGCTCCAACCCCAGCCGATCTCCCAGGTCCAGGTACGTTGCACCGTCGAGAACCACCGCGCCGCCAGAGTGCCCCGTGTCCCGAACGGCCGATCCGGCAATCACGCCAGCCGGTTTTTCGCTGACCGTGTCGATCACATCGTTTCCATCCGCGGCATCGAGCGGCAGGTGCAATAGCAGGCCCCCTGGAAGGACAGGCTGGTCCGCCCCGGCCGCCGACTGCTCTTTCTCCCACCTCGCCAGCCGCGGAGCGGCGCGGGCCGCCTCATCCGTTATCTGCTTTTCTGCCGTGCGGATCTGTTTTTCAAGCACGATCATTTTCCGGTCGATCAAGGGACTCGAAACCGGGACCAGCGGATCCACATTT
Organism: uncultured Pirellulaceae bacterium; assembly: GCA_964476375.1. GTDB lineage: Bacteria > Planctomycetota > Planctomycetia > Pirellulales > Pirellulaceae > SAT2750. The sequence continues at coordinate 11,650 of CAYYZW010000321.1, forward strand.
CCCTGCCGGTTTTCCACGCCGCGGTCGGTAATGTTATTGAAGTACGCGAAGAAACGGTAAAAGTCCGTCTGGGTGATCGGGTCATACTTGTGTTCATGACACTGGGCGCACTGCATGGTCAGTCCCAGCCAGACGGTCGAGGTGGTGCGAACACGGTCCAGCACGTATTCCACCCGGTATTCCTCGGAGATCCCCGAGGCGGTCACGCCATGGTTGCGGTTAAAGCCGGTGGCGACCACCTGGTCCGCGGTGGCATCGGGTAAAAGGTCCCCGGCGACCTGCTCAACGGTAAACTGGTCAAATGGCATGTTGCTGTTAAAGGCCCTGATCACCCAGTCCCGCCAGGGCCACATCTCCCGGTGGTAATCCTCGTGGTAGCCATGCGTATCGGCATAACGGGCGGCGTCGAGCCACTCCAGCGCGATCCGCTCGCCGTAGGCAGGTGATGCCAGCAGCCGGGATACCAGCTGCTGGTAGGCGTCGGGCCGGGAATCCCTGACGAATCGTTCCACTTCCTGCGGGGTCGGCGGCAGCCCGGTCAGGTCCAGCGTGAGGCGGCGAACAAGCGTTCTGCGATCTGCCTGCGGTGAGGCCTGCAGCTGGTTCGATTCCAGCCGGGCCAGCACAAAACGGTCGACTGGGTTGCGGACCCACTGCCGCTGCTGCACGTGCGGCAGAGGAGGCCGACCTGGCTTTTCAAAGGCCCAGTGCCCCTGGTAACTGCCCCCCTCAGCAATCCAGCGCCGGAGCAGGGCAATCTCGTCTTCGGTCAATTGCCGTGGCTCGTCCGCCGGTGGCATGCGGATGGATTCATCGCCCGCGGTGATCCGTCGGAACAGCAGACTTTTTCCGGGCGACCCAGGCACGATCGCTGCAGAGCCGTCCCGCAGCACGTGGGAGGACGACTGGCTGTCAAGTCGAAGCTCTCCCTTGCGAGCATCCTCGTCTGCACCATGGCAGCGAAAACAGGCCGCCGCCAGGATCGGCCGGACGTCGCGCGCGTAACTGACCGGCTCCCTGGCAACGGCCGGGGCCGAAAGGACTATCAACGCCAGCACGTTAACGAGAAGCGTGCTGCGCACCATGGTGCCCTTCACGGGCAGGCAGACCGGCAGTCGTTTCATGGCAGACCCCTGGGGAATCCTAAGAGACGTGCGACTCTGCTCGATTGTAGCCGCTCGCTGGCGGGGGCGGCAAACCAGGGTCCAGACTTCAGTCCCCTCCCCTCGTGGTGAAACCGATCCTGCGGAAACAGATCACGTGTGAGGCCTCGAAGCACCTGCTCCTTGAATCCCACCCTGATTAAGAATCCCGGCGGAATGATGGCTTTCCCGCCAGAGATGCGACGCTAAGATAGGGTCTTGGTACTGGATCTCTTCGTTCCCATGATTCACGAGAGTGGCAATGAAACACCGTTTAACAGCTTTACTCGTTTTTCTCCTGGTAACCCCTGGATTCCTGATCGCAGACGACTGGACCCAATGGGCCGGGAATGACCGGCTCTGCAACT
>CAYYZW010000322.1:0-1607 GCA_964476375.1 uncultured Pirellulaceae bacterium
CGTCATGGAAAAATACCTCAACCCCTGGGCTGCCGCGGTGATCGCCCGGTACCCGGCGATCACGGTCTGCGACCAGTGGCAGTACGTCAAGGACAACGAGTCGGATCTCTACAAGGACTGGTGGGCCGGCAAGAACGTCCACTTTGGTGGCACGCAGGCAGATGCCCTGGGCCGCGTGCTGGCCGGCCACGTAAAGAAAGTCATGGCCGCGAGGAAATAGGCTGCCCCATCAGCGTGGAGGCTTAGGCAAAGGCAATCGGCTTGCCGTGGTAGATATGGTAGGGCCGCTGTTGCTCGTCTTTCCAGGCCGCCGTCTCCGGGATGCCGAGGGCACTGTAGATCGTTGCTGCCATGTTCTCCGGGCGCTGGGGGTCGGATGCCGGGTAGCCCCCTTCCTTGTCCGAGGAGCCGACCACACATCCGCCGGGAACACCACCGCCGGCCATCAAGACCGACTGCACCGCGCCCCAGTGGTCCCGGCCTGGCAGCGTGGCGTTGATCTTGGGGGTGCGGCCCATCTCGCCACACATCACGATCAGCGTCTCCTCGAGCAGGCCGCGTTCTGCCAGGTCATCGAGCAGGGCAGAGAGTCCCTGGTCGGTGGGTGGCAGCAGGCAGTCCTTCAGGAGCGGGAAGTTGTTGTCGTGCGTGTCCCAGCTCTCGTTGTTTCCCAGGTTGACCTGCACCAGGTTAATGCCGGCTTCGACCAGTTGCCGGGCCATCAGCAGCGACCAGCCAAAAGCATTCTTGCCGTAACGCTGCTGGGTTTTGTCGTCCACGCTGTGGACATCAAAGGCACGCTGCACTTTTGGTTCGGTCAGCAGCGAGATGGCCGCCTGCCGGTTATTGTCGAAGGACTCGATGGCGGCAGCCTGGTCGAGGCTGACCCGCTGTTGTTCCAGCAGCTTTCGAAGTTCCGAGCGAGATGCCAGCCGGTTCCGGTTGAGTCCCTCGGGCAGGCTCAGGTTTGGAGCCTGGAACTTCAGATCCTCGTTCTTTTCTCGTCCCCGGACAAAGTGGAATTCAAAATCGGGATAGGCACCGTAGGAATTTGCATTGAAGGGGGATGCCTCGATAAACCAGGGGTCCCGGCGATGTCCCATCTGGCCGCCGAACTGGCCCGGAATGATCCGCCCGGTGCGGTGGATCAGTCGTTCCGGCAGGGCCACAGCGGGTGGCAGGTTGTTATTGCGAGGCGGCAGGGCGTCTCCGACGATCGAGGCGATCGAGGGCCAGTCCGTCTCCTGGGGCTTGCTGCCGTTGAAGGCCAGCGGCAATGGGGTCCTTCCCGAGAGCAGGCACATGTGCCCCTCGGAATGCCCGTTGTAAGGGGTGCCGAGTGAACGAACCACGCTCCACTTGTCGCTTCGCTCGGCCAGCTTTGGCAGGTGCTCGCAGATCTGCAGGCCTGGCGTCCGGGTGGCAATCGGGTTGAACTCACCACGGATGTCTGCCGGGGCATCCGGCTTGGGGTCGAAGCTGTCGTGCTGAGTCAGACCGCCGGAGAGGAACACGAAGATCACCGAGCGGGCTGTACCACTGGCGCTCTGCCCCAGCGAGTCGGCTCCCTGGAGGGCGGAAAGGAGGTTCATTCCCAGTCCCAGGAT
>CAYYZW010000323.1:0-63510 GCA_964476375.1 uncultured Pirellulaceae bacterium
ACCTCCCAGGGCGAGGGAAAAAAGTGACCCCTACGGGACTCGAACCCGTGTTGCCGGCGTGAAAGGCCGGAGTCCTAGACCGCTAGACGAAGGGGCCCTCTCTGCTGCATGCGATTGCCCCCAAGGGGGGGAAGCCGCCACATGGCGATTTTTATAGTCATCGCCGGCAGAAACCGTCAAGTGGTCATTCCCGCCATATGGGAAATATCGCTGCACCAGACCACACCTGGTACCCTCCGATGAGGGCAGGGAACGGGCGCACCACAAGCGCCGGATGATCTCAGGGGGGGGAACATGAGGTTCCAAGGTGGGAAGGGGAACCTCAGCAACGATCGGAAAAATCTCCGGGAGAAAACAGCGTCGACATGCCGCCTAGCTGTTATCCTCCGTCGCTTCCGCCTCGCTGGGAGCCCCATCCTGGGCCGCCGCCTCATTCGCCTCATTCTGCTTGATCAAGTCGAAAACCTCACGACGATGAACCGGTACTTCCTTGGGAGCTTCCACCCCCAGGCGCACCTTGTCGCCACGAATATCGACTACCACGATCGTAATGTCATTGTTGATGACAATACTCTCGTTCTTTTTCCTCGACAGAACTAACATGGTTCATTCCTTTGCGACAGCACCAGGATCCAATCTCCAAGATGGGTTCCAAGGGGCCGTCATACCACCTGTCACGGTGTGTCAAAACACCTTTTCATTTCGGGGTTTATGGTGCCTGTATCCGCCAGGACCACCCCCAAAACGGGCATTCCTTCCATTCACTCTACGCCCTCAACGGAGTGAGTCAAGAAACGTCAACAGGCAGAACCTTCATTTCTCATGTTTATTCCCAAAATGAGGGATATTACCGCTTCAAACCCTCCCATAGTCACAACCGTCAGGGGGCAGGCCAAACCTGTCCAGGAGCATCTAAATACCTCCAGAAAAAGGACTTAAACAGTTCCTTTTACCCCGCTTGCGGACTTTCGTGGGCTCCCTATAATGCAACGAAAATCACGTTTTATGGTAACTCCCAGGCGATCTGCCGGCCGACAAAATTCTGCTGTTCCTAATCAAAACAGTACAACCTTTTCAGTACGTGTCCTCCCCCCCTCCCTGTAAGGGGCAATAACAAGATGAGCTCATTTCGCCAGTGGGTGAACAACATCACCCAGACGATCAGCACGGTTGGCCACGGCATGTGAGTCACGCTGCGATACTGGTTCAAGACCTATGCTGGCCGGCGTTCCTACCGGGGTGAAAATTACGACACCTGGACCCACCGTTTCGAGTACCCGGAAAAGCCAGTACCGGTGTCCAATCGATACCGGGGGTTTCATCGCTTTGACCTGACGACCTGTATTGCGTGTGACCAGTGTGCCAAGATTTGCCCGGTCGATTGCATTTACATCGGCAAGGAACGGGTGGAGAACGGCAAGGGTTTCAAGGTCACTGGCTTTACGATTGACTACTCCAAGTGCATGTTCTGTGCCCTCTGCGTGGAACCCTGCCCGGTGGACTGTATCTTCATGGGAGCGACTCATGACCTGAGTTGCTACAGTCGCGACGGATGCCTGGTGGACTACTCCCGTCTTCCGGTCGATGTCAGCTGGGGTCGCGCAACGCTTAACCCGACCGCCGTGGCCCAGTCCAAGGTCCTGGTCGATCCCATCCACGGTGGCCCCAACCAGTAAGCAGGGATTTTCCCGCGTCGAGGTTTTCCATGTCATCGGAACCGACCCGACTTTTTACACTTGAACAGGCCAATGCCACCTTGCCGCTGGTCCGGGCAATCACCCGGGACCTGGCGACTCTTTCCTTTGACGTTTTTGAAAGGCACCGGCAGCTGCAGCGCGTGATGGCAGGACGCGAGGTAGATGACAACAGCCCTTACTCCGAGGAACTCGTCCAGGTCCAGCGCGATCTCGACGAGCAGACCGGCCGACTGGAAGAATACCTGGAAGAACTCAAGCAGCTTGGTGTCGAACCTCGCAAAGGCCCCGGGGGCATGATGGACACGGTCGATTTCCCCTCGCTACGCGATGGTCAGACGGTCTACCTCTGCTGGCAACTTGGCGAGGATGAAATAAGCCACTGGCACGACCTGGAAGCCGGATTTGCCGGCCGACAACAACTGTTTGCCGGGGTAACGACGGAGAAAGAGAGTTAGCCCTGCCGGGCAAGCAGCAGGCCACACCTGCTGCTCACGTTTCAACGACGATGGGGAGACTTGCAAAGCACACCCGTACACTTAGAATTTCCTTCTTATACCCGAGTAATCAATGCATGCCGGGATACCTGACCGGACGCTGGCTGGAGAAACAGCCTGCCGATTTTCAGGGAGCATGGCAGGCACAGCTGGCGACCTGGTTCGCCTCTTTATAGACAAGACTCATGTCGGCTATTGAATCATCAACAAGCATCGTTGCTTACCTCACGCTGTTCGTGTTGGCCGGCCTGTTGTTCCTGTTTGTGAACCTGTTGGTCGGGTACCTGGTACGGCCGCATAACCCGAGCCCCGAAAAGGGTGAGATCTACGAGTGTGGCGAGCCGACGATTGGATCGAGCTTCGTCCAGTTCGACCTCCGTTTTTACGTGGTCGCCCTGCTGTTCATTATTTTCGATGTCGAAATCGCCTTTTTCTTTCCCTGGGCGACAGTCTTTGGCAAGGCAAACCACCTGCATGATGCCAGCCAGGTCCAGCAGGCAGTCATCCAGGAGGGGGACGGGGACTTCACATTCAATGCCAATGTCACGGCACTTTACCGGGAACTGGGCGTAGCCAACCCCACTGTGACAGGGGATCCAAAGCTGGCCGGCCAGCGGATCGCACGTGATGCCAAGGTCCTGGCGCGGGCCACATTGATCGATATTGCTGTCTTTTTTGGGATCCTGCTTATCGGGTTTGCCTACGTCTGGAAACGAGGCGATCTGGACTGGGTCCGGGCGCTCCAGCAATCAAGGGCTCCTCCTACCGACTGATAACCCCTTCCGGCCCAACGTAAAAGCAGGCTTCGCGAGAAACAAAAATGAGTGAACAGTCCATTACCGACCAGCTGCAGGCACGATTTGGTGATGCCATCCGGGATGGCGATCCGGACGCGATCGACCAGTGGATCGAAGTCGATGCAGATTGCCTGGCCGAAGTCTGCGAGATGCTGCGAGACGAGGAGAATATTCAGCTCGACATGCTCAACTGCATCACCGCGGTAGACTACCTGCATACGGATCCCAAGAAAGCCGAGAAGGCGGACTGGGATCCCCACATCGAACTGGTTTATCACCTCAGCAGTATCCGCTACAAGCACACGCTTGTCCTCAAGGTCAAGCTGGACCGCTGGAATAACGGCCGGGAGGGGGAACTGCCGGTCGTCCCCTCGGTCGCAGGAGTCTGGCGGACTGCCGACTGGCACGAGCGGGAGGTGTTTGATCTGTCCGGCGTGGAATTCAGTGGTCACCCGGACCTGCGTCGTATCCTCTGTCCCGAGGACTGGGAAGGATACCCGCTGCGAAAAGACTATGAACTTCCCAGGGAATACCACGGCATCCGTGGACGGTAGTTATCCCAACAAGATATTTTTGGCAAGGTAACAATGGCATCCAAGACGGACGACCAGCGGATTATCGAGTTTGACGTCCGCACGGACGAAATGCTCGTGAACATGGGGCCCCAGCACCCCAGTACACACGGTGTGCTGCGGCTGGTCCTGCGTACCGATGGCGAGATTGTCTCCCAGGTCGAGCCACATATCGGGTACCTGCACCGATGTGCGGAGAAGATCGGCGAGAACCTCACCCCCCGCCAGTGGATCCCCTACACCGACCGGATGGACTACCTGGCCGGCATGAACATGAACCTGGGCTGGGCCCTGGTCGTTGAAAAACTGCTGGAGCACCAGATCTCGGACAAGGCCCGTCACCTGCGTGTGGTGATTGCTGAGTTGAACCGGATTGCCAGCCACCTGGTAGGAATGGGGGCCTACGGGCTGGATCTGGGGACTTTCAGCCCGTTCCTATATGCCTTCCGGGAACGCGAGAAGATCCTCGACCTGTTCGAGGATGTCTGCGGTGCAAGACTGACCTATAGCTATCTCACCCCCGGTGGTGCCACCGCCGACCTCCCGCCAGGCTGGCTGCAGCAGTGCGAACTGTTCCTGGACCAGTTCGAACCCATCATCCAGGAATACCACGCACTGCTGACAACCAACGCGATCTTCATCAAGCGGACAGCCGGGATCGGTATTATCTCAGCAGAACAGGCGATCAGTTATGGCTGTACCGGCCCGGTTCTGCGTGGCAGTGGCGTGGAGCATGACCTGCGGTTTAACGGGGAAGAGATCTACACGGAAATGTATGACGGCTACGTCTTCGAGGTGGTCTGTGAGAAAGACGGGCATTACCCGGCGGACGAGGACTACCCGGATGTCCCCAGCGAGGCAGTCCTGGGGGATTGCTGGCACCGCTTCTATGTACGCATGCTGGAAGTGGTGCAGAGCGTGAAACTGGTACGCCAGGCACTCCAGCGCTACAGCACGGCATCGGGAGATTATGGCGTCCCGATCAAGTTCAACCTGAAGCTCCCCAAGGGCGAAGCTTACCTGGAAACAGAGGCTCCCCGCGGGCAGATGGGGTTCTACCTGGTCAGTGATGGTTCGGCTATTCCCTGGCGAGCACGAGCCCGCAGCAGTTGTTTCTGCAACCTCTCGATCACGGCGGAGATTTGCAAGAACTGCCTGATCGCAGATATTCCGGCTATTGTCGGGTCCTTGGATGTTGTCATGGGAGAGATTGACCGTTAGCCACCCGGCAGGTGGACAGGAAAAGAGGGCGCGGAAAACCGTTTAGGATTCTCGAGGAAAAACAGACTGTGGCAGAATTCATCAACAGCATCATCGGGCAGGAGGGCGCGACATTCGGACATGTCGTCGCTGCGCTGGTCCACTGTGTGCTGTTGCTCCACGTCGTTGCTGTGGGAGCACTGATCTTCATCTGGCTGGAGCGAAAGGTCTCCGGCCGCATCCAGGACCGGCTGGGGCCAACCCGCGTGGGAGGCAAGTTTGGCTGGCTGCAGACGCTCGCCGACGGCATCAAGCTGCTTGCCAAGGAGGATGTCACACCGGATGGAGCCGACCAGATGCTCTTCAAGCTGGCGCCGTATGTCAGCTTTGCTGCCAGCTTTGCTGCCTTTTTGGCCCTGCCGTTCGCCGACGGTTGGGTCGCCAACAATATCAACTCGGCGGTCTTCTTCGTGCTCGCGGTGCTGGGGCTGGAAGTTTTCGGTGTCATCCTGGCCGGTTATGCATCCGGTTCCAAGTGGTCCCTGTTCGGGGCGATGCGAGAGGCGGCCCAGGTCGTCAGCTACGAGATCCCGCTCGGACTCTGCGTGGTTGTCCCGGTTTTTCTTGCCGGCACGATGAACCTGGTCACCATCGGCAACATGCAGGCGGGCTGGTTTAGCAACTGGTTCCTGCTGCATGATCCTTTCACCTTCTGTGTCTTCTGGATCTTCTTCACCTGCGCCACTGCCAGTGTGAACCGGGCCCCGTTTGACCTGGCCGAGGCAGAAAGCGAACTGGTTGCTGGCTTTCACACCGAGTACTCGGGGCTGCGCTGGAGTTTCTTCTTCATGGCCGAGTACGGCTCGATGTTCCTGGTCAGCGGACTCGGGGCAATCCTCTTCTTTGGCGGCTGGAATGGACCGATACCGATCATGCATATCATTGGCTGGGCCGACAGTGGCGGACTGACCGGTTACCTGGCCAACCTGGCAGGCTGCGTGAACTTCATGCTCAAGGCGACCGTCGGGGTGACCGTGATGATGTGGATTCGCTGGACATTGCCCCGGCTTCGGATTGACCAGGTGATCACCACCTGCCTGAAATACTGTGTCCCGCTGGCATCGGCCTGTTTTATCGGGGCCGTGGGCTGGGAAGTCATGGACATCTGGTCGCCAAATCACCTGCACCTGGGAAGCACGCCGGCCCACACGGTCAACGAGCAATGGGCAACAGCTCCTCGTTTCCCGAATGCTGCAGAGCCACTGACGCCCGAGTCTGACGAGTATTTTAAGGACGGGCCGTTGCCCAAGCCCGAGCAACCTGCACCGGAGACGGCCCGCATCTCACAGCCCACCGGGCCATCACTGCTCTCGGCCTCCAGCGGGCAGGAGGAATCCCCATGATCAACCTGCTCGCTACCAACTGGGGTGACTTTTACTTCATCCTCTTTGCCGGGATCGCCTGTGTCTTCGCGGTGGCCGTGCTGCTGACCAGCAACGTCGTCCGCATGGCCTTTTACCTGGTTATTTCACTGGGCGCCACGGCGGGTCTTTTTTTCCTGGCCGGGGCGGAATTCGTGGGTGCCATGCAGCTGATGATCTATGTCGGTGGAACCCTGGTCCTTTTGATCTTCGGTGTCATGCTGACGGCGCAGAGCCGGTTCATCTCCATGAAGACCCACCCGCGTGACTGGCTACTGGCTGTGATTGTCGGTGGCTCGCTGTTGATGCTGCTTTTGACAGCTGCCTTCCGGGTTCCCGAATGGCACAACGAGCAGCAGGTCCAGGCTGCCGCGTCCCAGCTGGAAATGGCGGACTCCAAGACCGCCACCCCCCTGGGCCTGGCCCTGACAGGTGTCCGCGTTGACAAGATTGACCAGGTCGACGACCAGCTCAAGGAAGGCATGTCCGGTTACCTGCTGCCATTCGTCATCGTCTCGATCCACCTGCTGGTGGTCTTGATCGGGGCAGCCTACATGGCCCGTGCCAAGCGGGTCGTTCGAGTCAGCCAGGAGGAAGAAGACGAAGAAGCGGCCCCGGCGGAACAGGACGAATAACTATTTACCTACCAGGGCCCCCCTGGGAACCCAATACAAGACAAACCATGTTGACCATGCTCGCAACCACAACCGTATCCATGTACCTGGCCGTCGGCGCCGTGATGTTCGTCGTCGGCGCGGTCTGCATGGCCACCAAACGCAATGCGCTGGGTGTCCTGATGGGAATCGAGCTTGTCCTGAATGGTGCCAACATTAATTTCATTGCTTTCGGCAGCCAGTACCTGCGACCTGATTCACTCGGGCTCGATGGCCAGCTGATTGCCTTGTTCGTGATCGTGCTGGCTGCTGCCGAGGCGGCAGTGGCCCTGGCGATCGCCTTGAACTTTTACAACAACCACACATCGATCGACGTGGATCGAGCTGAAGAGCTGAAGGGTTAATCGTGGCGGACTTTCTTCCTGGTATCCTGCTGACGGCTGTCCTGCTGCCACTGGTCTCATTTTTTGTGATCCTGGTGGCCGGAAACCGCCTGCGTGAGAATGCGTCGACCGTGGCGACCGGTGCCATCCTGTTCAGTGCCGTGCTCTCCTTCATCAGCTTCTTCCTCTGGATTATCCAGCACAACGCGGCGATTTTTCCCGAGACTAATTCTCACGTCTCCCAGCTCCAGTCCAGCGCCGGGCCACTGACCCAGGTCGCCCTGGACGACCACGCCAGTGACCATGCCTCCAACGATGCTGCTCACGATCCGGCCGGAGACCATGGAGCCGCCGGCCACGGCGGGGAGAACGACAGGATTGACGCCCTGCACGGCGATTACTACCTGCTGGGACAATTCGGCAAGTTGCGTTTGACGATCAGTTACTACATCGACACGCTGACGCTCTGCATGTTCTGCATGGTGACATTGATCGCCACCCTGATCCACTTCTACGCCCAGGGCTACATGCACGAGGAGGTGGATGACGAGCTGACCGACCACGAGGTGCAGATGGAGGATGGATCAGATTTCAAGCGGCCTGGCCGTTACCATCGTTTCTTCCAGTTTCTCTCGCTCTTCTGCTTCAGCATGCTGGGACTGATACTTGCCGGCAACCTGGCCATGATCTTCGTCTTCTGGGAACTGGTGGGGATCTGTTCCTACTTCCTGATTGGTTTCTACGTGGAGCGGAAGAGTGCCTGCAACGCCGCCAACAAGGCATTCATCGTCAACCGCGTGGGGGACTTTGGCATGATCATCGGGCTGATGATCTTCTGGACCGGTTTTGGAACGCTCGCCTTTGGTGACTACAAGGACGATCAGGGCCAGGTCACCGAGCAGGGCCTTTTCAGCATGGCGCGGCCGGCCGAACATCACCACCAGTTGACCACCCCCGACGGCCTGGTCCGTCTCTCCGCCCGCAGTGAACTGCGTGAGGCGGTCCAGCATAAACGAGCAGAGCTTCTCCGCTCCGGCAGGGACCTGGACAGGGACGCACGGCAGGAGCTGATCACCGCCAGGGTCGCGGAATTACGGAACGACGATCCAGATGATGACAGCCGGCCCCATTATGGTTACTGGCTCTTGATTGTCGGGGGCCTGGGTATTTTCTGCGGCTGCGTGGGCAAGAGTGCCCAGTTCCCGCTCCATGTCTGGCTCCCCGACGCAATGGAGGGGCCCACACCGGTCTCCGCCCTGGTTCACTCGGCCACGATGGTGGCAGCGGGGGTTTACCTGGTAGCCCGTTTCTTCCCGCTCTTTGCCGCCGAGGTTCTGCTGGTGATTGCGGTGATCGGCGTGATTACCCTTTTCCTGGCAGCGACGATTGCCATCACGGCAACCGACATCAAACGCGTGCTGGCCTATTCCACGATCAGCCAGTTGGGATACATGATGATGGCGCTGGGCATGGGTGCCTGGGCTGCCGGGGTCTTTCACCTGATCACACACGCCTTTTTCAAGAGCCTGTTGTTCATGTGTTCCGGCTCCGTGATCCATGCAGTCCATACCAACGAGATGACCGAGATGGGAGGGCTGAGGCACAAGATGCCCTGGACCGCCTACACGATGCTTGTCGGTTGCCTGGCGATCGCCGGTGCCGGGATTCCCTTCGTGATCGGCTTCAGCGGCTACTACTCCAAGGACGCGATCCTGGAGCAGGCGTTCTCATTCTGGCAATACAATAACTCGGCAGTGGCGGGTATTTTCTTCTGGCTGGCGGCCGCTGGTGCGGCGATCACCGCCTTTTACATGTTCCGGCTCTGGTTCATGACCTTTGCCGGCCAGCCGCGGAATGAGCATCGCTTTGAACACGCCCACGAGTCCCCCCGCGTGATGTACGTGCCACTGGTCATCCTGGCCTTTTTTGCCACCACGATCGGCTGGAAAACACCTGGTTTCTTTGGACTGGGCAACTTCCATCTCACCGGCCTGTTGGAAACAGCTCGTCCTGACGGAGTCCATGGCACAATGGAAGGACTCTTTACATCACTTGCCTGGCCTGACGAGCATGCCAGCCATGCCTGGGCTATCCGCCTGCCGGTCACACTGCTGGCCTTTTCCACCGCGGTCCTGGGAATCATCCTGGCCTCGGTCTTTTACCTGGTCCGCTGGCTGAACCCGGACGAGGTCCGTGATTCACTTCCCCTCTCACACCGGTTCCTGGTCAACAAGTGGTACTTTGACGAACTTTATGACCTGGTCTTTGTCAAACCGGCCCACCTCTGTGGGGCTGTCGTGGGGATGATTGACCGTTATGTCCTGGACGGCCTGGTTCACCTTTGTGCCTCCCTGACCCGCACAATCTCAGTTTACTGGGACCTGATAGCCGACAAGTCGATCGTCGATGGCCTGGTCAACCTGACGGCAAACTGGACACACAGGGTCGGACTGGCACTGCGAAACGTTCAGACAGGTCGAATTCGACAGTACGTGATGTTTATCGTGGTCGCGGCGGTAGCCCTGTTCATGGTCATCAGTTTTTTCTTTAGCAGTCCTGCCAGTGCAGGACGATGACGGCAACGGATGTCCCCAGACAAGGATGAAGGATTCACAAACCCAGACGGGACCCGACGAGATCCCTCACCAATCGGAATTGAAATAATATGGCGACTCTTCTACTTAGCTTGATTGTCTTTCTGCCGGCCCTCGGTGCCCTGATCCTCGCCCTCTGTCCCGGCACGGTGGACGAGGACCAGCAGGCTCGACGGAACGACCTTTTCCGCATCACCACGCTGGTGATCACGATCGCCGTCTTCGCGCTGGCCATCTTCACTTTCTTCGGGTTGTCCGAGACCGCCTTTAATTCCTCCGCCGGAAAAATGCAGGATGTCTTTAATGCCAGCTGGATTCCTTCATTCAACATCGATTACTTCATGGGGATCGACGGGATCAGCTTCCCGCTAATCATGCTCACGGCCCTGATCAGCATGCTGGCCATGGCCGCCAGCTGGTCGATCAAGAAGCACGTCAAGGGATACTGCATCCTTTTCCTGTTACTGGAAACAGGCATGCTCGGTGTCTTCCTGTCACTGGACTTCTTCCTGTTTTATGTCTTCTGGGAAGTCATGCTGCTGCCAATGTACTTCCTGATCGGCATCTGGGGTGGCCCTCGCCGCGAGTACGCGGCCATCAAGTTCTTCCTCTTCACCCTTGTCGGCAGTGTCCTGATGCTGGTCGCAATCCTGATGCTCTACTTCAAGAGTGACCTGGTAGAACTGGCCAAGGTGACGAATGTCCGCCCCAACGTGGCCGAGGCGGGCCAGCTGGACCAGGTGGACTCGGACGGGAAGAACGGGATCTGGAAGGACTGTCATGTTTCCAGCAGTGCGCTGGAAAAGACGTATGTCGAGCTCGCCAGGGACAACAAGACCGGGGCCCATGAACCGGTCCACACGTTTAACCTGCTGGCCCTGGCGGCGATGGGACAACACACCGACCTGTTTAGTCCAACCTGGCAACGGTGGGCATTCCTGCTACTGCTGATCGGCTTCATTATCAAGGTGCCATCTGTCCCCTTCCATACCTGGCTCCCCGATGCGCACGTGGAAGCTCCCACGCCGATCTCAATGATCCTGGCGGGCGTACTGCTCAAGATGGGGGGATACGGGATTATCCGTATCTGCTATCCGATCTGTCCTCACGGCGGTTACGACCTGGCATGGCTGGTCTGCGGACTGGGTGTCGTCAGCATGGTCTATGGTGCATTCGCGGCCCTTGCCCAGACCGACTTCAAGCGACTGGTCGCGTACAGCAGCGTGAGCCACATGGGGTACGTGATGCTCGGCCTGGGAGTCTGGTCAGCGTCCAGTCCCGAGTACATCACAGACTACTGGGCCCAGGGTGTCACCGGCGCGATGTTCCAGATGATCGGCCACGGTATCAGTTCTGCCGGCATGTTTTTCATGGTCGGTATCATCTACGACCGGGTCCATCACCGGAACCTGAAAGAATTCGGTGGACTCTACGGAAAGATGCCATTTTACACGGCAATGGCCATCGGGCTGTTCTTTGCCGGACTGGGGCTTCCCGGCCTCTGCGGCTTCATCGGGGAGGTCCTGGTTGTTTTCTCGGTCTGGAATTACAGTATCCTGCTTGCCGTCATCGCCGCCTCGGTGGTGATTCTCACAGCCGGCTATATTCTCTGGTGCCTGCAGCGGGTTTACCTGGGCCCGGAATACCTTGGCCCCCACGAGGAAGAACTGACTCCTTGCAGCACACGGGAAAAATCAGTTGGATGCATCCTGCTGGCGCTGGCCATCCTGTTTGGCGTCTTCCCACACCACACGGTACTCAAGTTCATGGATGACACCATCGAGCAACAGGTCCAGGACCTGGCTGACTGGACAGAGAATGTCAAGGAGCTTCCAGCATTGAGCGAGGACCTGGAAGCGGATGAAGGAGAGCCTGCACCGGACACGACACCACCGGGGACCCCCGACGAGGACGCCACCGCGGCGACCAGCGGACGTTCACCACCTGGCACAGTCGCCCTGGGATTCCAACAGCGAAAAACCCCCCTGGAGGATGCCGGCCCCCTGACGGCACTTGCCCCCTAGCACCTGCCAGACCTCCCCGGGAGGTCCTGGACCGAGAGGATTCAAAACAACGTGAACCTGCACGACCTGGTAAATGAGCTGATCTTCGACGCCAAGGGGGGGGCCTTCGCATCCTCCAGCATCGGGCTGTTCCTGCCCGAGTTAATGATCTGCCTGACGATCTGCCTGCTGCTCCTTATCCGCGTGATGGATAACCAGCGGCGGATCTCCATGTTCTGGGTGGCACTGGTCGGGGCGGGAGCGGCACTTGTCCTGGCAGGACCCCACCGACTGCTTGTCGATATCGTGGATTCGGACGCCTACATACATGGCAGCATTCAGTCGATCCACCGGGTGGAGATTTTTACCGGGATGCTGGTCGTCGACCGGTTCACGGTCATGATGCGGTCACTGCTATTGATCTCGGTGCTGATCTTTTTGGTCATGACCCGCCTGTCCGGTATTCCCGACAAGCAGGACAGTGCCGACATCTACACGCTGGTCCTCGGTGCCACGCTGGGAATGTTCCTGATGGTATCGGCCAACCACCTGTTGATGATCTTCCTGGCAATCGAGATGGCCAGTGTTCCCTCCTATGTCCTGGCAGGGATGCTCAAGGGCCGTCGGACGGGAAGTGAAGCGGCCCTCAAGTACGCCATTTATGGTGCGGGGACAGCCGGCGTGATGCTCTATGGCATCAGCCTGGTCTGTGGGCTGGTTGGTAGCGCCCACCTCCCCACCATGGCCACCCTGCTTGCGGAACAACTCCCCACGTTCGGGAGTGGAGAACTGATGGTACTTTCCCTTGGCGGCCTGATGCTGGGCGTCGGGCTGGCCTTCAAACTTTCAGCCGTCCCCTTCCATTTCTGGTGCCCGGATGTCTTTCACGGTGCCTGTGCCGAGGTCAACAGTTTCCTCAGCGTCACCTCCAAGGCCGCTGCCCTGGCGCTCCTGGTACGTGTCGCCATCGGTTTCGGAATGGTCCCCCCGGAGGGTTTCCAGGCCGGGGAAGACTGGACGACAGGCCGGGTCGCTGCAGTGGTTCACCAGGAGATCGACGAGGGAGCGCTGTTCGCCATCGAGGACAAGCACGATACGGCAGGAGCGGAGGACGGATCCCACCAGGCCACGCCCCCAACAGGGGATGACATCCGCCAACAGCAGATCTCGGCACTCGGACCGGTTCGCACCTTCATCGGCCGCCTGATCGCGCTGATCGCGGTCATCACGTGTACTTTTGGCAACCTGACCGCGTATGGCCAGAACAATATCAAACGGTTGCTGGCTTACTCGACCATCGCCCACGCCGGTTACATGATGATGGCAATTCCCGCGTTGATGGAACTGGCCGGTGTTGATCCGGCCGGGGCGGAACAGGCGATTGCCGGACTGCTGATCTACATCGTCGTCTATGTCTTCATGAACATGGGTGCTTTTGCCGTGGTCGCTTTTATTCGAAACATGACTGGAAGCGAGGAGATCTCGGACTACCGTGGCTTGATCAAAAGTTCCCCGGGGATCGCCATCTGTTTCACGCTGATGCTCTTTAGCCTGGTCGGCTTGCCCCCGCTGGCCGGATTCATTGGCAAGTTCGCAATTTTTGCCTCCCTGGCAGAGGGTTTCACCACCACCGGCCAGGGATACCTGATGGCCCTGCTTCTTTTCGGTGGAGTGAACACGGCATTGAGCCTGTTTTACTACCTCCGTGTCGTCAAGGTCATGATTCTCGAAGATCCCCCCGATCCCCTGCCGCTTCCACTGCCCCTGGGACAGTCCGGTGGCGGCCGCTTTGTCCTCCTGTTATCCATCCCCACAGCCCTGTTGATGCTGGCCTGGGAACCGGTGAGTGACTGTGCCACCTCGGCCGCCCTCTTCCTGGTCCAGCAATTGCCACTTTAGAACCTGTCTCCCTGTAAACGCAACGATGCTCAAATCGCCCCAGACCTGTGCCTCGCTCAACCGGCTTTCGGTCGCCCATCACCGTTCACTGCCGGTTTATCTCCAGTATGCTCCACCCTGGATCAACCGGGATGCCGAGGAGGTCAAGCTGGTACTGGAACAGATCGTCAGTGACCAGGAAGCGACTGTCGACCGGGTCAGCACGATGATCCAGGATGCAGGGGAGGACGTCGATCCCGGGGAATTCCCGATTGAATTCACGGGCCTGCATGATCTCTCGCTTGACTACCTGTTGTCCAGGATGGTGAAGGGCCAGCGAGAGATTGTCTCAGTCTGCGAGCAAGCGGTCAGCGAGCTTGCGGCCGATGCGCTGGCACAAGCAGTTGCCCAGGAAGCTGTCGGTGCTGCCAAAGCGCATCTTGATTCGCTGCTGGAACTGGCTGGCGGTGCATAGCACGGTCAATCGACATGCTCACATGCCCATGTCCCTTTTTGATACACACCTGCACCTGGATGACGAGCAATTCGCTGGACAGCGTGATGCGATTGTCCAGCGAGCGATCGAGGCAGGTGTCGAGACGATGGTCACCGTCGGCACAACCGCCGCCTCCAGTCATCTCTGCCTGAAACTGGCCGAACAACACGAAGCAGTCCATGCCGCGGTAGGTATCCAGCCGAATTACTGTGCCGAGGCAGCCGAGGGAGACTGGGACCAGATCCTGCAGATGGCCGGGCAGGCGGGCGTGGTCGCGCTTGGCGAAACCGGCCTCGATCGTCACTGGGACTACTCCCCCCTGCAACTCCAGCAGGACTACTTTGATCGCCACCTGCGATTGTCCCAGCAGACAGGACTCCCCTTCATCGTCCACATGCGCGAATCGGGACAGGAGATCCTGGAGATGCTTCAGGAGGCCCACAAGCGGGGACCACTGCGAGGCGTGATGCATTCCTTCACCGGGGATCTGACGCTGATGCAGGACTGCATCGACCTGGGGATGTTCATCAGTTTTGCCGGCATGGTGACTTACCGGAAATCCGACGAACTGCGCCAGGTTGCCCAGCATGTTCCCGACGACCGAATCCTGATCGAGACCGATGCTCCCTGGCTTTCCCCACATCCCTGCCGTGGCCAAAGACCCAATGAACCTGCCCTGCTTGTCCATACCGCCAGCTGCCTGGCGGAAGCCCGGGAAATGGAGATAGCGGGTTTTTCAAAGCTTATTTCCCGCAATGCAAGACTGTTTTTTGATCGCACCATGGTGAATCATTGACAACCGGTCACCACTTACATAGCCTGAGGGGCTACATGATGTGAGAGACAAGGGATATACCATGCCGCTCCTTCCTGGCTGGTATGTGGTGTGAGCCAGACTGGCTCTTTCGCCTGCTGCAGGACGCCCGCACCCGAGGTTGAACAGACCTGTTCATTTTTTTGTCATCCACCCCACCCTGGATTCATACCATGTCCGTTCTTCCTGCCTCCACAGCGAGCAGCCTGGCCCAGCTTGTTCCCGACGAGCCATCTGGCGAGAACGGGTGCATTCCCCTCCAGCAGTTCCCGGTCATGATCGGCCGTGGCGAGGACGCACAGTTTTCTTTCGAGGATCGCTGGCTGAGCCGACGGCATTGCGAGATCGACTGTTTTGACGGCCAGCTTATCGTACGGGATCTTGGATCTCGACACGGAACCTATATCAACGACATGCAGATTGATGAAAGCCCACTCAACATCAACGACCAGCTGCGTATCGGCCTGACCAAGTTCACGGTCAAGTCCATCGACTAGGGCCTCTCGCGGCGACCGGAGAACACGACAATGGTAAAAACAGCCAGTACGATGTTACCCCTGGGAACGCGTGCTCCCGATTTTTCGCTTCGCAATGTCGATGGACAGATGGTCTCGCTGTCCGATTTCCAGGGACGGCCGGCACTGCTGGTGATCTTCATGTGCAACCACTGTCCTTTTGTGAAGCACATCGCCGAACAACTGGCCCAGCTTGGCCGGGACTACCAGGGGGTGGGTGTTGGCATCGTCGCAATCAGTTCCAATGATATCGCCAACCACCCGGAAGACTCCCCCGAACAGATGATCCACGAGGTCGAACAAAGGGGATACTCTTTCCCCTATCTGTATGATGAGGACCAGGATGTTGCCATTGCCTACCAGGCCGCCTGCACACCTGATTTCTACGTGTTTGATGGGGACCAGAAACTCGCCTATCGAGGTCAGCTCGACAGCAGCCGGCCCGATTCCGGTATCCCGGTAACGGGCCAGGACCTGCGGGCCGCGCTGGACGCCATCCTGGCAGGAGAACCGGCAGCAGAGCACCAGGTACCCAGTATCGGCTGCAACATCAAGTGGAAAGAGGGTGCCGAGCCGCAGTACTTCAATGCGGCCGGGATCGACGGGTGAACGGTCCTCGCTAGAAGTCCAGAAAGACCTTCAGGGCGCCATCCTGTCGCTGGCTGAAGATGTCAAATGCCTCCTGGATGTCAGTCCAGGGCATGCGATGGGTGATCAGCGGGGAAACATCAACGCGGCCCTCTGCAATCCACTGCATGGCCAGCGGAAAGTCCTTTTTGAAATCAGGGCCCACGCTGGTCACGATGGAGAGGTTCTTCCAGAAGACCCGGTAGATATTGAAGTTGTCGATCGACTGCGGTGGCACACCAAAGAAAAGGATATTCCCAAAGGGCCTGCAGAGTTCGGCACAGAGGTTCAGCACCTGTTCCCGGTGCCCCACAGCTTCCACGACCAGGTCCGCTCCTTCCCCGCCGGTGAGATCCTCCACCGCCTTGACCGGATCCTGCTGACTGCTGTTGACCGTCTCTGTCGCCCCGGTCAGGGGACTGACTTCAAGCCTGTCACCGATCTGGTCCACGGCGATAATCTGGCGTGCCCCGAGTTGCTGGAGAGCAAGATTGAACAACTGGCCCATGGGGCCCTGCCCAACCACGACCACACTCTGGTCAATCAGGTTGGGCAGCTTGCGGAGAGCAAACAGGACAGTCCCCAGCGGCTGGGCCAGCAGGGCCTGGTCCACCGGTGGCCGGGGATCAACCAGGATTGCCTGCCGCTCGGTCACCCGGAACCTCTCACTGAGCCCCTGTTGCCCGTCGGGAACACAGAGCACATGGTCCCCGACCTGGAAAAGGTCGCCATTGGTATCCACAACGCGACCGATCATTTCATGCAGAGAATGTCCGATCTCGGGCGGGTATTCCGCATAATCTCCCTCGAAATAGAGCAGGTCCGATCCACATAGGCATCCCAGCTCAGGTTGAAAGATGATCTCGCCCGGGCTCGCCGGATCGAGAACCGGTTCTTCCGTATCGGTGAGCCGGATTTTCCGCGACTCGTAAATATCACCTGCCAGCATGTTTTTTTTCTCCTGCCTTCTGCCCTCCCTTCGGAGGTTCACACTTTATTTCCGCCACCTCTGCCAGGCAAGTCCTGGCCGGTCGACCCGGAACTTCACCAGACGCTGGTGCTCCACCTCGGTCACATAGACGGTGCAGCCGTCGGGGCCTCCAAAGCAGAGGTTCGTGGGACTTTTCCCCAGCACATCGATCTCTGCCAGGATTTTCCCGTCCGCCTGCATTTTTACCACGGTTCCCTTACCGTGCCGAGTGATGAAGAGGTTTCCATCCACATCACACCGCATGCCGTCAAAGCCATGGTCCGGGAACTGGCGGACCAGTCTTTTCATGCCCAGCGCACCATCGTCCAGGATTGGAAAGGCCCAGACATTCTTCTGCACGCTCTCGTTCACGTAAAGGGTCTTGTCGTCGGGGCTGACCTCGACCCCGTTGGTCGTCCCCAGGTCCTTGGCCAGGAGCGTTGTCGTTCCATCCCGATCGATGCGCCAGAGCTGTCCGGTCCCATTCCCCCAGTTGGGATCACTGGCGTAGAGAACTCCGTTACTGTCGATGGCCAGGTCATTGGGCTGGTTCATTTTCTCGTCATGAGCAAACACGCGAACCGTACGCTTTCGTGGGTCGATCTGCAGCACGTTATGTTTCGGGTAGTCTGCCACGTACATCATGCCGTCCGGTCCAAAGCGGATGCCGTTGCCAATGCTCCCGGCCGGCAGGTCAACAAACACGCTGGCCTGGCCATTGGGACGGACACGACCAATCGTCCCCTGCTTCTGGAAATTCACCGCGTAGACAAAACCTCGCCGGTCACAGGCCGGGCCTTCAATACCGGTGGTAAAGAGCTTGTCCGCCGTACAGGGAATGGCAATCGAGGGAAGCGAGTGGTCTTTTTTCAGGGATCGCACCGGCGGCTCCTCCGCCAGGCCATGGACGGGGAACAGCAGGGCAATTACCAGCAGGGAACAATGTCGCATCATGATCAGGATCCTTCTCCAGGGAGGGCAGGTGACGACCGCATGGCACTAGTCTATCGGGCTTTTCTGCCTCCGGGCAAGCAGCTCTCCCTGCGGGAGGCTTGCATGGCACCCGGGGATGCAGGAAAGTGTTACCAGCTTTGCCGCCCACATGAAACATGTCCACCCATAATACTTCTTTTACCCGGAAGGTGCCTGATGAACTGCATGCTGCCGATGACGATCCGGTCTCTCCTGCTGGTCCTGCTCCTGAGTTCCACGGCCCTCTCACAAAAAGAGGCCCTCTACAAGTCCATTCACAAGCGAGACGCTGCCAGCTGGCGAGTGGCAATGGACATCTGGGAACTGGCCGAGCCGGGCTACCAGGAAACGAGGTCGGCGGCCCTTCTCTCCGGCATGCTGCAGGAGGCGGGATTCGAGATCCAGAAGCCGGTGGCCCAGATCCCGACAGCCTTCACCGCCACGGCCGGAAGCGGGAAGCCGGTAATCGGTATCCTGGGAGAATATGATGCCCTGCCAGGTCTCGCCCAGCAAGCGACACCCCAGCGGGACCCCCGGCCGGGCAACGGCTATGGGCACGGTTGCGGACACCACCTTTTTGGGGTCGCATCGGCGTCAGCGGCGATCGCGATCGCCGAGCAGATCCGCGAGGGCCAGATTGCGGGGACGGTCCGCTTTTACGGCTGCCCGGCCGAGGAGGGAGGCAGTGCCAAGGTCTTCATGGTCCAGGCGGGCCTGTTCGAGGACTGTGACGTGGTCCTTCACTGGCACCCGGGAAGCACCAACTCGGCAGGAGACCGTTCCACGCTGGCACGGATCGCCGTGAAATTCCGTTTCCACGGAACCAGTGCCCATGCCGCCGGAGCACCAGAGCAGGGCCGCTCGGCCCTGGATGCGGTTGCACTGACCAACCATGCTGCCGAGCTTCTTCGCGAACACACACCGGACAGGACACGCATCCATCACGTGATCACTTACGGGGGCGATGCACCGAACGTCGTTCCTAATTTCGCCGAGGTCTACTATTACATCCGACACCCCAGTTCGGACGTGGTTGCGGAACTTTATCCGCGGCTGGAACGGTGTGCCCAGGGGGCGGCCCTGGCCACCGAGACGCGACTGGAGATCCATCACCAGGGCGGCATCAAGGAAATTCTGCCGAACAACGTGCTCTCCCAGGTCAGCCTTGCCAACCTCAAGCAGCTCAACGACCTGGAATACTCCAGGGCGGACATTCGTTTTGCCACACGGCTGGGAGAATCCCTCCCCAGGCCACAACCGCTGGATTCCATCCAGCAGGTGGTCAGCTTAAGCGGCGGGACAGGGATGGGCTCCACCGACGTGGGAGACGTCTCCTGGGTAGTTCCGACGGCAGGTTTCAGTACCGCCTGCTGGGTGCCGGGTACCCCCGGGCATAGCTGGCAGGCGGTCGCATGCGGGGCCCAGCCGATCGCCCGCAAGGGCATGAACCTGGCGGCCCGGGTACTCGCCGCCAACGCCTGGGATCTCTACACCCAGCCGGAACGGATCGCCGCCGCCCGGGAGGAACTTCAGCAGAAGCTGACGGGCCGGGCCTACCAGTCACTAATGCTGCCCGGGCAGAAGCCACCACTGGACTATCGAAATGCTCCACGTTAGAAAATTCCTCGACAATCTTCTCTTGCCATGATTGACGGAACGAACCCGAGGAATTAACTTAGCATCTCAATTACTAATGCAGGGCATCTGTTCTATTTGCTTTGTTAATCCTTTCTGGCGCCGTCCATGCAGCTCAAATCGCTCAAAATATTCTGTGACATCGTGGGGCGCCGCAGCTTTTCACGCGCGGCAGACGAAAACGGTATCACCCAGTCAGGGGCCAGCCAGATCGTACACCAGCTGGAGGCACGACTGGGGATCACACTGCTTGACCGTTCCAAGCGACCTTTCGATTTGACACCGGAAGGAAAGTTCTACTACGACGGCTGCCGTGACCTGGTAAAGAGGCTCTCTTCCCTGGAGGAGGGTGTCCGGGCACTCCATGAAAAGGTCGAGGGCCATGTCCGCGTGGCCTCGATCTACTCGGTCGGGCTAAGTTACATGAAGCAGTTCATGCTGGACTTCCAGGAACGATATCCCCTGGCCAGTGTCCATATCGAATACCACCATCCGGCAGATATTTATGAACGCATCAAGAGCGGTGAAGTGGACATCGGGCTGCTCAGCTATCCTCGTAGCAGCCGTTCGCTGAACATTATCGACTGGCGCGAGGAGCCCATGGTGATGGTCTGCAGCCCAGACCACCCCCTGGCTTCCAGGTCGACAATCACGCTTGAGCAACTCGATCAGCAGGAGATGGTCGCTTTTTCCCATGGCCTGGCAATTCGCCGGATACTGGACAAGCTGCTTTCCTCGCACGGCCTCGATGTCCCTGTAACAGTCGAGTTTGACAACATCGAAATGCTCAAGCGGGCCATCGAGATCAATTCCGGTTTTAGCCTGCTCCCGGAACCAACCATTCTTCGTGAACGTGACGCCGGAACGCTGCATACCGCATCGATCCGTGATATCACACTTGTCCGTCCACTGGCAATTATCCACCGCCGTTCAGGGCACCTGGGAAGGACAGCCAGCCGTTTCGTTGACATGCTCCTGGAGGAAAACGCTTCCACCAACGGGAAGGCCACAGGACGGAACGGGCACCACAGGACACGGTCTGGCAAGAAAACCCAGACCGGAAATAGAAAGTAAACAGCGCCGATGCAATCCAACAAACAAGAAACCCGACAGATGCCAACCCCTTACACCGGGCCACCGGGAAAGCATGGGTTGTACGACCCTGCCAACGAGAAGGAGAGTTGTGGGGTCGGTTTCGTGGCTCACATCAAGGGGCAGCGTAGCCACCAGATTGTCCTGGACGCTTACGAGGTCCTGCTCGCAATGGATCACCGGGGCGCCTGCGGCTGCGAACCGAATACTGGTGACGGGGCCGGCATCTTGACAGCACTACCCCATGAGTTCCTGGCCCGCATAGCCGTTGAACAGCTTTCCAGCGAACTTCCCAGCCCTGGCCATTACGGGGCCGGCATTATCTTCCTGCCAACCATCGAAGAGGAACGCGTCTATTGCAAACAGGCAATCGAAACGATTGTTCGTGAACAGGGGCAGCGCGTCCTCGGCTGGCGACAGGTTCCCACCTCACCAGATGAAGCCGACATCGGGCCGGCCGCGAGGGATGCCGAGCCGGTGATGGAACAGTTGATGATCGCCGGGGCCGACGGATGTCATGGGGACGACCTGGAACGGCAACTTTATATCATCCGCAAACGGGCAAGCCACCTGTTGCGATCTGGAAGCTCACTTCGGCAGGCAAAGCTGTTCTACATCTGCAGCCTTTCCACCAGGATTATGATCTACAAGGGGATGCTCACGACCTCGCAACTTTTCCCCTATTTCCCAGACCTCGCCGAGCCGGATTACACGACCCACCTGGCAAAGGTCCACTCGCGGTTCTCCACCAATACTTTCCCAAGCTGGGACCGCGCCCAGCCAAACCGTTTCATGTCTCACAACGGGGAAATCAACACACTCCGCGGGAATATTAACTGGATGACCGCCCGCGAGGGAATGATGGCAAGCGATCTGTTCGGCGATCAGCTTTCCGAACTCTTCCCGATCATGGAACCGGACTGCTCGGACTCGGGAAACTTTGATAATGCCCTGGAATTCCTCTTGATGGCAGGCCGCTCACTCCAGGAAGCATTGATGATGATGATCCCGGAGGCATGGCAGAAGCACGAATCGATGCCCGAGAACAAGCGGGCGTTTTACGAGTACCACAGCTGCCTGATGGAACCCTGGGACGGTCCCGCCTCGCTCGCCTTCACCGACGGGAACTATATCGGGGCGGTATTGGATCGGAACGGCCTGCGACCCAGCCGATACTACCTGACTCACGATGACCGGGTGATCATGGCCAGTGAAGTCGGCGTGCTGAAACTTGATCCGGCCAACATCAAGGAGAAGGGGCGGCTGCAACCGGGACGGATGTTCCTTGTCGATTTCCAGCAGGGTCGCCTGATCCCCGACGAGGAACTCAAAGCCGAATTTTCCGCCCAGCGGCCTTACGGCGACTGGCTGCGAAACCAGCGAGTCCAGCTTGCGGACCTGCCTCCCAGCAGCCCGGGCGATTTTGACCCTGCAACCCTGCTGGACCGCATGCAGGCCTTTGGATTCACTGCCGAGACACTCCGTTTCATGCTAATTCCCATGATTCAGCAGAAGCGTGATCCCGTGGGTTCGATGGGCAACGATGCGGCGATCGCCTGCCTGAGTGACAAGCCACGGCTGCTGTATGACTATTTCAAACAGCTTTTTGCCCAGGTGACCAATCCAGCGATCGACTCGATCCGTGAAGAAGTCATCATGTCGCTTGAATCTTATATCGGGCCGGAGGGGAACCTGCTCGAGACAGGTGAAAAGCAATGCCACCGCCTGCTCATCCCCCACCCGATCCTGACAAACCAGGAACTGGATGCGATCAAGAACATTGACTTGAAGGGCTGGCAGACGCGAACCATCGATATTACTTTTCCCCGCAGCCAGGGCGTTACGGGCATGCAGGCGGCCCTGGACCGTGTCTGCCAGGAAGCGGAGGATGCGATCGACCACGGTGACAGGCTGATCGTACTTAGCGACAGGGCGGTCTCGGCCGAACGTGTACCGGTCAGTACACTGCTGGCCTGCGGTGCGGTTCATCATCACCTGGTACGACAGGCCAAGCGGACCCAGATCGGGATCGTGCTGGAGACCGGGGAAGCCCGTGAAGTCCACCAGCACTGCCTGCTGGTCGGCTACGGCGCCGATGCCATCAACCCCTACCTGGCCTTCGAGGCCCTCTGGCAGGCTCGCCTGGACGGGCTGCTTGATTCCTCCGAGTTTGATGACCAGCAACTGGTGCTTGCCTACCGCAAGGCCGTGGCCAAGGGAATGCTCAAGGTGATGGCCAAGATGGGCATCTCCACGCTGCAAAGTTACAAGGGAGCCCAGATTTTTGAGGCCCTGGGGCTGAATGATGATGTCATCGACCGCTGCTTTTCTGGAACTGCCAGCCGCATCCAGGGGGTGAATTTCGATGTACTAGCTGAGGAGGCCATTCGTCGCCACAGGCTGGGCTACCCGGAGCGAGCAGAGGACAAGGTCGGGTTACTCCCGAACCCCGGCGAGTTTCACTGGCGTGCGGAGGGGGAAAACCACATGTGGGATCCCCAGGCAATCTCCGACATTCAGATGGCGGCCCGGGACAATAACGAGGATGCCTACTGGCGGTTTTCCGAGCATGCCAACCACGATGCTCGAACCCGCTGCGCCCTGAAGGGTTTACTCCGCTTCAAGGAAGGGGGCAACGGTAGCCCGATCCCGATCGAGGAGGTGGAAGCAGCAAGCGAGATCGTCAAGCGTTTCTGCACGGGGGCCATGAGTTTCGGTTCCATTTCCAGTGAATCTCACGAGACGCTTGCCATCGCCATGAACCGGATGGGAGGCAAGAGCAATACTGGGGAGGGGGGAGAGGATCCGGCCCGCTTCCAGCCACTTCCCAACGGGGATTCCAGGCGTTCGGCGATCAAGCAGGTCGCCTCGGGCCGGTTCGGCGTGACCACCTGGTACCTGGCCAACGCGGACGAGATCCAGATCAAGATCTCCCAGGGGGCGAAGCCCGGCGAGGGGGGCGAGTTGCCCGGACGCAAGGTCGACCAGAACATCGCCCGCATCCGGTACTCCACCCCTGGTGTTGGCCTGATCAGCCCGCCACCGCATCATGATATTTACTCCATCGAGGACCTGGCCCAGCTGATCCATGATCTCAAGAACGCCAACCCATCAGCACGGATCAGCGTCAAACTTGTCTCGGAAGTGGGCGTTGGAACCATCGCTGCCGGGGTTGCCAAGGCCCATGCAGACCACATTCTTATCTCCGGGGATACCGGGGGGACAGGCGCCTCCCCCCTGACCAGCATCAAGCATGCCGGCCTGCCATGGGAACTGGGAATTGCCGAAACTCACCAGACCCTGGTTCTGAATGACCTGCGAAGCCGTACGGTGTTGCAGACGGACGGGGGTCTCAAGACGGGACGGGACGTCGTGATTGCAGCTCTTCTTGGTGCCGAGGAGATGGGTTTCTCCACCGCTCCGCTGATCACGCTTGGCTGTATCATGATGCGCAAGTGTCATCTCAATACTTGTCCGGTGGGAATCGCCACACAGGATCCGGAGTTACGGGCCAAGTTCACCGGCAAGCCGGACCACGTGGTGAATTACCTGTTCATGGTCGCCGAGGAAGCCCGACAGATCATGGCCAGGCTCGGCTTCCGCACCGTCAATGAAATGATCGGACGATCCGATTGCCTGGAAACGGAGGATGCGATCCGGCACTGGAAATCCGATGGCCTGGACCTGACCGCCATCCTCCAGCCAGCCCACAAGCCCCACGACGAGGTGGATGTTTACTGCACGATCAAGCAGGATCACGGGCTCGAGCATGCCCTGGACAACCAGCTCCTGGAACTGGCCCAGCCGGCAATTGAATCGGGCGACCTGGTCGAGCTGGACCTCCCCATCGTCAACACCAATCGAACAGTCGGAACGATCCTCAGCCATCACCTGGTCAAAAAACACGGGGCAGACGGACTCCCGGATAACAGCATCCAGATCCGATTCACCGGCTCGGCCGGCCAGAGTTTTGGAGCCTTCCTGGCCCATGGAATCAGCATGCAGCTGGAAGGGGATGCCAACGACTATGTCGGCAAGGGCCTCTCGGGGGGCCGTATCGTTATTTACCCGCCTGGCAACAGCAGCTTTGCCGCCGAGGACAATATTATTGTTGGAAATGTAGTCCTTTACGGGGCAACGTCCGGTGAGGCCTATTTCCGAGGACGTGCGGCAGAGAGATTCTGTGTCCGCAATAGTGGTGCCCGGGCGGTAATCGAGGGCGTTGGCGATCACGGATGTGAATACATGACCGGAGGGCGAGCGGTAGTCCTCGGGCCGACCGGGCGCAATTTCGCTGCCGGCATGTCCGGTGGCATCGCCTACATCTGGGATCGCATCGGCGATTTCAACTTGAACTGTAATCTCGGCATGGTCCAACTGGAAACGGTCCAGGAGGAGCAGGACGTGGCAGAACTCCAGGAGATGATCCAGAAGCACCTGGAATATACCGGCTCCGTGGTCGCCGAGCAGATACTGGAACAGTGGCCCAAAGCACTCGGTGAATTCGTCAAGGTGATGCCGATTGATTACAAGCGGGTACTGCAACAGCAGCGGCAGGAAGCAGAACAGAACGTGGAAACAACTGATTGATCGGTTCTTTGAAAGCAAGCAGGGCGACATGGGAAAACCAACCGGATTCAAGGACTACCAGCGGCAAGCGGTACCGTATCGCGAACCCCTGGTAAGGATCACGGACTTTGCCGAGATCTTTACCGATCCTGGCGAGGACCACCTCCGCACCCAGGGTGCACGCTGCATGGACTGTGGCGTCCCTTTTTGCCAGTCCACCAGTGGCTGCCCGATCGATAACCTGATTCCCGAGTGGAATGACCTGGTTTACGAGGGCCGCTGGCAGGAGGCCCTGGAGCGACTGCACAAGACAAACAATTTCCCAGAATTCACCGGCCGCACCTGCCCTGCTCCCAGCGAGGGCGCATGTGTACTCTTGATTATTGATCCGGCCGTAACCATCAAGAACATCGAGAATGCCATTGTCGACCGTGGCTGGGAAGAGGGCTGGATCGTGCCCCAGAAGCCGGCAAGCCGCACGGGCAAGTCGGTTGCAATTGTCGGCTCCGGGCCTGCTGGCCTGGCTGCCGCCGCCCAGCTTAACTCGGTCGGCCACCAGGTGACGGTTTATGAACGATCCGACCGTATCGGTGGCTTACTGATGTATGGAATCCCCAACATGAAACTCGACAAGCAGGTCGTACAGCGACGACTGGCACAGATGGAAGAGGAGGGCGTGACTTTCATCACCAACGCGGACGTCGGTCGGACCATCGATGCGTCCGACCTGACCGAGAAGAATGACGCGAAGCTGCATGCCACCGGGGCGACCAAGCCCCGCGACCTGCCCATCGAGGGGCGGGACCTTGAAGGAATCCACTTTGCGATGGAATTCCTCACGGCGAACACCAGGAGCCTGCTCGACAGCAACCACGAGGACGGGAACTTCATCAGTGCACGTGACAAGAACGTGGTGGTAATCGGCGGAGGCGATACCGGGTGTGACTGCATTGGCACGTCGGTGCGACACGGCTGCAAGAGCCTGGTCAATCTGGAAATCGTCCCCCAGCCTCCGAACGAGCGGGCGGCCGACAACCCCTGGCCCCAGTGGCCACGGATTTTCCGAACCGATTATGGACACGCGGAAGTAGCGGAAAAATACGGCGCCGATCCCCGACAGTTCGCCATCGAGACACTCGAGTTTATCGGTGATGACCAGGGCCGGCTTACCGGGCTCAAGGTCTCCCAGGTCGACTGGTCCACGCCAGTCGAGGGTGGGGCACCGTTTCGCCGCGTGGAGGGAAGTGAACAGGTCATCGAAGCGGACCTTGTGCTCCTGGCGATGGGATTCCTTGGACCGGAAGACTATGTTTCCAAGCTGCTGGGGGTGGATGTCGACCCGCGGTCCAACTACCAGGCCGAGCACGGCAGGTTCACTACCAGCGTGGAGGGGGTCTTTGCCGCGGGCGATTGCCGCCGTGGCCAGTCCCTGGTGGTCTGGGCTATCAACGAGGGACGTGGAGCAGCCCGGGCGATCGACCAGTACCTGATGGGAAGCAGCAACCTGGCTGCCCCGGGCGTGACGATGGGAAGCGTGATGGCCTGATCGGTCCGACAAGCCTCTTTCGGCGCTCCCCTTACTCGTCCCGGATCGCAATGTACTCGCGGCGGTTCAGAAGCAGACCGGCGAGGAACAACAGCACGACGGTCATGGTCAGCAGGACTGCCACATGGTGCCAGAGGGGGATCTCGCTGAAGAGTCCCGAGCTGGCCATAAAGTCCAGATCGGGGCTGTTCTCCCAGTCCATCCATCCGATCAATAGCGAACGCAGTCGAAACTGCACGGTCAGCCGGTTAATCAGGGCCGGGAACAGGGATAAGAAGAACTCGAGCCCGGAATAAATCACGGCGACCACCATTGCCCGCCGGGGAATCAGGATGCCAATAAAAATGAAGATCGCCCCATAGGCAAGGCTTCCCAGCAGGATCAAGACCAGCATCGCCAGGAGGTAACGCAACTCACCAAGGAAACCCCCAATGGCCATGCAGATCCCAAGCGTGATCGTTGCCATCAGCACGGTCCGAGAAACGGAATAGAGGTACTTGCCAAGCAGTAGGGCATCGCGGGCCCCGGGACGGACCGACAGGTAGATCCAGCTTCGTCCTTCCAGTTCTGCCTGCAAGAACGGGGCGGCAGTGAGAAGGAGCGAGAGCATGCAGCCGATACCGGGTATCAGGGCAAAAACCACCGACCCCCACGTCAAGAACTCCATCGGCTCCGGATTTTCTCGCTGCGCGTAACGTAACAGGCCGACGATCAGAACAGGAAATCCGATCAGGAAAAACCAGCTAAAGAAACGCCTGGCAGCCAGGCTACTGCGCCATTCATGGACAAAGACAGCACGCCAGTATCGTGGCTTCATCAAACCTCTCCTCGATGAACCTTCATCAGGATTTCCAGTAATGCCTGCAGGGACTCATCACTTGATGTGATCTCCCGAATCACCACCTGCTGGTCCTCCAGCCAGACAGGTAACTGCTGGTAGACCTGAAGCGTGTTGTGCGTGAGGATGGTCAGGCCCTGGCCATCCTCACGGAACTGGAACGAGTCCACGACCGACTGTTGTTGCACCACGAGGGCAAGCCGAGCCGCATCATCACAAACAATTTCAATCTCGCGAGGATAATCCTCAAGCATCCCGAAGATCTCATCGGTCGTCCCGTTTGCCAGGAGCCGGCCGCCATAAATCAACAGGTAATGGCTGGCAACCGCTTCCACCTCGTGAAGGATGTGGCTGGCCATCAACACGCTCTTGCCCCGGGAAATCCATTCTCGAAGAAATATCGTCATGTCATGTCGGGCGACCGGATCCAGGCCACTGAAGGGCTCATCCAGGATCAATAACTTCGGTTCGTGGGCAATGGCCTGGGCCAGCTTGACCCGTTGTTTCATGCCACGTGAATAACCCGCAATCGCCCGGTAGCGTGCTTCATCCAGGCCCACCAGGTCCAGGGCGGCATGTGCCCGCTCGGCTGCTTCCGCTGGCGAAAAACCATACAACTGGGTCATGTACTGCACCCACTCGATTCCATCCACCGCAATCGGCAGCAGGTCCATGGCTGGACAGAGTCCCACCTGTCCCAGAACCTGCTGATCGTGAGCGATTCTCGTATCAAACAGGCGAACGGTTCCCATGGTCGGGGAGAGTTGCCCGGTGATCAGATTCAACAGCGTGGTCTTTCCCGACCCGTTGGGCCCCAGCAGTCCATAGGCCCCTGGTTCCAGTTCCAGGCTGATATCATTCACCCCGATCACCGTGCCATAGAGCTTGGTCGCATTGTGCAGCTGGATCATCACGCCTGTTATTTCCCTGTTAGACTCGGATAGGGGCCGTAATACGCCGCATCAAGGTGCCGAAACAGACGACCGTGACGACCCCGAGGATGGCCAGGGAAGGGATCACATCCGCCGGCCGTTCCATCAACCCGAAAGCCCAGCGTTCCACGATGCCCAGCACATGGTAGGGCGAAAGAAACGCCCAGCGACTTGTCCAGATATCATAATTCCCCGTCGCCTGCAGGTCCGTCGTGAAAAGGATGCTCGCGGAGAGAAAGCCAACAATCCAGACGGCAAACCAGGCAAAGCGCGCGTAACGGCTTTCGTTGACAAGCGACGAAAGGCAGAGCGCCAGCATGGTGGTAGGAATGGTCATTACCGCGGTGGCAAGCAGGATCCGCAAGGGAATGTCCCAGGTGTTGAGGATGACATCCAGGCCGGGTGAAAAAAGGATACCCACCAGGTAGACCACCAGGGCAGGCACGGTGGTCACCGCCAGCAGGAATATCCAGACCGTCGTGGCCTTGCCAAGCAGGTACTGGAACGGGGTAATCGGGCGGGAGAAGTAGAGCAGGAAAGCACGGGACTGCATGTCACGTGAAATCAGGCCGGGGGCGATCATCCCCACCAGCAGGACCATCAGGATGCCCTGGGACCGCCGAAAGAAAGTGTAAAAACCAATCCTCCAGACGGTGGAACGATGTTCATTCACATAGTTCTGGACATACTCTTCCGAATTCGGAATGCTGCTGGAATCAAACTGGCCTACGGGAAGGTCTTTTTCCACGAAATCCTGGTTCGGACTGGAATCCTGCTGACTCTCCTCCAGCGTCTCCACAATTGCAAAGAGTGCCGGATACAACTGCGGCCAGTTGCTGACCTGTTCATAGATAAAAACAGACGCAAGCAGTCCAAAAAACGGCATGAACGCAAGGTAAATAATCCGTTTCAGCCACTGGCTCTTCCAGGCCAACCGTACCCCGTAACGGGAGATCGTCAGCCAGCTGTATCTCTGGTGCGGGGCATCCGCATCCCAATCCCGGTATCCCAGGTCATGCATTGTCATCGCCGGCCTCCCCCTGCTGCATCGCCTGGATAAAGACATCATCCAGGGATGTCCTTGCCGGAGTGAGTGAACGGATACCGACTCCACTCTGGCAGGCAAGGCTCCAAAGCTGCCCGGCCAGGTCCCCGGCCGGATCACTAACAACCAGTCGCCCGCTGGAATCTTCCGTCACACCTATCCCTGCCTCCCGCAGAGCCTGGCAATACCTTTGTTCATCTCCCACGATTCGAAGGTGCAATGACGGCGACGCCGGGCGATTGAGGTTCTCAATCGAATCAACACGGCGAACCTCTCCGTCGACCAGCACGATCGCATAGTCACAGATCTGCTGGACATCCGGCAGGATATGCGTGGAGATCAGCACCGACATGCCCGCTTTCCTGGAAAGGCCCTGGATTCGACCCAGCATGATCTGGCGTTCGTCAGGATCCAGGCCGGAGGTCGGTTCATCGAGGACCAATAATGACGGATCGTGGACCAGGGCCTGGGCAAACTTCAATTTCTGCCGCATGCCGGTCGAATAGGTATCCACCTCGCGGTAACGCTCTTCCTCGGTTCCACAAAAATCAAGCACCTCGTGCGCACGCCGCAAGGCCTCCTGGGATGCGTACCCGTTAAGGCAGGCGGCAAAATGGACCATTTCCACACCACTGATGCCGGGGATGTAACAATCATCCTCCGGCATGAAGCCAACGGATGCACGAATTGCCTTTCCTTCCCGAAGCACGTCACGCCCCTCGACCATGCCACTGCCGGAGGTGGGACGGACAAGCCCAAGCAGGATCTTGATCAGTGTGCTCTTGCCGGCACCATTGGGACCCAGCAAGCCGGTGATTCCCAGGGGAATGTCCAGCGAGACATCCCGAAGTGCCATGACGTTCCCAAAGTGCTTGGTCAAACCATGGAGCTGAATAATGGTCGGCGCAGCATTCACAGACATCAGACACCCCGTTCAATGTGCCGGTACACGCGGCAACAGGCCATCGGGCATACACTCTCTTGCGGCGAAGGAACCAGGCTGGCATCCAGGCCAGAACCGAAGGGACTTTCCTCGTGGTAGTATGCCATCTATGCCCCTTAACGCCATCCGTGGACCCCAGCGGACAGGCATAAGGGCGCAGCTCATGGAAGAAACGCGGCAACCCCTGTCGGGACGTCAGAAATTTCTCTGGTTGTTGGTCTTGGTGGCCAGGTAGTAAGCATATCCACCCACCAGGGCAAAGACTGCCAGCAGCGTACCAGCCAACTGGACAACCAGCGGCCGATGAAAGTTGAACCAGAGATAAATTGCCAGTGGAAGAGAAATGAGGAACAGCACAGCGACCAGGACGATCAGGAAATGGGACTGGGCCGTCTCTTCCTTCTCCGGGAGTGCTGCCTCGTGGGGGTCTAATTCGTCAGAAATCGACTTTGCCTGCCGGTAAATCTTTTTTTTGTCGGCACCCCGCAGGACCACCTTGACGCTTCGCTGGCAATTCTCACAACGCGTGGGGGGCTGGGCAATTGGCTCACCACAATAGGGACAGACCGTCGCGGCTTCATCCCGCCGTGCGGCATCCAGCAAGCCCCCCACCGACTGGGCCGTCACCCAGCTGGAATCATCCTTGCGAACCTGCGTCTCCCCATCTACAGTGCCCACGCGAACCAGGTCCAGAAGTTCCGCATTGGTGATCGGCCCAAAGGACCGGCCTCCAACCCTGTAAAACCAATCGGCCATGAAAGTACTCCGGATGCTCCTGGAGCGGGACTGTTTCTCTTCAATACAGGACAGGTCAAGAAAGGAAAACGACCTGGTGTGACATTATGGATCGGCTTTCATTTTATCCTAGATCCACAATTTCTCCATACTCGGGTATTTTCACAGGCCAGCCTGATTCTTGAATTATCTTCTGCTGGAGGCATTCCGCTGCCGCGTTATCCCCGTGGGTAAGAAATACCTGCCGGGGTGCGGTCGCGAAGTGAGAAAGCCAGCGGACAAGGCCATCCTGGTCAGCATGCCCAGAAAATCCCGATAGCTGGACAATCTCCGCCTCGACGGCATACTGCCGGCCATGAATCCGCACCTCCTCTTTCCCATCGACGATATGGCGGCCAAGGGAACCATGCGCCTGGTACCCGACAAACAGGATGGTCGATTCCGGCCGGCCGATGTTCTGTCGAAGGTGATGCTTGATACGTCCAGCCGTACACATCCCCGAGGTGGACATGATGATTGCCGGGCCCTTCACCTGGTTGATAGCCCGGGACTCGTCGCTCGATCGTGTCATCACCAGACCGGGAAAATCAAAGGGTTCCTGGCCCTGCATGATGAGTTGCCAGGCCTCGCTGTCGTAACAGTCCCGGTGCCGCTTGAAGACGTCAGTCGCGTTGATCGCCATCGGACTATCGAGGTAGACGGGAAGCTGCGGAATTCGACCAGCCAGGCAGAGCTTCGCCAGGTAGTACATGAGTTCCTGTGCCCGTTCCACGGCAAACGTGGGAATCACCACGTTCCCCCCCCGGTCCACGGTCCTCTGAATGATGGCAGCCAGCTCATCCTCCACGTTCCCCGCCGGTGCATGGTTTCGGTCTCCGTAAGTTGATTCCATCACCACGAAATCCGCCTGCTGGAAAAAAGTGGGATCCCTCACGATCGGCTTGTTTTCAAGGCCGATATCTCCAGAGAAAACAATCGTGATGGTATCCCCCTCGCTGCCTGCCTTGATTTCCAGCATGGAACTCCCCAGGATGTGGCCCGCATCGTGAAAGGTCACGGAGAGATCGTCGCCGAGGGATACCTGCTCTCCATAATCAACCCCGCTTGCCAGCGGCAGGGTCCTCTCGACATCCTCCTCGGTATAAAGCGGCTTGACCGGGCGGGGTGGTTTGTGAGATGCCTTCTTGTGACGCCGTATCTTGTAAGCTGCATCCTCCTTCTGGATTCTCGCTGTGTCGTGGAGCATCATGCCGAGGAGGTCTTTCGAGGGTCGCGTCATGTAGATCGGACCCTGGAATCCCTCTGCCACCAGCCGCGGGAGCAATCCACAGTGGTCTATATGCACATGGGTCAGGACAACCGCATCAAGCTCGGTCACATCGACCGGGGAGGAGCTCCAGTTTCTTTCCCGGTAATCACGTTCCTGGAACAGGCCACAATCCACAAGGATTTTCCCACCATCGGACTCCAAGCAATAACGTGAACCGGTCACCTGCTTGTTTGCACCGAGGAAGTGAATGATCACGGCAGGAACTCTTATTGAGATTGAGCGGGGGGCGAGGATTGTCTGAAAGAGAATCTAGTTGGCCCCCAGTCGTTTTACCAGACGCTGCATAATCCGCCGCACGGTGCGCTGGTGAATCCCCAGCGATCCGGCAATCTCCGTGTAACAAGTACCGGCAAGTCGCATCTTGACGATCCTTACCACTCGCGAGTTTTCCTCGCTAAGCCAACGCTGCAAGTACTCGTTCCTGATCGCAATCTGGCTCGGTGTCTGACCGTTGCCTTGATTCGCAACCTGTCCAAGGTGTTCCTCTTCTGCTGCCCACTCCCGGCGCACGTCCCGCTTGATCGTCTGCAGCTGGCTGCGAATCACCTGGATCACCTTGTTCCGGGCCATGGCCACAAGATAACGTGCCAGATGTCGCGAGTCTTCAAAATCCGTCACGCGCCAACGGAGGCGGAAAAAGGAGGCCCAGACCATTTGTTCCAGATCATCCACGTCGTATTTTCGGCGCAGACGATAGTCCAGCCGGCGGTCAATCACCCGGCAGATATGCCCCGACATGGACTCGACAAGTTCGGCTGTTGAGACTTCACAACCCGAACGAACGTTGTCCAGTAGCTGCCGAAAAACACCTGTTTGTGAGTCCATGGTACGGTTCCTTCCGAGGGACATCGAGAGTCATTTCCATCACCGACAGCGTACCGCGAAGGTGGCAAAGCAACCACAAAATGGTCATTTTCGGAAGACCTTTGCTGGCACCCCGGTGCCAGCATTCCGACCGCCATTATTTGTCATTTGTGGTTCGCCGGAGGGAAGGTTATAGTACGGTATCGACAGACTCAGAAGCTCCATTAACTGCTGCAGACAGCCTCTCCCCAGGGCAATCGTCATCCGGCTGCCATACCTGTTCCAACACCCCATGTGCACAACGGGTTCCATTACCATGACACATCGTTTTTTCTTCCCGGCGGCGATCCTGGCACTGCTTGTCTCGATTCCGGTTCTTGCCGATGAAAAGCCAGCAGAAGACCAGCCGCTGAGTTACTTCAAGGATATCCGCCCCATATTCCAGGCCCATTGCCAGGGCTGTCACCAGCCGGCCAAGCGGGGTGGAGAGTACGTGATGACCGCTTTCGAGTCACTTCTTTCCAAGGGAGAATCAGGGGAAGCGGCAATCGTCCCGGGCAAACCGGCCGAGAGTTACCTGGTAAGCCAGATCACGCCGAGTGATGGCAAAGCGGAGATGCCCAAGGGAAAAGATCCGCTGACTACTGCCGAAATCGAGCTGATCCGCCGCTGGATTTCCGAGGGAGCCAAGGATGACACGCCCGCTTCTGCCCGCGTGGTTTTCGATGCAGAGCATCCACCGACGTACCAGGCTTCTCCCGTGATCACCTCGCTTGACTATTCTCCCGACGGCACACTGCTGGCTGTCTCGGGTTACCACGAGGTGCTCTTGCATCGTGCCGACGGATCGGGACTTCACGGCCGCCTGATTGGCATGTCCGAGCGAATTGAATCTGCCCATTTTTCTCCCGATGGAAAGAAACTCGTTGCCGGTGGTGGATCCCCTGGAAGGTTTGGTGAGATCCAGGTCTGGGACGTGGAAAAACTTCAGCTGCTGTATTCCGTTAACCAGGGCTACGACACGCTCTATGGTGCCAGCTGGTCCCCCGACGGAAAGATGATTGGATTTGGATGTCCCGACAACACGATCCGGGGTATCCATGCGGCAACGGGCAAGCAGGCCCTTTTTAACGGGGCCCATAGTGACTGGGTCCTGGACACGGTCTTTTCAACCAAGAGTGATCACCTGATCACGGTCAGTCGTGACCGCTCGATGAAATTGATCAAGGTCGACACACAGCGGTTCATTGACAATATCACCAGCATCACGCCTGGAGCACTCAAGGGAGGATTGCACGTGGTGGCACGGCACCCGACCAAGGACGAGCTGCTCAACGGCGGCGCCGACGGGACTCCCCGAATCTACAAGATGATCCGGGACAAGGCCCGCAAGATTGGCGATGATTACAACCTGATCCGTGCCTTTCCGCAAATGCCAGGTCGTCTCTTTGCCGTTACCTTTAGCCCCGATGGCAACCGTATTGCCGCTGGCAGCAGTTACAACGGAACAGGAGAAGTCCGTGTCTACAACTATGCCGATGCCAAGGTTGTCTCCAGCTTTAAGGTTCCTGGTGGAGGAATCTACAGTGTTGATTTCAGCCATGACAACAAGACCGTTGCCGCAGCTGGTTTTGACGGGCAGGTTTACCTGTTGAATGCCGACAGCGGTGAGCTGATCAAGGCTTTTGTCCCTGTCACCGTGAGCGAGACCGTCGCCACAACCGGCAACGAACAATAACCCGCTCCACCACACAGACCACGATCCCAACAACAGACAATACCTAGTTTCTTTCGCACTGGAAAAGGCGAACCATGCAGACAACAAAAACGAACTGGCTTCGAGCTGGACTCTGCCTGTTGCTGGCAGGAAGCATCTCGACTGCATTTGCGGAAGAGGAAACGACCGAGGCCGAGGTACTTCCCAAGAACCTCAAGGTCATCTCGCTGGCAATCTACCCGGACCAGGTGAAGCTTGGCAGCCCATTTGCTTATCGCCAGGTCTTACTCACCGGAATACTCAAGACAGGCGAATCGGTCGACTTGACACGCATGGCGAGCCTGGAGAGCACTTCCTCGATTGTCCGGGTATCAGAAAACGGGCTGGTTCGTCCCCTTACCAACGGAACGGACAAACTTACTTTCCGTTTTGGGAAATTCAAGGTCCAACTTCCGGTCGAGGTCAGTAACCTGGAGGTTGCACGGCCCGTGAGTTTTGTCCAGGACGTGGCACCCGCACTCTCCAGGCTGGGATGCAACTCGGGAACCTGCCATGGGTCCCGGGCCGGGAAAAACGGTTTCAAGCTTTCGCTTCGCGGCTATGACCCTCTCTATGACCACCGGGCCCTCACCGACGACATCGGTTCTCGCCGTTTTAACCGAGCAGCACCGGACCAGAGCTTGATGCTGCTCAAGACGACCGGAGCCATTCCCCATGTCGGGGGAACGCGGATGGAGACTGGGAGCGAGTACTATAAATTGCTGCGCGGCTGGATTTCTTCCGGAGCCAGGCTGGACCTGGAAAGTCCCCGGGTCCGTTCGATCCAGATCCTGCCGTCCAACCCGGTTGTCCCCCGCGCCGGCATGAAGCAACAGATGTCCGTACTGGCAACCTTTACCGATGGCGAAATCCGGGACGTGACTGCTGAAGCTTTCATCGAGAGCGGGGACATCGAGATTATTGATGCAGAGGAGGGCGGACTGCTGACAGTCCTGCGCCGCGGTGAAGCGCCGGTGTTGGTCCGATACGAGGGTGCCTATGCAGCAACCCGGCTTACCGTGATGGGTGATCGCAGCGGTTTTTCCTGGAAGGAACCGGAACATTACAACTACGTGGACACCCATGTCTACGCAAAACTGCAGCAAGTCAAGGTTCTCGCCAGTGATGTCTGCACCGACGAGGACTTTCTCCGGCGTGTCTTTATCGACCTCACCGGCCTGCCCCCCACCTCCGACCAGATTCGCGATTTCCTGGAGAACGAGCTGGAGAGTCGCCTGAAAAGAAAGGAGCTCATTGACAGCCTGATCGGTAACAAGGAATACGTGGAACACTGGACC
This sequence comes from uncultured Pirellulaceae bacterium, assembly GCA_964476375.1. Taxonomy (GTDB): domain Bacteria; phylum Planctomycetota; class Planctomycetia; order Pirellulales; family Pirellulaceae; genus SAT2750. The sequence continues at coordinate 36,571 of CAYYZW010000323.1, forward strand.
AACAAGTGGGCCGACCTGCTGCAGGTGAACCGCAAGTTCCTGGGCGAGGAAGGGTCGATCGCACTACGAAACTGGATCAAGCACTCGCTTGCGATCAACAAGCCATACAACCAGATGGCCCATGAAATACTGACCGCCCGCGGCTCCACAGTAGGGAACCCACCGGCGGCCTATTTCAAGGTCCTGCGTGACCCGGCAAACCTGATGGAAAATACCACCCACCTTTTCCTGGCCGTCCGCTTCAACTGCAACAAGTGCCACGACCACCCCTTTGAACGCTGGACCCAGGACCAGTACTATGACCTGGCCGCCTACTTCGCCCAGATCGGTCGAAAGGAAGATCCCGCCTTCGCCGGAAAGAAGATTGGTGGTACAGCGGTCGAGGGTGCCAAGCCACTGGTCGAGGTGATTTTTGATTCCGGAAATGGAGAAGTCACACATGACCGTACCGGCCAGGTTACCCCTCCATCTTTTCCCTTTGACCATGCGGATCAACTTCCTGATTCAGAGAGTCGTCGTGACCAACTCGCCCACTGGATCACCTCCCCGAAGAACCAGTACTTCGCCCGCAGTTACGTGAACCGGCTCTGGGGATACCTGTTCGGACCCGGCATTATTGAACCGATCGATGATATTCGTGCTGGCAACCCGCCCAGTAATCCGGAACTACTCGATGCACTTACCAAGGATTTTCTCGACAGCGGCTTTGACGTCCAGCACATGATTCGTGTGATCTGCAATTCACGGACCTACCAGCACACGGTCTCGGTCAACCAGTGGAACCAGGATGACACGATTAACTACTCCCATTCCCTGCCCCGCCGTTTACCGGCCGAGGTCCTGTTTGATGCAATCCATGTGGCGACCGGTTCCCAGCTCAAGATCCCCGGCGTGCCCGTGGGATTCCGGGCTGCCGAGCTTCCCGATGCGGGCATCAAGGTTCCCTTCCTGGACGACTTCGGCCGACCGGTGAGAGAAAGTGCCTGCGAGTGCGAGCGAACGACAGGCATGGTCCTGGGACCGGTGATGAAGTTGATTAACGGCCCAACGGTTGCCAATGCGATCGCCGATCCGGCCAATGCCCTGACGCGTCTGGAATCCGAGATCACAGATGACAAAAAGCTTGTCGATGAAGTTTTCCTGCGGTTCCTGGCACGATACCCGACCCAGAAGGAGCAGGAACTGGGAATCTCCGCTCTCCATGACACGGGAAGTGACCTGGAGAACCTGAAAAAACAGCTTGCGGAATATGAGCAGGGCGTGGCGGAAAGACAAGCGGCATGGGAAAAGAACATGCTTGCCGAGACCACCTGGGATCCGGTCGAATATGCCGGGCTTTCCGCCTCCAACGGTGCCACGCTCACGGCCCAGGACGACGGTTCGATCCTGGTCACCGGGGCAAACGGAAAAGGAACCTACAACCTGACCCTGAAAAGTCCGCTTGAAAAGATCACCGGGATACGACTCGAAGCGATGAACGACAAGTCCCTTGCTGCCGGGGGACCTGGACGGGCCGAGAACGGCAACTTTGTCCTCGGGGAACTGACCGTCATGGCCGCCCCCCTGTCGGACCTGGAAAAGATGTCGCCTGTCAAGCTGCAGAATGCGACTGCCTCTTTCAGCCAGGCTGGCTATCCCATTACCTCCGCGATTGATGGAAACCCGGGTACAGGCTGGGCAGTTGCTCCACAGTTCAACAAGACCCATACTGCCATCATCGAGACCGAGACGGACGTGACCAGTGAGGGAGGCAGCCAGCTTTCGGTGACAATGAACTTCCAGTTCGACGACACGCACCTGCTTGGTAAATTCCGTATCGCGGTGAGTGGATCTCCACGACCACTGAAGCTCCAGTCGATTCCCGCGGACCTGGCAGCACTGCTGGCAGTTCCTGCCGCGGAACGAAACGACGAGCAGAAGGCTCTCCTGCTGGAGAAGTACAGGGCGACCGACAAGAAATGGCAGGAACTCCAGGCAACCGTTGCCACGGCAGAAGAACTGCTCAAGAACCAGCGATTGATCGGACTGCAGGATCTTGCCTGGGCCCTGATCAACAACCCATCCTTTCTCTTCAATCGCTAGTCCGCCGGGATGTCACCAGGATAAATCCGGAATCGTTGTACTCCGGATTCCATAGGCTGCCCGACCATGATTGATATCCAGGGCCTGACCAAGTGCTATGGATCACTCAGTGCCCTGGATGGCCTGACACTGGAGATTCCTGACGGGCAGGTTTTTGGACTGCTGGGACCCAACGGGGCAGGCAAGTCCACGCTGCTCCGCATCCTGCTTGGTTTTCTTCGTCCCAGTTCCGGCGAGGCGATGATCGGCGGTTTTGATTGTTACCGCGAGTCCCTCCAGGTGCGACGACTGGTCGCCTACATGCCGGGGGATGTGAGGATGTTCCCGGGACTTCGAGCTCGCTCCACGATCCAGACCATGGCCCGTCTTCGGGGCCAGGCCAACCTGGAGACCGCCTGGCGTGTGGCCAGGATACTGGAGCTCGACCTGGATTGTCGCGTCAAGTCCATGTCAACCGGGATGCGACAGAAACTGGCTCTCGTCCTGGCATTTTCCAGCAACGCCCCCCTGTTGATCCTCGACGAACCAACCGCCAACCTGGATCCCACCATGCGAAGCCGCGTGATGAGCCTGGTCTCGGAGATGGGAAAAAAGGGACAGACCGTCATCTTCAGCTCTCACGTGCTTGCCGAGATCGAAGAAGTCTGTGACCGCGTCGGAATCCTCAAGTCCGGCAAGCTGGTCTACCTGGCACCTCTCTCCGAGCTCGTCCAGGTCCATCATGTCTCTGCTATCACAACGGGTCCATTCCCCGAGCTTCCCTCGCAACTGGCTAACCGGGTCCAGTTCGAGCTGTCAGAAAACAAGCAGGTCACCCTGCAGGTCGAAGGAGATCTTGCACCGGTCATGCAATGGCTCTCTACCGTTTCGCTTGAGCAGATGGAGATCGAGCCAACGCGTTTGAAATCCGTCTACCAGCACTACCACCAGCTTGAACAGGATAGTGAGCTGGCCGGGCAGGAGGAGCGAGAATGATTCACCTGGAATTGTTGCGCAAGAACATCCGTGACGGTCTCTGGCTATGGTTCTGGTGTGCCCTGACACTCTTTAACCTGGGCTGGCTACACGTCTGGGTCACCAGCCGCCTGGATACCGAGAGTTTTCAGCTGATCCTTGATAATTTCCAGTTCATGGAACGGATGTTGCCCGTCTCCTTTGCAGAACTGATCACCTATTCCGGCCGTATCAGCCAGTTCTACAACGAACCGGTCGTCCTGGTCTGCGTACTGCTCTGGTGTATCTCGCGTGGCAGCGATATCGTCAGCGGCCAGTTAAACCGGGGGACCATGGAGATGATCCTGGCCCAGCCGGTAAGCCGGATGCAGGTCTTCTGGTCCCATGCAGTGGTGACACTGGCAGGCACCATTCTTCTCCCCCTGGTCGCCTGGTGTGGCACCTCGGCCGGTATCGCCAACGCGACCATCACCGAAAGGGCGCCCCATTCGACCGTCACCATCCCCCTGGTGGACCTGGAATTAAAAAATCCATTTGTTCCCAAGCAGACCATCGCTGTTCCATTATCCGAACGTGTCCGCGGCGTCGATTTTCTTCCGGCTGCATCGATCCTCGGATGCCTGGGTATATGTTTTTCCGGCGTCACAATGCTGCTCTCCTCGCTGGACCGCTTCCGCCGCCGCACCGTGGGGATTGCTACCGGTATCGTTCTGCTGCAGATGATCCTCCGTATTGCCGGACTGGCCCATGATTCATTGAGCTGGCTTCTGAATTTCACGGTTTTCGCGGTCTACAATCCAAGTCGGTTCGTGATCTATATCCACCGTGATTCGGAGGCACTTACAAACCTGCTCCTGGAGGATCATGAAGGAGTATCCCAAGGCCTCGGCCCACTTCCTTCCCACCTGCTGTTGATCCTGATTGGGGTAGGATGCATGCTTGCCGCGGCTGTTATTTTCCGTCGCCGGGATCTTCCGGCACCGCTGTAACGGAATCCTCTTCCATCGCATTGAGCATTGCCTCTCTGGCCAGTCGACGGAACCGTCTTTGCTCGCGGCGCAACATCGGATATCCGATCCAGGAAAGAAAATGATGAGGGCGTGACATGGCGCTGATGGAAAAAACAACCTCCTCCGTCTCCCGGTCCCACTCCACCATGAATCGCTCTTCTCCACGGGCCAGATGTCCAGGCAGGGTCCCATACCCAAACCCGAAGCGTGGTCGATCTCCCCGGTCGTCCATCGTGTAAAGAATGCGGGCCGGGTTCAGTGTCCAGAGGCCATAACCACCAAACAGGACCGCGACCACCCGCCCCACCTCGATCGGGGTATCACGATGGTAAAGTTCAGCCATCGAGGGGGGAAACATCCGCCACTCTCGAAGTGCCTGACTGGCTCGTTCAAAAATTCCCTCCCCCTGACCCAACCGGACAGCGGCATGATCGTAACGATAGCCCGCGGGTGCCGTTTCATCTGGCATCGCATCACGAACGATCCCCTCGTGCGGGTAGGTCAACGGACTTTCCCCGGCAGCTGCCAGGAGGTTGTTGATTCGCTCGATCCGGGGTCGTCTGATAGAGATCATTGGTGTTTCTCGCCAGGGGATGTTCCTGATACTAATAGTACCGGGTTCGTTCCGTGCTCTTAACAGGTCGGTTGAATTATCCTTCATTCCCAGTTAGCGCGCCGGCCGGGTTGCGGTTGGGGATGAGGACAACAACTGGAAACGGGATTTCCTCCATGGCTGAAATCATACTCATCGCTGCGCCTTTTCTTGTTGTTCCACTCGGCCTCTGGCACCTGGATCGCGAGGGGGTTGCCGGCACCGGGCTGCGCCGCAATACCCTGGTGTCCCTCATTTACTGGTGCTGTGCAAGCATGCTGGCTATCTCCTTCCTGCTACCGGATGTCGAGAAAGGAAGTATTCACTACCTGGCCGGCCTGCTGGCAGTTCCCTGGATGCTCTTCACCTACCTGCTGGCGGGCATCGGTCTGGTTCATTTCTGCCGGCACGTGAGATCCCCTGACCACCAGCTCTGCTTCTCTGCCGCCCTGGTCTTTGTCGCGGTCGGGGGGACCTGGGCAGTGATTTCCCGGGCCGGGATCCCGGTGATGAACTTCGAACCGATCATTGTCCTGCTCACCGCGATCCATTTTCACTATGCCGGTTTTGCCCTGCCCCTGCTCAGCGGGCTGGCCTTCCGCACGATGACTCGACATCATCTCGTGCGACTGATGATCCTCCTGATCATCGTGGGCATCCCGCTGGTAGGGGTGGGCATCGCCGGGAACCCCCTGCTGGAAGTGGTCGCTGTTGGGATCCTGGCGACAGGCTGCGCCGGCCTTGCCCTGGTACAGACCCGATCCGCCCTGCGTTGCTCGCTGGAACCTGCTCGTGGATTCCTCTTACTCTCCAGCCTCTCCCTGCTGCTGGGAATGCTGCTGGCAGTGATCTATGGTATTGGCCAGTACCTGGAGAAGCCGCTGCTGGAGATCCCGCTGATGATCCCGCTTCACGGCATTGCCAACTCGGTCGGTTTCAGCCTGGCTGGCCTTTACGGCTGGTCCGTCGTGCGGCGATCGACAGCCCTGCCGGACAACTGACGGTGATACTTCCAGCCCGGTATCAGGAAGCACGCCGCCCCACTCACACCGAACAGGCCCAGGGCCCAGTCGGGAAAAATCGCCATCAGTGGTGCTATGGCGAACATCGCAATCGCCTGTGTGTAAAACTTGCCGGTCAGGACTCCTGCCTTGACGGTGAAGACCATCCCGCTGACCAGTGCCAGGACAGGTGCCAGCTTGAGCACGGGCAGGTCCAGAAGGTATTCCACGGGAAACAGGGCGGCAATCGCTACCATGCTCGATGCCCAGACATGGGCGATCTGGCGTTCCACGAAAAGCACCGGTCCCATCCGGCGGCGGATCGACCAGAAAACCACGGCCCAGGCTCCCAGCCCGACGGTCCAGAGAATGAAGTAGGTCCAGCGGGATTCCACGTTCTGCAGGTAAAGCACGTTGGTTACCAGGCAGACCAGCAGCAGGACCAGGCTGTGCCACATCCAGAGCAATCCCCACTTTTCCAGCACGGTGGCGTGGTGCGTCTCTTTCAGCCAACGCGCGACCACATGAGCGAAACGGCCGCTACGGGCACTGATCGATTCATCATCCAGGTAAGCTTGCAGATCTCTTGCCAGCTGGGCAGCTGAGCTGTATCGCAGATCGACCGGTTTTTGCAGGCAACGGAGCACGATCATTTCCAGGTCACGGTCGATCCCCGGATTCAGCGCCCGGGGAGGCAGCGGTTCCTGTTCAAGCACCAGCAAAAGGGTATCGACCGCCGTAGCTGCCTGAAAAGGCGGCCGGCCGGTAAGGGCACTGTAGAGCACGCTTCCAAGAGAATAGACATCGCTCGCCGCACTAACCTCTCCCCTTTGCCCGGCCGCCTGTTCCGGTGCCATATAGGCGGGGGTTCCGAGCACCGCTCCGGAGCGGGTGATATTGCTCGATTCATCAATCCGCTTGGCAAGCCCAAAATCCATAACATGGGCCTGTCCATTGTCGTCAATAAGGATATTGGATGGTTTCAGGTCACGATGGAGTAATCCGTTGAGGTGGGCGTACTCGACAGCAAGACAGACCTGGATAATCAGCCTCACTGCCTCCTCGCTCGAAAGCGGCGACTTGGAAATTCGCTGGGCCAGCGTCTCTCCCTCGATCAGTTTCATACTGAAAAAAGGCCGGCTGTCCAGTTCACCGACATCGTAAACCGGCACAATGGCCGGGTGATCCAGCTGGGCAACAGCCCTCGCCTCTGCCTGGAAACGGGTCCTTTCCTGCTCGGATGCAAGCGGGCCACGGGAGATCATCTTGATAGCAACCTCACGGTCAAGGCTCAGCTGGCGAGCCCGGAAGACAATCCCCATTCCTCCCCTGCCGATTTCCTCGATCAACTCGTAATCGCCAAGGCAACATGGAAGAGAAAGTTCCGCGCTGGCGGAGGTCACTTTTTCCCCCTGGCTCTCCTGGCGATATTGATACCCCGCCATGTCCGCAACACGGGCGGTCGCCAGCAGGAATCGCAGCTCCTCGGCATGCTCCGGGTGCTCCTGGCAGAGTTCTTCCAGTTCGCGTGGTTCGCCACGCCGCAGTGCATCCTCGGCAAGGGACAGCAGCTCCGCCAGTTCCTGGTCATAGAACGTGGCATCCTCGGCCGGGTTGTCCGCATCGGGCGTGGACGACTCGTTCACAGTGAATCCTCTTCCTCAACGACAAGCAATTCTCGCATGCGGCGGATGGCCCTCAGGTAACGCATGCTGGCTGCCGGCTGGCTAAGCCCCAGCGCCTCGGCAACTTCCTGGTTCGAAAGAAACTCGTAGTGCCGCATCAAGAGAATATCTCGATCCTGTTCGGGAAGTTCCCCGATGGTCTGTTCCACACGGGCTGCCAGCTCACGCTGGGTAGCAGCGGCCATGGGTGTCACTTCACCATCGACAAGCTGGTTGGCCAGTGCCATCGAGCTATGATCCATATCGGCAGGCACGTGGGCGGGCTGTTCACGATCCACACTCCGCTTTTTCGAGACCCGGTGTCGTCGATGTGCATCGATAATTCGATCCTTGGCGATCTGCCTGAGCCAGAGGTGAAACGGCATGACGGGATCCTGCAGGTACTTCTGCAATCGCCGGTTGGCTTCAATAAAAACATCCTGCACCACGTCGCTCACGCCCACCCGTGGCTGGATACGGCGATCCAGTCGCATCCTGACCAGGCGGAGGATTGCATCCCTGTGCCTGTCAATCAGCTTGTTGACCGCCTCGGCCTTTCCCTCCCGGGCATCGCCAAGTAACTCCTCGGTTTTTTCAGACTCTGGCCACATCGGCGTGTTATTCTCCAGGCGAACTCATGGTTCCAGTAATCCCACCAGCGCGTCCACCAGCTTGTCGACCTCTGCTTCTTGATTGTAAAGATAACAGGAAACCCTGATGAACCAGCGGTCCTGCCAGTGGACGACTGGCACCTCGATCCGGTGCTGATCCCAGAGGGCCTGCTGGAGCTGGGAACCGTCCTGCAGTGGAAGTTCCACGTGAGCCATGTTGCTGTACCAGCAGGGATCGTCATCGACCAGGCAGCCGGCACCCAGCCTCTCCACCAGCTGGTGTCGGGCCAGGCGGGCAAGTTGGTGGCCATGCTGGCGAAAATGCTCCAGGCCGATCTCCTCAAGCACGTCAATTGCCACGGGAATCGTCAGCAGGGCAGAAACATCTCGTGTTCCCAGCCAGAGGAAATCGTCATGCCAGTTCGCCGGCTCCTCGGGTGGCAACTTCCCCCAGCTCAACAGAAGTGGACGGATGGACGACTGCTGGCGGGGATGGACATAGAGAAATCCCGACCCGAATGAGGCGGACAGCCACTTGTGGCAACTGGCCGTGTAAAAATCACAGTCCAGCTGGTCCAGGTCAAGCGGAACCTGGGCGGGAGCGTGTGGGCCATCCACGCAGACAGCAATTCCCTCTCGGCGGGCCCGCTGGCAGATCTGCTCCACCGGCAGGGTGATTGCCGTAGGCGAAGTAATATGGCTGATCACGATCAACCGTGTCCGATCGTCACATGCGTCCAGGAGGGCATCGACTACCTCCTGCGGATCCTGGAAATGGGCTGGCAACACGGCCGTCTTGAGCTCGGCAGAGGACCGCCGGCAGGACCGCTCCCATATTCTTTCCACCGCCCCGTACTCATGGTCACTGAGGACCACGTTCTCTCCCGCTTCCAGGACGACACTCTCGGCCACGATATTCATGGCCCATGTTGCATTGTCGATCAATGCCATGTTGTCTGCCGCGGTTCCAAGCCAGCTGGCGAGTCGCTCCCGGGCGGCCAGCAGGGCAGATTCCTGCTGGCGGACAAAGACATCCATCGGCTGCCGGGCAAGTTCATCCTGCCAGTGCCGGCTGGCCTCGATGACAGGACGGGAAGGGGGCCCGAAAGACCCGTGGTTAAGATAGGTCGTGTCAGGCCGGATCTGCCAGAGTGGATGGGACATGAGGCACAATGCGGATTGTCAACAGGAAATGGAAACCAGTCGCTAACGGATACCTCGTGGATCCAGCACCAGGTGCTTCACCTTCTGCCGTTTCCATGTATACGTTACGTGCAGCATGCCGTCGGTGGACTGGATAATCGCCGGGTAGGAATACTCCCCCGGATCCGTCTCCAGCGCCTTGACCATCGACCACGTGCGTCCGTCACTGGAGACAGCCAGGTTAATCGGGCTACGGCCGCGTGGCGTGTGGTTGTAGACAAGCAGGTGCCGGCCATCGGTGAGCGTGACCGCGTCAATCCCCGAGTTGGGGTTCGGCAGGTTGGTCGCTGTCAACGGCGACCAGTTCTTGCCACCATCTCTGGACGTTGCCTGAACAATCTTCCCCAGTCCCTTACTGCGGCAGAGGATCTGCAGCGTACCATCCTTGTGAGTCAGGATCGTCGGCTGAATCGCTCCAAAATTCTTTCCATCATTCAGGACACCGGTTCGCATCCAGGTCTTTCCCGCATCCGGGGTCCATTCCATGTGCACCCGCCAGCCCTGGTCCTCGCTACTGGAACCACAAAGCAAGCGGCCGTCTTCAAGCAGCACCGGCTTGTTCTTGATTGGCCCGGCCTGGCCGTCGGGAAGCCGCCGGGCAGCCGTCCAGTGGATGCCATTGTCACTGGAGGTACTCAAGACACCCCACCAGGATCGCGGACTGGGACCCACCTTGGCGAATAACAGGAGGGGTCCGTCCGGCTGCTGGAATAGCACCGGATTCCAGCAGGGGTGCCGGGAACCATCCTCCTGGACCCCGTCAATCACTTTCGCCGGTGCGGTCCATTTCCCCTTCTCCTGCCGGGAAGTCCAGATCGAGACATCCTTGTTCCCTTCATCCGTCCCCCCGAACCAGGCCGCCACCAGACCCGAAGGGGTCTCGGCAATCGTGGAAGCATGGCAACTGTCAAAGGAAGCTTTTTCGTATATGAACTCGCTCCTCACGACCAGCGGCGCCCTGGCCGTGACAACGGTCGGTAACAGAAGGAAGGCTCCAGTGAGCAGGAAATAGCGGGTGAGCATCAGCATCCAGTCCTCCCGAAAAAAGAAAGTCCGTCATTCTATCGTGTTCACAGGCTTGAATCAGAATCGCCCTGGGAGATCTCGTCAAGCAGTTTTTCCCGAATGCCCTACCAGACATCCGCGGCCTTCACTCCCTCCGCAGCGGCAACCTCTGTCGTCCTCGGGCGGCACTCCAGCCCGACATAACCCCGGTAACCCAGGTCCCAGGCCTGCTTGAAGACCCGGTTGTAGTGGATTTCCCCGGTCCCAGGCTCGTTACGGCCCGGGTGATCCGCCAGCTGGAGGTAACCGATCCAGGGATATCCGTCCTTCATCCGGCCACAAAGGTCCCCCTCGGTAATCTGCATGTGATAGAGATCCCAGTTGATTTTCACGAAATCCGAACCGACCGCCTTGCAGATAGCAATCGCATCGGGACTTCCGTAAAGACAATGCCCGGGATGATCGACCCGTCCGTTCATCGGTTCCAGGATCAGCATCACCTTGTTGCGCTCGGCAATGGGAGCGGCACGCCGGAGCGCCTTGATCACCTGGTCATGCATCTGCTCTGTGTTCATGCCGGGCTGGTTGTTTCCTGCCACCACCGTCATCTTCTTGCAGTGGAGTCGGTGGGCCACCTGGCAGGCCTCTTCGATCTTGGCAACAAACCTGTCCTCGTTGTCCGGGTTATTCATCCCGGGTGCAAAACCCCAGGCGGTGAACTGGGCAATCTCTAGTTTCAGTTTTTTCGTCAGGGCAGCCAGTGCATCGATGTCCTTGTTCTCGTAGGGCCACAGCTCGATCGCCGGGTACCCGAAATCAGCAGCCTTCTGAACCCGCTCAAGGAAAGGAAGTCTCGTCCACCACATTTCCACGTTGACCGCAAACCGCGTCCGCGGTGTTTTTCCCAGCTGGGAGATATCCGCCTGGTCGGCACGGGAAGAGGAGGAGGCCATCATGGCCGGAGCGGCAATCGCTGCGCCGGCCATGCTCTTACTCAAAAATCTCCGGCGGTCATAGGCAGCCATGGAAAACTCCTTGCTTGAAAAATCAACATCCAGGGTGATTATAAGAGTTGACCATGCGGGCTACCAATGCCGGGACCCAGGGAGTCGCCAGTGCTGCTTGACTCCCCTACAATACGATCGTTGATAAAAAACTCAGGATATCATCCCGCCGCCAGGAAAGTCGCAACCATGCCCGTGCATTCCAGCTCCCGACGGACGTTCCTCAAGACCTCGCTCGCTGCAAGTACCGCTTTCACCTTCCCCTCGATTATTCCCAGTACTGCCTTTGGGGCCAACGAGCGGATTGTGACCGGCCACATTGGAGTGGGAGGCCGGGGAGGCGGCAACCTGAGATCTTTCCTGAACCATGCGGCCGCGGTCTGTGATGTCGACAGCACACGTGTTGCCCGGGCGGTCAAGCAGGTGGAAAACGCGGGACGCAAGTGTGATGGCTACGGGGACTTTCGCAAACTCCTCGACCGTACGGACCTGGATGCGGTGGTCATTTCCACGCCGGATCACTGGCATGCCCTGCCCACGATCATGGCCTGTCAGTCGGGCAAGGATGTTTACTGTGAAAAGCCTCTGACCCTGTCCATCCTCGAGGGACGCCGGATGGTTGAGGCCGCGAGGGCACACAAGCGAATTGTCCAGACCGGTTCCCAGCAGCGTTCAGCAAGTAATTTCAGGCTCGCCTGTGAACTTGTCCGTTCCGGCCGCCTTGGCAAGCTGGAGCGAATCCTGGTTGGCATTCCCGGCCCCAACCACCCGGGTGCACCGATCCCCGATTCCGATCCACCCGCCGAGCTGGATTACGAGATGTGGCTTGGCCCCGCCCCCTTCCATCCCTACAACAAGAACCGGATTCACTACAACTTCCGTTTCTTCCGTGATTACTCCGGCGGCCAGATGACCAACTGGGGTGCCCACCACATCGATATTGCCCAGTGGGGCATGGGAATGGACGAGAGCGGCCCAGTCTCGATTGAAGCAGAGGCAACATTTCACCCGCAAAAATGGCACGAGGTGACCCAGACCTGCCGTATCCGCTACCGCTATGCGAGCGGCGTGGAGATGATTGTCGGCCAGGGGCAGAAAGATGTCCCCGGGGGAACCACCTTTATCGGCAGCAAGGGGTCGATCTTTGTGAACCGGGGTAAACTCTCCAGTAACCCTTCAACGATCATCAAGGAACCGATCACCGATGATGATGTCCACCTTTATGTAAGCAAGAACCACCACCAGAATTTTCTCGATTGCATCAAGTCACGGGACCTTCCAATCTGTGACGTAGAGATTGGCCACAGGTCGGCGACAGTGTGCCACCTGGGAAACATGGCATGTGAGCTGGGTCGAAAAATTCAATGGGATCCTGCAAAGGAAGTGATCACCGGTGACAAGGAAGCCCAGAAGCTGGTCTCCCGCCCTTATCGTAGCCCCTGGAAATTGCTCTAATTTACTTTCCCTGATACAAATGGACTTACCCCCTGCTGGCTCGCCTGCCAACGACAAATTAAAGGACACGACCATGAAACGACTCACCCTCTCGATCGCCCTGCTGTTACTGATTGCCACACCAGCTGCCTGGGCCCAGGATGATCCGGCGCCAGCGGAACTCAAGACCTTCGGCGAAAAAGCAGGTTACGCGATCGGACAGAATATTGGTGGTAACCTGAAACAGACCGGGGTCACGATCGACCTGAAGGCCTTCCTGCGAGGCATGCAGGATAGCCTGGCTGGCAAGAAGGGGCTGCTCACGGAAGAGGAAATCCAGAAGGTGCTGACCGAGTTCGACAAGCAGGTGCAAGCCAACGCGGCGTCACAGCAGAAGGCGATGACCGAAAAAAATCTCAAGGAGGGAGCCGCTTTCCTGGCCGCCAATGCCAAGAAAGAGGGGGTCAAAACCACCGAGAGCGGCTTGCAGTACAAGATCACCAAGCTCGGCACCGGAGCGAGCCCCAAGGCAACCAGCAAGGTCCGTGTGCATTACGAGGGACGCCTGCTCAATGGCAAGGTTTTTGACAGCTCATTCAAGCGAGGAGAGCCGGCCGAGTTCCCCGTCAACATGGTGATCAAGGGCTGGACAGAGGCCCTGCAGCTGATGAAAGAAGGAGGAGAGCGAGAACTCTACATCCCCTCCACGCTCGGATATGGTACGCGCGGTGCCGGTGCTGATATTGGCCCCAACGCCACGCTGATCTTCAAGGTCCAGCTGATCAAGGTTCTCCCTTGAGGCCCTTGATCGTCGTCATCAAGTAACCTTTCACGCTTATCTATCCTGACCTGGAGTGACTTGTTCCATGCGTATCATGAAAAAATCGCTTGCGGCCCTCTCGGCCATCCTGCTGGCAGCAACCTGCATTTTTCCGGCCGGAGTGCGTGCACAAGAGGACACGCTTCCGGTCAAGGTCGAGCCAGCCTTTCCCAATATTCGTGTCAACCGGCCAATCGTGATCACGCATGCCGGGGACAACTCGAACCGGGTCTTTATCGCTTCCCAGCTGGGCAAGATCCACGTGATTCCCAACGACCAGGGGGTCGAGGAGACCAGGGTCTTCCTGGACGTGGAGGCCAAGGTGCGTTACGTCGACAAGATGAACGAGGAGGGACTGCTCGGTTTCGCTTTCCACCCCGAGTACCGCAAGAACGGTTACTTCTACCTCTACTACACCACCACCGATGCCCCGCTGACATCGGTCATTTCCCGTTTCTCGGTTTCCAAGGACGCCAACGTGGCCGATCCGGAGAGCGAGGTTGAGTTAATGCGGATCAAGCAGCCTTTCTGGAACCACAATGGCGGCACGATCGCCTTTGGCCACGACGGATACCTGTATGTCGGCCTGGGAGATGGTGGCAAGGCCAACGATCCCTTCAAGAACGCCCAGAACCTGGGCACCCTGCTCGGTTCCATCCTGCGAATTGACGTCGACCGGCATGACGCCGGCAAGGCCTACGGAATCCCCCGCGACAATCCTTTCGTCGGTCGCGAAGGAGCTCGCGGTGAGATCTATGCTTACGGGCTGCGAAACGTCTGGCGACTCTCGTTTGACCGCAAGACGGGTGCCCTGTTTGTGGCGGACGTGGGACAGGATATCTGGGAAGAGATCAACGTCGTCACCAAGGGTGGCAATTACGGCTGGAACCTGCGCGAGGGCAAGCACAAGTTCGGTCCCAATGGCGCCGAGCCCAGTGACAGCCTGGTCGAGCCAATCCTGGAATACAACCACAAGGTCGGCAAGTCGATCACCGGCGGCCATGTCTATCGTGGCGAGCAGGTCGAGTCGCTGGTAGGCAAGTACATCTATGCCGACTACGTCAGCGGGATCATGTGGGCGCTCGCCATCAACAAGGACAACACCGCCGGCACCAACTACGAGATTCCCTGGAGCAAGCTGCCGGTGCTGACCTTTGGCGAGGACCAGAAGGGTGAGATCTACTTCAGCACGCACCTGGCCGGTGGCCGTCTTTACCGCTTCGTCAAGAAGTAACCCAAAAGATCGTTGCCCGGATTCATCCTTCCACGGTGGAAAACGACCTAACGCCGCCAGCGGCGACTGAGGGCACTCCAGCTGGGACCACGATCCTGTGGGAGTTGCTCAAGCAGCGGCTGCCGCCGGACCACCTGCTCCATGATCTCCCCCACCGCTTCACCCATCTGCCAGAGCGCATTACGGAAACGGGCATTATCTGCCATCTCAACCATTTCCCGGTAGCCCAGGCCTCCGGTCTTCTCTCTTAGCTGGTTACTGCACTGCAGCCCCTCGCTACTGGGAGTGAGCGCTAGTTGCTCGATGATCCGACCGTTACGAATACGCTGGTAACGGCGGTTCTCCATCAGCACACGCCGGACCAGGTCTGCCTGGCCGGGCTCCCAGTGATCCGGCACAAGCTTCGCCAGCTGTCCACGGGGTTTGCCAAGTCGCATGTAATGAAGCTGCACCTGGTACACCGGTGTGGCAGCCATGTCGGCCATCAGGTCCTTCCAGGAGATCCCCAGCTCCTTCGTTCCCACCTCATGAAAAGTCACCAGGTCCTGGATTGGCCGGTTCTCCGGCGTGTACTTGCCATTGAGCAGGTCCAGGTCGATTCCGGGCTGGACCGACTTGATCAGGCTGTCACCGACGATATGTGTCAGCCAGCCAAGCACGTAGGCAAGCTGCCGATGACCGTCTCCAAACAGTGTCAGTGCATCGCCGGCCACCATGGCCAGGTAATCGGGTAGCTGGTCCCAGGGCAGGGCATACTTATGCTGCTGGCTGTTCCAGCCAAAGGTCAGGTGCGAGCGGCCATAGAACATCGAGTGGATCTGGCCGGGCGTGTACTCGTTCCCCTCGAACCGAAGCGTCCAGGGCGTGACCGGGCCCCCGGTAAGAGGACTCTGCTGGGGAACCTGCGATCCATACCCGACCGGCTCCCCGCTCTGGTCACAGGTTGCTGCCGGCAGCGTCTGGATATCACAGCCCAGGTAGCTGCCGCAGAGGTAACTGGCGTAATGCCGCTTGATGACCGGCACGATCGGCAGTCGTCGATGCTCGGCCACCCTGGCCCCCAGCATCGCGTACATCATGTGCCCTACGACACCGCTCATCGACTACTCCCCTTCGCCCGCCGGCACCATGTGCCGCTTGGGATCCCTGGCATCGTCAGGATCCTGTCTCTCGAAGCGGGCGACCACGGCACATCCAACGGAATCACTCCAGACATTCACACTGGTACGACACATGTCGAGGATACGATCCACGGCAATAATCAAACCCTGTTTTTCCACCGGCAACCCAACTGCCTCGAGAATAATGACCATCATCACCAGCCCGGCATGGGGGATTCCCGCCGCACCGACGCTGGCCAGCAGGGCGGTCACGGCGACGATGATCTGCTGGCTGAGTTCCAGGTTATGGCCAAATTCCATCTGGGCAATAAACAGCACGGCAATCGCCTCGTAGAGTGCCGTCCCGTCCATGTTGATCGTCGCTCCCAGGGGCAGCACAAAGGAACCGACCCGGTTGTCAATTCCCCCTCGTTCCTCGGCACATGTCATTGTTAGCGGCAGGGTTCCGTTACTGGACGCCGAACTGAAGGCGGTCAATAGTGCAGGACTCATTGCCTTGACGTATTCAAGCGGGTTACGCCGACCCACGAACCAGAGGATCAGTGGAAGAACAACACAGGAATGGATCACCAGTGCGAGCAGCACGGCCAGCATATACCAGGCAAGCGACTGGAAAACACCGGGACCCTGTGTCGCGGTTACATAGAGCATCAGCAGCAGGACACCCAGTGGCACCAGGCGAATAATTGCCATCGTCATCCTCATCATGACCTTGAGGATGGCATCCATCAGCTGACGGATTGTCTGGGATGTCGAGCCACCCACCAGCAGCGTGAAGATGGCAAAGGCAATCGTGAAACTGATAATCGAAAGGAAATTTCCCTCGGCAAGTGCCTGGATGGGATTGGTCGGGATCATCGTCTCCAGTTGTTCGAAAAGCACATCCGGCAGGCTCTTGCTGGCACGAATCTCTACCTCGGCCCCCGCGGCGATCTCGGCACCTCGCAGGCCGGGGCGGACCATGTTGACCACCAGCAGGCCGGTCACGATTGCCAGGAAACTCGTACCGATGTAATACAGCAGGGTGCGGCTGAACATCCGTCCCAGTCGCCCGGCGTTTCCCAGCCCCAGTACACCCACGCTCAGCGAAGCAACAATAAGCGGAATTGCCACCATCCGCAAAAGCCGGAGAAAGAGGTTCCCCAGTCGCTGGGAAAGATCCCCGACCCAGCGAGCCCGTGACCGCCCCAACCGCTTGAACCAGCCAGCCTCCCGGGGATGCCTGTCCTCCAGCTGCTTGAGGGTTTGCAGGACACCCGGCTGCCGGCTGGCAGGATCCACAACCAGCTGGTGGTGGCCAGATTCATCGTGGTAGTGAATCTCCACACGATCCCGTGTATCGGCAAGTTCCAGCGACAGGATACCTGCCGGCAGATCATCCTGCCCGACAGTCACCTCCCGCACGCTCCAGCCCCAGTTCAGGGAAAGGCCAACCACAGAACCGACCACCATGCCGATCAGGACCTGCCAGTGAAGGGCAATTCGCGACATGGTTTATTCCACTACTATAGGAACGAGTCCGCTCTTCTGATCGCCAGGCGGTTCTTACTCCAGGATCATGTCATCGACCGACATACCGGAGGGGATCATCGGCAACACATGTTCCTGGTAGGGAACATGGACATCCAGCACAAAGGGCCCATCATAGCTGATCATCTCGTTGATCGCCCCTTCCAGGTCCTGCTTGAGCGAAACCGTCGCCCCACCACATCCATACCCCTTGGCAATCTGTACGAAATCAGGATATCGCTTTTCGACAAAAGCGTCCTTCCCCTGCCCGGTCGCTTCCAGGTCATCTATTGGACCGAGATAGGTATGGGCCCGGTTGCCCTGCATGAAACGGTCTTCCCATTGCACGACCATGCCCAGGTGCTGGTTATTGAGCAGCAGGACCTTGACTGGCAGCTTTTCACAGAAGCAGGTGGCAAGTTCCTGGATATTCATCTGCAGGCTGCCATCCCCGTCGATGTCCACAACCAGGGCATCCGGGTGGGCCGCCTGGACACCCATCGCCGCAGGCAAACCAAATCCCATCGTTCCCAGCCCGGAGCTGGAGAGCCAGGTTCGTGGTTTCTCCAGCTTGAAGAACTGGGCTGCCCACATCTGATGCTGCCCGACGCCGACCGAGATAATAGTCTCCCGATCACGTGTCAACCGGGATAATTCGGCAATCGCATGCTGCTGGAGAATCCCGTCAAAATCCTGGTCATAGCTAAACGGGTATTGCTCTTTCCATTCCAGGCACTGCTGCTGCCAGGGCTCGATTCCCTCACAGGGTTCGACCAGGGGAAGTAATTCCGCGAGCGCGTATTTCACATCGCTCACGACCGGGATATGCGTCGGTTTGTTCTTGTTCAGCTCGGATGCGTCGATATCGATATGCACGACCTTGGCATTCCTGGCAAACTCCTCAAGCTTACCTGTCACCCTGTCATCAAAACGAACTCCCAGGGCCACGAGCAGATCGCAATCTCGAATCGCCTTGTTGGCATAAACGGACCCATGCATTCCAAGCATGTCGAGACAAAGTTTCTCGCTGCTGGGAAATGCCCCCAGGCCCATCAGTGTCATGGTCACCGGGATACCGGTCTTGCTGGAAAACTGCTGCAACTCCTCGCTGGCGTTAGCCGCGATGATTCCACCGCCACAGTAAAGCACTGGCCTCCTGGCCCGCTTGATCGCCGCTGCCACCTGTTCCAGCTGTTCCGGGGGAGCCTCGTACTGGGCCGCCCTGTAACCAGGCAGATCGAGCGACTGTTCCCAGTCCGGGACACACTTCTCCATCTGTATATCCTTGGGGACGTCAATCAGTACCGGCCCGGGACGACCGGTGGTAGCAATATGGAAGGCTTCACGAACCACCCGGGCGACATCGTTCACATCCGTCAACAGGTAATGGTGCTTGGTGATCGCACGACAGACCTCGACAATCGGTGTCTCCTGGAAGGCGTCTGATCCAATCACCGGTAATGTCACCTGGCCGGAAATGGCAATCATCGGGATGCTGTCCAAGCGGGCATCCGCAATAGCGGTCACCATGTTCGTGGCCCCCGGGCCACTGGTGGCCATGCAGACACCTGGTTTTCCAGTCGAACGGGCAAATCCCTGTGCAGCAAAACCACCTCCCTGTTCGTGGCGGGGAAGGATGGTACGGAGCTGGTCGGCAAACCGGGTGAGTGCCTGGTGCAGCGGCATACTGGCTCCACCCGGGTAGGCAAAGAGTGTATCTACACCATGATGGACCAGCGCCTGAACGAGGATATCCGCTCCGGAAAGAAGCTGGGACGTCGCGAGTTGGTTAGTTTTTCCCATGATCGGTGATCTCTGGCGGTGGCATTCCGGTAAGAATGCTGCGAACTCGTTACCTGGACCGGTAGGGTCGAACAACTCAAGGTATTTCATATCTCCATTTCTTTCAAGAGAAACGGGGGGTGCCAGGACGTTGCCAGGGGATGATAATTCCGTTTAGATAGGAGCTTTCATACAATCCTGACGAGCCGACCCATTTCGGACTTAAAAAGCCCTGCCAGAACGACGGGAAGCAATGCCATGACGATTATCAAGACTCTGGGCTTCGTGGCCCTGGGAGGCTCCCTGGGCGCTGTCAGCCGTTACCTGCTGGGACTTTTGGCCAGTACCTGGTGGGGAGATTCGTTTCGCTATGGAACGCTGCTGGTCAACGTGCTGGGCTGCCTGGTGATCGGTATCCTGGCAGGCATCGGCCTGAACAAGCTCTCCGAACCGGTCCAGCAATTTGCCGTCATCGGCGTGCTTGGTTCACTGACAACTTTTTCCACTTTCGGACACGACACACTGGAACTCTTTCATCGTCAGCCGCTCCTCGCCCTGGGCAATATCGCGGCCAACATGATTGTCGGCCTGGGAGCCGTGGCTCTTGGCTACTGGCTCTTTCACCAGTCCTGATTAACTGGTCTTCAGCAGCGGCCGGAGGAACTTCCCGGTCCAGCTTTCCTCGACCTCTGCAACCTGGGCCGGGGTACCCACGGCAACCACCTTCCCACCCTCTTCTCCGCCCTCGGGACCAAGGTCGATAATCCAGTCCGCGCACTTGACCACATCCAGGTTGTGCTCAATCACCACCACCGTGTTTCCCCGGTCCACCAGCTGTCCAAGCACGTCCAGCAGCTTGCGAATATCGTCAAAATGCAGTCCGGTGGTCGGTTCATCGAGCAGGTAAAGTGTCTTTCCTGTTTCGACACGTGCCAGCGCGGTGGCGAGCTTAATGCGCTGTGCCTCGCCACCGGAAAGTGTCGTGGAAGGCTGACCCAGCGGCAGGTAACCGAGCCCCACATCCTGCAGGCCCGTGAGCATCCGCTGGATAGCCGAGAAGTTCTCAAAGAAATCCGTCGCTTCATCAATGGACATTTCCAGTACGTCGGCGATCGTCCTGCCACGGTACCGAACCTGCAAGGTCGCCTTATTAAAGCGGGCACCATGGCACTGGTTGCATGTGACATACAGGTCCGGCAGGAAGTTCATCTCGATCTTCCGCGCCCCCTGCCCATGGCATTCCGCACAGCGACCTGCCTTGACGTTAAAACTAAAGCGGCTGACGCGGTACCCCCGCTGCTTTGCTTCGCGTGTATTGGAAAAGACCTTCCGAATCTCGTCAAAGACACCGGTGTAAGTAGCCGCGTTACTTCGTGGCGTGCGTCCAATCGGCGCCTGGTTGATTTGCACAACTCGATCAACCTGACTGGCACCCCGCAGGCTGCGATAGGGCCCTGGCCGGCCACCGACCAGCCCCAGGCGTTGCTGGAGGGCCGGCAGAAGCGTCTCGTTCACTAGAGAGCTCTTGCCCGATCCACTCACACCCGTCACACAGACCAGTGCCTGTGTGGGGAACTGAACCGTGATATTACAAAGATTGTTCGTGGCAACACCTGCCAGCGTGATCGAACGTTTCTTGGCGACGCGCCGTCGCCGATCAGGGACAGGAATGGAACAACGTCCGCTCAGGTAACATCCGGTGATCGACTCCTGCAGCTGCCCCACGTCATCAGGACTGCCGTCGGCGACAATCTGGCCACCACGCTTTCCCGCGCCAGGACCAATGTCTACCAGCCGGTCCGCCTCCCGCATCATCATTTCATCATGCTCGACCACCAGCACCGTGTTTCCCTGGTGCTGCAGATCCCGCAGCGACTGGATCAGCTGGCTATTGTCTCGCTGATGCAACCCGATGGATGGTTCATCCAGCACGTAACAGACACCGACCAGTCCCGAGCCAATGCTCTTGGCCAGGCGAACCCGCTGCATCTCTCCTCCACTGAGCGTGTCGGCAGCACGGCCCAGGCTAAGATAATGCACACCGACTTTCTGCAGAAAAGAGAGTCGCCCAAGAATCTCTGCCACGATCGGATCGGCGATCTGCCGCTGGGTTGGAGGAAATTCCAAGGCCTTGAAAAACAACTCTGCTTCCACCACCGAGAGACCCGTGATCTGGTCGATATTTTTCCCCCCGATCAGGATACTCGTCGCCTCTTTTCGAAGCCGGGTTCCCTGGCAACTACGGCAGGTGAGCTGACCGCGAAAGGCATCCAGCTGGTCCAGCCTGGCCTGCTTGGGTGTGCTGACATATTCCTTTTCCAGCAGTGTCATCAGGCCATGAAACTTCTTCCCGTCTCCGTGGAAGAAAAGCTCCCTGTCCCGTGGCTTCCATTTCTCCACCGGCAGATCCCAGTCGATATCACGTGACTGGAGAAAACTCCTACAGTCCTGGTGGTATTGCTTCAACCGTTTTGCAGCTGTCCCCTTCCAGGCCACCACAGCTCCCCCGGGCAGCGAAAGCGAGGGATCCGGGAGGATCATGTCGACATCAAACTGCAACACGGAACCAAGGCCATCACAATCGGGACAGGCTCCATAGGGGCTGTTGAAACTGAAGGTCCGCGGCTCCACCTCCTCGTAACTGAGATTGCATTTCGGACAGGCATAGAGCGTGCTGTAGAGCACATCGCGCCACTCTCCCAGGGGAGGATCCACCGATTCATCCTCCGAATCAAAGTAACAGATGGAGACCAGCCCGGATCCAAAACGAAGTGCCATCTCCACCGATTCACCAATCCGCGACCGTACGCCGGGACGCGTGATCACCCGGTCCACCACGGCATCGATATGGTGGATCTTGCGTGGTGCCAGTTCCGGAACATTCTCCAGGTCATGGACCTGGCCGTCGACACGAGCACGGACAAAACCCGCCTTGCGGATCTGCTCCAGCACATCCAGTTGTTTTCCTCGTCGACCGCGAACCATCGGGGCCATGATCATCGTCCTGGTCCCTTCCGGCAGGGACATGATCGCATCCTGGATCTGTTCCCGAGTCTGCTGGCTGATCGGTGCCCCACACTGGTAACAGAAGGGTTCTCCAAGACGAGCCATCAGCAGCCGCAGGAAGTCATAGATCTCGGTCACCGTGGCCACGGTACTGCGAGGGTTTTGGATCCCGGGGCGCTGGTCAATGCAGATGGTCGGCTGCAGGCCATCGATCAAGTCCACGTCGGGCCGTTGCATCTGGTTCAGAAATTGCCTGGCATAGACGGACAGGCTCTCGATGTACTGTCGCTGCCCTTCGGCATGGATGGTGTCAAAGGCCAGGCTACTCTTGCCCGACCCACTCGGACCGGTAATCACCACGAACTGGTTACGGGGAATGTCCAGGTCCAGATTCTTGAGATTGTGAACCCTGGCCCCACGAACCTGGATCCGTTCTCCAGCTGCCATGGTGGAACCATTGCCCGTCTTGTTTTTCACATCGCTCGCTGACATCAGATGGTACCTGGGGCCCGATTCACCCCCGGATCAGGATCCTAGGATAGGTGGAAACCGGTCACCGTACCAGCGCACCAGGGCACTGACAAGTTGCCGCCTCGAAGAGACGCTGACAACCGCTTGGGAGTCGACTAAACTGCCGCTGGCAGCGCATGCGTCCCCTGCCAGGCTTCTTTTCACCGGGCGCCAGCCAGAGAGATGGAGAAATGGATCCCGTGGATTCCCAACTGGATGGGCTACTGACAACAGCCCAGCGAGAAACATCCCTGCTGGCACCGTACGCGATGTTCAGTCACCAGTCACTGGGGCGAGAGTACCCCGAGCCGGAGCATCCTTACCGGGGTCCATTCCAGCGAGACCGGGACCGGATTCTCCATAGCAGTGCCTACCGTCGTCTCAGCGGCAAGATGCAGGTCTTTACTGGCGAGATGGGTGATTACCACCGCACCCGGCTCACCCACACCCAGGAAGTTGCTTCGATCGCCCGCACCATCGCACGTGCCCTGCGGCTGAACGAGGACCTGGTAGAAGCACTTGCCCTGTTCCATGACATCGGGCACCCCCCTTACGGCCATGCTGGTGAGGATGCACTCGATCTCTGCCTTTCCCAGGCGGGTGGTTTTTCTCATAACCAGTACGCCCTGACAATCGCCCAGGAACTGGAATGCCGCCATGTTCAACACCCTGGCCTGAACCTCACTCGAGAGGTGCTCTTCAGCCAGGCTTTTCGCGTTGACAAGGAGTCGGGAAATGAATCTCCCCTGCTCGAAGCCCAGGTTGTCGATGCCGCCGACAGCATCACTTACGATGCGCATGATATGGACGATGCCATCAAGCTGGGACTGGTAAGTCTTGAAGAATTCCAGTCTCTCGACCTGATCGTGCGTTGCCTGGAGCGGATTGGTGATGGACGCAGGGGCCTCGACGAGGACAGCCTGCGACGGCTGATCGTACACGAGTTGATCGACTGCCAGGTTTCCAATGTGCTGGAATCGGCCGGCGCCGTGCTGACCGTGAGTGGATGGGAAACGGCGACCGATGCCCAGCAGGATCCGTTCCGTATTTCACCAACCGGTATCCTGGAAACAGAAAAAACAGAGCTCGAGGAATTCCTGCTCGAGCGGGTTTATCATCATCCCCAGTTGATCCAAACACGAGAGATGGCCCAGGAGCACCTGCAACGGATGTTTGATCTTTTTTGCAGC
Organism: uncultured Pirellulaceae bacterium; assembly: GCA_964476375.1. Lineage (GTDB taxonomy): Bacteria > Planctomycetota > Planctomycetia > Pirellulales > Pirellulaceae > SAT2750. The sequence goes on from CAYYZW010000323.1 coordinate 60,303, forward strand.
AAGATCGACATGCTTCCACAACGATTTCGCCAGCGGGCGGATGAAGTGGGACTGGAAAGGGCCGTCGGTGACTACCTGGCCGGCATGACAGACCGCTACCTGGAAAACTGTTACCACGAGCAGTTTCCATCAGCTCGATAGTGGTATCCGCGTGCGTTCCTGTGATAGACTGAACGCATCTATCTGATTGATATTTCACGACCCCACATTATCCTTCCGGGGGACCGTGAAGAACAAGATTCATCCCTGTTTATTCTCTCGCGAGGGGCATCGTCATGGCTCTTTGGGTTCTGCGCGGTATTTTTCTGATTATAGCCACGGCCGTTGGCATCTCGATCGTCATGTCTCCTGACTATTCCGAACAGGGGTTCCTGTTCGCTATCTCCCTGCTGATGATCGCCTGCATCATCGTCTCGGCCGACATCCTTATTCGTCGCAAGCCGATAGAGATTGTCTCCTGCACGTACTTTGGAATTCTCGTCGGGCTGTTGTTGACATACATCATCGGCGTGGCCGTCAACCCGATCCTGCAGTTCTCCGGCATCGAGGATTCGAGCAAGTACCAGGGAGCGATCCAGCTGATGCTGGGTGTTCCACTCTGCTACATCTGCATTTCGGTCCTGATCCAGACCCGTAACGATTTCCGATTCATTATCCCCTACGTGGAGTTCTCACGGGAACTCAAGGGGATTCTCCCCTGGGTACTGGACACCAGCGTGATTATCGATGGCCGTATTGCTGACCTGGTGAGCACCCAGGTCATGGACAACCGGCTCGTGATGCCCATTTTCATCCTCCAGGAACTCCAGAATATCGCCGACAGCAGCGACAAGCTTCGCCGTTCTCGCGGTCGCCGTGGCCTGGACATTCTCCAGGAACTCCAGAATAACCGTGCCATTGATTTCACCATCGACGAGACGGAACTCCCTGAAATGCAGAACCAGCCGGTCGACATGAAGCTGGTCCTGCTGGCACAACACCTGGGAGGAAAAGTCGTCACCGGAGATTACAACCTCAACAAGGTGGCCCAGCTGAACAAGGTGCCGGTGATCAACCTGAACGATATTGCCAAGGCACTCAAGCCGACATTCCTTCCGGGGGAGACCTTCGATGTCAAGATCGTCAAGATCGGGGAAGGAGACAACCAGGGAGTTGGCTACCTGGACGACGGCACGATGATTGTCATTGAGAACGGTCGCGACCATCTCAACGAACTGGCCCGCGTGATTGTTACCCGGGTTCTTCAGAACAGTGCTGGCCAGATGATCTTTAGCGACTACGAGAAGCCGACAGGAACCTGAGCCGTATCCAGGCTGGCAAGTCGTTCGCGGGCCAGGCTGCAATAATCTTCTACACAGTCGATCCCCAGGTAATGACGTCCGAGCTGTCGGGCTACCAGCGCCGTCGTCCCACTGCCAAGGAATGGGTCCAGCACCAGCCCCCGGGGAGGACAGCCGGCAGAAATCATCGTCGTCACAAGCTGGGACGGGAACACGGCAAAGTGGGAATCCCGGGACTTGGAGAGCGGGACGTTCCAGACGGTCCGGCGGTTACGACCGAGGGGATGGAAAGCCTGGTTCCATCGAGCATCGTGAAGGTTCGAATTTCCTCCATTCTTGCCTTTTTCCGGAGTACTTCCTTTCTCAAAAAAATGCTTTCTGCCGCCCCGCATGCGGCTCTGCTCCGTGAAGGTCACGTGCGGTTCCCGGATCGCATCAATGTCATAAAAGTACTTCTTCTCACGACTGAGCAAGAAAATATACTCGTGGTCCGTGGTCGGACGGTTCTTGACCGCCGACGGCATCGCATTCGGCTTCTGCCAGATAATATCGCTTCGCAGGATCCAGCCATCGTCCTGGAGAGCAAGTGCCACGCGCCAGGGTAATCCCTGTAACTGGCCCTTGATGTACTTGTCCCCCAGCACGAGCCAGCATGTTCCCTCCGGCTTGAGTACACGCCGTCCCTCCCTGAGGATCTCCACCAGCCGCTGCAGGTACTCTCCAGGTGTCGATTCTCCACCAAGTTGTTGTGCGTGCCCGTAATCCCTCTGGCGGTAGTAGGGAGGGCTGGTGACAATCGTGTCGACGAGGCCAGCGGGCATCTTCTGGAGCCAGTCCAGCGCATCCCCGCAGAACACCGTGTCGTGCCATGGAGGGCCAGCTTGTGGATTGCGCGGCATGGGATCAAGGATCCAGGAGGTGGAATAAAGCGGCAGAGGGCCTGGGTCGTAACCTCGAACCTCTCACCGCCGGTCCCTACATCCTGTCGACAACGCCGATTCCTAGCAACTCCAATCCCTGGCGTATTACTCGTGCCGTGACATCACAGAGCAACAGGCGGCTCTGGCGAACGGCCTCGTCATCGGCCCGCAGCACCGGACATTCCTGGAAAAAAGTAGAAAACCGCTTGGCCACGTCGAAAAGATAGTTCGTCAGCTGGTTGGGACGGTAGTCATCAAGTACCTGCTCGAGGGCTTCTGAAAACTGGAGCAGCGCCAGTGCCAGGTGACGTTCGGCGGGATGCTGGAGAAGGACGGAAGCAAACGAGCTTCGCAGGCCATCCACATCCACCTCGCCCCGCCGGAAGATGCTCTGCACGCGGGCATAGCTGTACTGCATGTAGGTTGCCGTGTTGCCCTCCAGGGCCATCATCTTGTCGTAACTGAAAACATAGTCACTGGTCCGGTTGTGCGCCAGGTCCGCATACTTGATCGCCGCATGGCCTACCACGCTGGCAATATGCCCTCGCTCCTCCTCGGCCAGTTCCGGTCCTCCCGGCTTCGACTCCTCGCTCTCACTGACTACCTCCCCGGCCCGGGCCACGGCACCATCGAGCAGGCTTTCCAGGTCCACAACCTCACCAGAACGTGTCTTGAAGGGGCGGCCATCATCCCCCAGCACGGTACCAAAGCTGACATGCCTCATGTCCAGGTCGGGACAGTTCCACCGCCGGGCCGCGTCAAACAACTTCTCGAAATGTTCCCCCTGGCGATGGTCCACCACGTAAAGCAGGGTATCGGGCTGCCAGGTGGCCACCCGGTACTGGATCGTGGCCAGGTCGGTTGTGGCATAAAGAAATGCCCCATCCTTTTTGCGAATGATCATCGGTGTGTCGTACTTATCACTAAACACGCAGACCGCGTCCTCGCTCAGCTGGGCCATGCCATTTGCAAGCAAGTCCTCGACCACCTGGCCAAGTTGTGAATGAT
>CAYYZW010000324.1:0-26306 GCA_964476375.1 uncultured Pirellulaceae bacterium
CGCGAGGGGCTATTCAACAGGAAACCGGCGAGGGGGATCCGACGGATCCACAACCCGAAACGCTTCCAAATCCCAAGGATTTCAAGGATCGCCAACTCCAGCGTGCCCTGGAATACCTGCAACAGAGGCTTGATCAACAGAAGGTCACCCTTCTTGATCCCCTTTGATTTCCTCCGGAACCAATGCACGGTAGCCGCCGGCAAAGAAGATCAGTGGTTCCCCCTCGGATAACTCACCACCGAGTATTTCACCGAGGAAAATATCATGGTCACCGGCAGTCACAACCTGGTGTACCCGGCAATCAACGTACCCCAGGGTTCCCGGCAGAACCGGAGCACCGGTAACCGCCGTGGCGACTTCCAGACCGGAGCAATCCTTGGGACCCACAAAGGCAAACCGGTCAGATAGTTCTTTTTGTTCGGCAGCCAGGATATTAAGGACAAAGCAGCCAGCCTCGTTCAAACGAGGATGGGTCTGGTTTCCAGTCTCAACACAGACCAGAACAAGTGGAGGGTCGAGGGAGACACTGGTGACGGCATTGGCGGTCATGCCCCATGTCTCATCCCCGTTTTTCATCGTGACAACTGTCACCCCGGTAGCAAACTGGCCCATGATCTTGCGTTGTAACTGGCTATCAAATCCCACGGTCATCTCTCCAAAAAAAGAACCGGCCTTCCCCTCTTCCTGGGGCAGGTTGTCACCTGGCTATCATCTTGAGGCGAAAAAAATCCCCGGAGACGTGGGGAATAGAAAAACCCCATCCTCGCCTGCTACCAGGAACCGTATACTTTTAGGAAACTCCTCCCAAGAAAGCAATGCCTTCCCATAGCCTGGATAGCCCGCCGGTCTCATGAACATCAGCCTGAAACAATTCATCGAGAATCTCTCCGATAGCGGATTGATGAGCCTGGAGGACGTCCAGCAGCTCAGTAGCCAGCTTCCCACAGGCCAACAGCCCATTGATGGCGAATCGCTCGCTCGCTGCCTGGTCGAAGCGAACAAACTGACGTCATTCCAGGCATCGTTGATCGCCAAGGGGCAGCAGCAGAAGCTGATCCTGGGTAATTACATGGTCCTGGAGCAAATTGGCCGTGGCGGCATGGGAGTTGTTTACAAGGCACGACATCAACGCATGAAACGCGATGTTGCCATCAAGGTGCTCGCAGAGAAACTGACCAACTCTGAAACACGCCTGCGTCGCTTCCATCGTGAGGTGGAGGCGGCCGCGAGGCTTGTTCATCCCAATATCGTCACGGCTTTCGATGCCGATAAAGGCGAAAAAACATTTTTCCTGGTCATGGAATTCGTGGACGGCAAGGACATGGCGGCGATTGTCCAAGAAGAGGGCCCACTGCCAGTCGCTGTTGCCGTGGACTATATCATCCAGACTGCGCGGGGGCTGGAATATGCGCACGGGGAGGGCGTCATCCACCGGGATGTCAAGCCACATAACCTCCTGGTGACCACCGATGGAAAAGTGAAGGTACTTGACCTGGGCCTCGTGTCGCTAAAAAACGACGATGACAATAAAGAAAGTACCGAGAGCCTGACAGCCAACAACCAGATCATTGGCACGGTGGATTACATGTCACCGGAACAGGCCGAGGACGTGCACCATGTCGACCTGCGTACGGACATCTACAGCCTCGGGTGCACGCTCTATCGGATCCTTACCAACAAGCCACCCTACGGCGGGAAAAATGCAATCCAGAAGTTGATGGCTCACCGGACTCACTCGATCCCGTCCCTTCGTGCGGATCGAAGTGATATCCCCGACCTGCTCGACAGGGTTTTCCGACGGATGGTGGCCAAGCGGCCGGAAGATCGCTACCAGACGATGGGGGAAGTCATCGAGGCGATGGAAACATGTACCCTGGCCTTGATTTCTATCGGGACCAGCCCCCAGGAACAGACCGCCAGGATGGCATCGCCATTCACGCAGGCGGATGAAGCCACGATTGACATCCATGCCCAGAAGGCCACGCTCACATCCACCGATTTAACAACCAGTCCTTCCGCGGGAAACGATGGTATCTCGATCCAGGCCAACCAGCCTTCCCCCGTGCAACGACAACGGCGAAGAGATCGAAGCTCTCCATGGGTCGGGCTGCTCGCCCTGTCAGGGATCCTCAGCCTTGTCACACTGGCATGGTTCTTGTCGCGTCCCACCCAGATCTTGCTTCACTGGCCAGTCCACGAGCGCCCCGGTTTCGATCTCAGAATTGATAACAAGGACTTCGAGATCAACAACAGTAATCCCATGTCCATCCCCGTCAGCCCGGGAACGCACGAACTGCTGATCCGTCAAAGGGGGTACTTGCCATTTCATCAAGTCGTCAATGTGAAACGCCGCAAAACGGTTTCCGTTACGCCCAACATAGAACCGGTTCCTGAAATCAAGATAGATATTGAACCCGGGACCGAGAGCGAGTGATCAGCCTGCCCCAGCTCAGGAACTTTCCGACCACACCTGGCCACCAGGGAAAGCATATTTCTCCAGCGATGGTTCCTTCATCGTGATGCTGTATCCGGGATCCTGTGGCGGCATGTAATGGCCATCTCGAATCGTGACCGGGTGAACAAAGTGCTCATGCAGGTGATCCACATACTCGGTAAGTCGGTTCTCCAGGGATGCTCCCACACAGATGAAGTCAAAGAGTGCCAGGTGCTGGACATACTCACAGAGCCCGACCCCTCCGGCGTGTGGACAGACGGGGACTCCAAACCGGTCGGCCATCAGGATCACTGAGAGAATCTCGTTCACACCACCCAACCGACAGCTGTCGATCTGGCAAAACTGAATCGCTTCGGCCTGCAAGAGCTGTTTGAACATCACCCGGTTGTGACAGGCCTCCCCGGTCGCCACCCCGATCGGCTTGATCGCCCGGGCAATCGTGGCATGCCCCAGCACGTCATCCGGACTGGTCGGTTCCTCGATCCACCAGGGTTCGAACTCGGCCAGCTCCTGCATGTTGGAAATCGCCTCATCGACATCCCATACCTGGTTAGCATCCATCATCAACTTTCGCTCCCAGCCGATCTCCTCGCGAATAATCCGGCAGCGGTGCTTATCGTTGTCCAGGTCCGCTCCCACCTTGATCTTGAAATGCGACCAGCCCTCGGCAATCGCATCCCGGCAAAGCTGGCGAAGCTTGTCGTCCGGGTATCCAAGCCAGCCAGCAGATGTCGTGTAGGATGGATATCCCGTCTCAAGCATCTGCTGCTCCCGCTCCCCCCGCGAGTCGTACTTATCGCGAAGGATCTCCAGGGCCTGGTCCGGTGTCAGGGCGTCGGTAATGTAGCGGAAGTCGATACAACCAACCAGCTGCTCGGGGGTCATGTCGACAAGCACCTTCCAGACCGGCTTCTGCTCGGCCTTGGCATACAGGTCCCAGACGGCATTCACCAGGGCCGCGGTGGCCATGTGAATCACCCCTTTCTCCGGGCCGACCCAGCGCAGCTGGGAATCCCCCGTCATATCCCGCCAGAAACCTGCCATGTCCGCAACTACCTGGTCAAGACGACGTCCAACCAGACGGGAGGAGAGTGCCTCGATCGCTGCGGTGCAGAGTTCCGTGCCACGGCCAAGCGTGAAGGTCAGGCCGTGGGCCTCAAGCGAACTGTCTGTCTGGAGAGTGACGTAAGCGGCGGAATAATCCGGATCCGGGTTCATGGCGTCCGAACCATCCAGCTCGCTGGATGTTGGAAACCGGATATCGCGAACTGTTAATCCTGTAATGGTGATGTTCATGACGCTCGTTCCCGATTCCCCAGGCCTCCTTCGATCGATGTTCCTCTTTCCAAACGTGCTACACTGGTGTGGAGCCACATTATGCTGGGGAAGCCGTTCTTTCGCCAGCAGGCAACGACAGTCACCGAGGGTATTTCCATCATGACGTTTCAGCGAGAACAACTGCACACTGTCCAGCTTGTCCCAATTACTGCCTTTGATGCAGATGGGAAACTGAACCTGGAGCCGATGGCACGCCTGATGGCGCGCAGCTACGAGGCAGGTATCCGTGTCTTTCTTCCCTGTGCAGGCAGTGCCGAGTTTCACACACTGCAACCCTCCGAGATCATCTCGGTGATCGAGATGGTTCGTGGCAACGTGGGGGATGATGCCATCGTTGTGGCTCCCACCGGCTACCATGCCGAGCATGCCATTGAACTGGTAAACCAGGCCCATGCGGCAGGAGCAAATGCCGGGCTGGTGATGCCACTGAGCTTTCCCTATCTCTCCGATGCCGGAGCACGTGATCACCTGCTGAGAATCCTCGAGCAGAGTCGTCTCCCACTGATGGTCTACAAGAAAGGTGATCTTCCCGGCGATGATCTGCTGCTGGAACTTGCCGGGCATGAGAACCTGGTCGGGATCAAGTATGCCGTAAACAACATGGATGCCTTCACCCGGGTGATCCGGGCAGACCAGGGACAGATTGACTGGTTCTGTGGAACCGCTGAACGATTTGCGCCCTTTTACGCGCTGGCAGGAGCTCCAGGGTACACCAGTGGGGCAGGGAACATCTGCCCACGGCTCACCCTCGCCATGCATGCAGCCATGAAACAGGGGCAATGGGATGAGGCCCTGCAACTGCAGGAGATCCTGTTGCCGATTGAACATTACCGCTCCCGTGAAAATGACTCCTACAACGTCAGCATGCTCAAGCACGGCATCAAGCAGACCGGTCTTGATTTTGGTGTCCCTCGCCCCCCCCAGCGGCAACTCACCGAGCCGGAAATGAGAGAAATTGACGAGATGCTTGTGCCCATCCTGGAAGCCGAAGCCTCGATATCCGTGACTTCCCCAGGAAGCTAGCCGCCAGCAGGGAAACCTGGTCCCCTTGAGTCACTGGCCCGACCTTTATAAATCAGGCAGCCCCGGTATCTGACCATCGCTGCATCCAGGTTTCCAGCATCAATACAGCCCACAGGCGCTGGCTGTGATCCTGTCGTCCGCTGGCATGCTCGTCAAGCATCTCCTGAAGGCCCTGGCGGCGGACATACTGGTGACAGCATGCCGACTCGGAGAGAAGCACATCATGTGCCAGATCTCGCAATTCATGACGGAACCAGTGGTCCAGGGGCACGCCAAAACCCATCTTGGGACGGTTCCAGATCTGCTCCGGCAGGAGATCGCCAAAAGCGGATTGCAAAAGATGCTTCCCGCGCCCCCGTCGATACTTGAGTCCCACGGGCAGTCCAGCAGCAAACTCGACGAGCCGGTAGTCGAGCATCGGCTGGCGGCACTCGAGCGAGTGGGCCATCGTGGTAATATCGACCTTGGCCATCAGGTCGCAGGGGAGGTAAGTCACCAGGTCGGCCAGCGAGACCTGGCTGACCGGGTCACGCCGGCAGTGGTCGAAAGCCTCCTGCAGGAATTGCCCAGGCTGCTGGCCGACCAGTTGGGCCTGGAAATCCTCACTGTAGAAACCACGGCGGTGTTTCTCCTGGAAGATCCGGATCCAGTCAAGGTAACGTCGCACCGACCCCCGGTTGAGTGGCTCGGCAAACCGTTTCATCCGACGAAGGCGTGACTTGTACCGGCTTGAACCTGGAATCAGGTAACGTCCCAGGCCGGAAACCAGCCAGCGCAATGGCGGGAATCGATCCAGCTTGCCAGCCAGGGAGACCGCCTGGTATCGCGGGTAGCCGGCAAACAACTCGTCCCCTCCATCCCCGGAGAGCGCCACGGTAACCTCCTGCCGTGTTTCACGAGCCACGTACCAGGTTGGAATGGCGGAACTGTCAGCCAGCGGTTCGTCAAAGTGAAATGCAAGCCGGGGCAGGATTTCGATCCCATCTGGCTTGACACGGAACTCATGGTGCTCGGTCCCCAGGTGATTGGCGACCTGCCTGGCAAATGCCGTCTCATCATATTCCCTCACGGGAAATCCAATCGAGAAGGTCCTGACAGTCTCTCCACCGTGGCGCTGCATCAGTGCCACGATCAAGGAGGAATCAACTCCTCCAGACAAGAAAGCCCCAAGTGGCACATCACTCTGCATGCGAAGTCGCACCGATGAATCCAGCAGCTCCCGCAATCTCTCCACCGCCTCCATTTCCTCGATCGGCTCTCCCTCCGACGCCGGTAATTCCCAGTATGGTTCCACCCGTAGTTGCCCCTGCTGGTAGACCGCCAGGCAGCCCGGCGATAACTTCTGGAAGCCGTCCAGGATGCAGTGCGGGTGAGGCACATACTGGTACGTGAAGTAGAGGTCGACTGCCGTGCTACTTGGCCTGGCCTCGATTCCCGGCACCACCAGCATGCTCTTCAGTTCACTCCCAAACAGCAGGCGGCCAGGCTGCTGGCAATAAAACAGGGGTTTCTGGCCCAGCCGGTCACGGGCCAGAATTAATTTCTTCTTTTCCCCATCCCAGATGGCAATCGCGAACATACCGTTGAGCCGGGAAAAACACGCTTCTCCCTCCTCCTCGTAGAGATGCACGATAGCCTCGGCATCTCCCTGGCTGGTGAACTGGTGACCACGCGCCAGGAGTTCCTCTCGCAAGGCCCGGTAATTGTAGATCTCGCCGTTGAGCACGACCTGGATGGAATTGTCCTCGTTGCCTACCGGCTGCTGTCCGGTCTCAAGGTCAATGATGGACAGGCGGCGGAACCCAAGCCCAATGCCGGGGTCGTCTGGATCAGGCGCACCATCATCAAAAAAGTACCCGGTATCATCGGGGCCGCGGTGCACGAGCGCATCGGTCATCTGGCCAAGCAACTGGGAGGAAATCGCGCGTCCCGATTCCGTCCAGGCAGCACCGGTAATACCGCACATTGCTTGGATCCCAGGGAGAAGAGAAGTGGGTGGGAGAAATCGTTACCGAGCCCGTTTGTAGGTATTCATCGGTTATCCCACTCTTTTCGATACGCGCCATTTGGCAAAAAAGTTCACCCTGGCGACGATCCACGACATGATTACCCAAGCAGTTCCTGGTAAATCGAATCATAGCTTCCCACCATCTGCTGCAGGTTATCACCTGATTCATAGTGTCTCCGGCCCGCCGCGGCCATCATCGCCATCCGCGCTGGATCCTTGAGGAGCTGGTGAACCTGGCGAGCACACTGCCCGGAATCTCCCACGGGAAAAAATTCGGCGCACTTTTCATCGACCAGGGAACGGTTGGCCGTGGTATCGGCGACAACCAGTGGCAGCGATGCAGCCATGCCATGAAAAAGTGTTGTGGAGACGCCATGAGACTCGGATGGCATGAGCAGCAGGGTGGTGCCTGCAAGCACCTGTTGCCAGCAGCCGGGGGGATCCATGTGCACCTTCGAATCGATCTCCAGCTGCCTGCAGAAACGTGGAATCCATGCAGCATTGGCAGCCGGGCCCAGCAGGACCATGTGAAGGTTTTCATGGACCGCACAAAGTAACTCCATCACTTCCAGTGCCTCCCGGATTCGTTCATGCCGGGCATTCGATCCGGCCACTGCGATCACCGTTGCCGAGGATGGGATCCCCGACGCTTCGATTCCACCCTCCGCTGGATACGGTTCCACGGCGACGGGAATCACGTCCACCCGGGTCCCCGGCCCCCTGCTTTCCAGATAGCTTCCCACGACACGTGATGTGGCAGTCACACGATTGGCGTGGTGGAGCCAGCGGGTACCCCGGGCCGGTATCATTGGGCCCTTCCTGCAGGGCGGGTTGTGAACACTTGCCACCCGCCGGCGAGCGATATTCTTGAGCGGCCACCATGCCTCAATTCCAAGATCCGCGACTCCCCAGGTATGCAGCAGGTCAGGCTGCCACCGGCGCATTTCACGGGCCAGTTTAAGCAGAACAAACGGGTCACAGGATATGGATCGGCAAAGCCGGTATTCACCATCCCCAGCCTGGGCCAGCTGGGAACGATTCTTGACGAACCCAAACAGGCGGGTCTGGTAGCGATCCCGCGGTAACCGTCGCTGCAATGACCGCACCAGGGTCCGTTCACCGCTCGCTTCCAGGCCAGGCAGGAAATAGGCAATACGCTGTGTCATGATCTGGTTATGCGTGCGAGTTGAAGTCCGAGAGAACCTGGCGAAAAAGATCCATGTGACCGGCTGCCATCTTTTCCAGGGAGTAGGATTGCCTGACACGCTGGAAAGCCGCTTCTGCCATTTCTGTCGATGTCCCCTGCTCGGCAAGGCCCGCCAGGATCGCCCGGGCCAGGGCCGGGACATCATGGGCCAGGGCAAGTCGACCGTGGACCTGGTCATCAACCAGCTGGCGGTTCCCGGCAATATCCGAGGCAACGACGGGCAGGTGCTGGGCCATTGCTTCCAGCAGGGACAGGGAAAGCCCTTCGGCATAGGAAGGGAGGACAAACAAATCCGCGGCCTGCAGGATCACGTCCACATGATCAAAGGAACCAGGCAAAAGAACGCTTCCCTGCAGACCCCTCTGGTGGACACGTTCAAAAATCGCGTTCCGGTCAGGCCCATTCCCGATCAGCCAGAGACGGGAATTCGGCTCTTTCTTTTCCACTTCCGCCCAGGCGTCGACCAGGTCCAGTAGCCCCTTGTTCCTGTCCAGCCGTCCGGTAAAAACGACCAGCTTCGCGTCCGGTTCCAGCTGCAGTGAGGCATTGACCTCCGCAAGTGTTTTCCTGGCCTCCCTCCTGGTAGTTTCGGTCCGGGCATTTCCCAGCATCACCCCATTGGATAGCGAATGCACTCGATCAGGATGATATCCCGCCGCCGCCAGTTCGTCGGCGATCTGCTGGCTCGCTGCCACCACACCGGATGCCTGCTGGCAGCGAGTCCGGATCCGACTTCCAAAACGGGCTGTCTCCTGCCACTGGCAATCTCCTGTCTGGCCGGCACCCTCGGCTCGCAGCAGGACCGGGACTCCCAGCTTCTGGCCCACGTTGATCGCGGTATAGGCTGAATGCTTGAGCATGGAAACAAAAACCACATCGTATTGATCACGGTTGCCCAGCAGCCAGCGTCCCAGTTGCCGCATGTACCGCCAGGTTCCCCATCCCCGTGTTCGTGGTTGGGACAACCGGATCACCGGTACCTCGCGGTGCACCAGGTCCGTCGGCCAGGCAGGATCCCACATGGCCGTCAGGATCACGGGCCGGGCACCCTGTTCCAGAAATTGCTGGGACAGGTTCGCCATTACCATTTCTGCACCGCCGACAAGGGGCCAGAACCGACGTGTCACCATGGCTATCCGCAGAGGGGTCATGCCTGTGCATTTCCAGGTTCTACAGGATCATTACTCTCCAGGTCCGCTTCCTCCAGGACAGCAACAAAAGGCAGGTTCCTGTACTGGTCACGGTAATCAAGACCATACCCGACCACAAACTCATCCGGGATCTCAAAAGCAATAAAATCCGGGCGGATATCGACCTCCTGTCGTCCCAGCTTGTGGAGCAAGACGGCTGTATGAAGGAGCCGTGGCTCCATCGACTGGATCATGCCCTGGACCTCGTTCAGCGTATGCCCCGTATCAAAAATATCATCCACCAGCAGCACTTCCTGGCCGACGACATCAGGCAGGATCGCCGTATCCAGCTCCAGTTCACCCCTTTGCACTCCACCCCGGTAGCTGGTTGCCTGGATAAACCCAATTCGCAAGGGCATTTTCAGCTGCCGAATCAAGTCTGCCAGCAAGACAATACTTCCCGTCAAAACACCGATCACCGTCAGTGGCCGGTCACCAACCGTGCTGGTGATCTGCTCGGCCATCTTACGGATGCCGACATCCAGTTGTTCGGCGCTGATTAGTTCTTTCATCCGATGCTACCCCTCTGTACCAGGCCACTTCGCAGAGCGGCTGGTTCGACCGGGCGTCTATTCTAGATCACTGCCCATTTCCCCTCTACCGCGATGCTGTCGATCTGGTGCCCGGGAGGATTATTCTTCCAGAACGACCAGCTGGCCCGTCCTGGCCGATTTTTCCGCTGCCAGGCAAAGCAGGGTGGACCAGCGTCCATCCCCTCCTGTACAGGGGGGCGGCATGCCGCTCCGCACCGATTCAGCCATGGCGTCGATCTCGCGGGCCAGTTCGACCAGTTCCCCCGCATCCTCCGCAAGCTCAACCTCTGTAACATCATCTCCCAGGCCATAACGCAATGCAAAGTGCGAATCGTCCGAACGGGCGTCTGCGGCCCCCCATTCAGCCCAGATCGTACCCTCTGTACCGACCACCTTCGCCATCTGGTAATGTCCAAAGGCCGCCAGGGACTGGCTGACAAGGGCGTAGGCATGATCGGGATAATTGACGATCGCCGAGAAGTTATCTGCCAGCTGGGGGCGGGCCGGGTCGCGAGAATTGGCCCGGGCATAGATCGAAACCGGATCACCACTCTCCTCCAGGTACCAGCGGGCCAGGTCAAAGAAATGAATCGGTTCTTCCAGGATCCAGCTGCCAACTTGGCCCTGGTCATAACGCCAGCCACCAGATCCAGGACGGTAAGGGAAACGGGACAGCTCCACAAGCACATGCTGCACCCTGCCGATGACCCCCTCCTCGATCAACTGCTTGACTCGCCCCCAGAGTGAGGAGAGCCTGAGCTCGTGGCCCACTGCCAGGATCCGCTGCTCCTTTTCTGCCAGCTCCACAAGCTGGTCACATTCCGCCACCGTGAGGGCCATTGGTTTTTCCAGCAACAGGTGCTTGCCTGACTCGAGTACTGCCATGCCCATCTCGTAATGCAACATGTTCGGTGCGACAACGGAGATCACCTCCAGGTCCTCACGCTCAAGCATGTCCCGGTAATCACCGTGGACATCCACCGCCGGGTGATCCTCGGCGGCCCGCTGCCGGGATTCTTCCGAAGGGGCTGCGATGGCAACCAGCCGGCTTGTCTCGCTTGCCTCGATGGCGCGGGCATGGTGAAAGCCGAACAGGCCATAGCCGATCACGCCAAAGCGGATTAAGGGTTGATCGTTCATCGGTTTTTTAACCAGCTTCTCAGCGAGGTCATGATTCACCCCCGCCGGAGACGTCCGGCTGGAGGGAAGAGGTATCCAAATCCTCTAACACCTGGTCACGTGTCTCCCTGGCAAAGAGGACGATCACGACTCCCAGCAGGTACAGCGGGGCCAGGAGCAACGCCTTCTTCTCCGGACTGACCGGGGCCATGCCAAACCCGAAAAAAGCTGCGGCGGTTGCCAGGCGACCCATGTTAAAACAGAAACCGGCTCCCGTGCTGCGCAGCCGCGTGGGGTACAGCTCGGGAAAGTAAACCGCGTAGCCGGCATGCATTCCCAGCGTGAAGAAACCAAAGACCGGGAGCGTAATTGCCAGGTGCAGGGTCGAGTAATTCCCTTCCAGCAGGACCTTGAATAATAACCAGACCATGAAAAAAGCAACCACGTGATAGAGGATGAATGCCCTCTTGCGGCCCAGCCAGGTCGAAATCGTCCCGAACAGGACCAGGCCCAATCCACCACCGATAGTATTGAGCACCATGCTCAACATCTCCGCTGACTTGATGCGGCCATGGTGTTCTTCAAAGGCCTTCGTCCGTTCCTCCTTGTAACTGGCTTGTTCCTCCGCCGAGGAACCTGGCTCCGGTTCCTCGACCCCTTTTTCTTCCAGTACCTCCTGTTGTGCCCTCCGCAAGAGGGCATTCTTGCCATAGATATGTCCACCCCAGAATGTGACCAACCCCACCGATGCCAGTCCGACTCCCACCAGCGTATTACGCAACTGTGCTCCCTGGAATAATTCGACCAGCCGTCCTGTCTGTTCGCCACCCGCTTGCCCTGCCCGCTGACGCGCCTTGACCGCTTGCTCCGGGTCTTTCAGCTTCCAACGCACCAGCAGAGTCAGCAAGGCGGGTGCCGCCCCAATGGCAAAACCATATCGCCAGGCCGACGGGCCAAGGACATCCGTGTTGCCAACCACGAAGGCACCCACCGCGGCTGCCATCAGCGTGCCAAAGACGCTGGATGCGTGAAAAATACTGCTCATAACCGGGCGCGCGCGATCGGGCATCACTTCGGCAACCATGGCCGAGGCGACCGCCCATTCACCCCCCACTCCCATCGCCACAAAGAACCTCAGCGTGACCATCTGCCAGGGCTGCTGGGCAAACGCAGTGACACAGGTGAAGAGAGAGTAGAACAGGATCGTGATGATCATCGTGCGGGAACGCCCGATCTTGTCACTAAGGATCCCAAACAACACTCCCCCAAAGGCACCTCCCAGCAGGAAGCTGCCAAAGGACCAGTTGATCCAGCTGCGCGCCGAGGGATGATCCGCAGAGACACCCAGTAGTGCCGGCATGGACTCCCGCATCGATGCGACGAAGACCTGGCCCTCAAAGACATCAAAGACCCAGCCGGCCGAGGCGATCACCAGCACCAGCCACTGGTAGCGGGTAATTCCCTGGTACCAGCGAACTGGTGTTTCGGGTTGTTGCGGTAGATCCGAAGTCACGCTATGACAGTCCTTTCCCGGAATGGGACTCTCTCCCCGGTTGCTGACCATGCTATCGGGTCGCGAGAGCGGAAGCCAACGGGTAAAAAGAGGAAAGCCATGTTACAAGTCACCTGGAATAAGGAAAAGTAGCCGTGGGAGTCTGGCAGGAAGAAAAGGTAGCGGGACATCCCTGTGACGTGTTTGAACCGTCTGAACGGAATCCGCACAACCAGGCCCTGATCTACCTGCACGGTGTCCACATGGAAAGGCTGATTGACAAGCAGCCTTTCATCGACCAGTTCGACCAGCATGGGCTGGTCGTGGTCTCCCCGATGGCGGCACGTAGCTGGTGGACCGACAAGATCTGCGAGGAATTTGACAGCGAGCTAACCGCCGAGCAGCACGTGCTGGAAAATATCCTTCCCTATGTCCAGCAGCGGTTTGAAACCGCTGACCGCCAGGTTGGCCTGCTGGGAACCAGCATGGGAGGGCAGGGGGCCCTGCGAATCTCCTACAAGTACCCTCGCATCTTTCCAGTGGTCAGTGCGATTGCCCCGGCGGTCGATTTTCACATGCGGTTTGACCAGGGCGATGAAACGATTCCCCTGATGTACCCGGACAAGGAAGCGGTCCGGCAGGACACGGCACTTCTCCACATTCATCCGCTCGATTATCCGCTGCACCAGTTCTTCTGTTGTGACCCGACTGATGAGAACTGGTTTGAAGGCGTGGACCGGCTTCGGATGAAGCTCGCGTCCCTGGGCGTCCCCTTCGAGGCGGACCTGGAGACCGAGGCCGGCGGACACGGTTTTGGATACTACAACCAGATGGCCCAGGTGGCAGTCCACTTCCTTGCCGAGGGACTGGAGAAGGAACGCAGGCGCGTTCCCTAGCAGGATATGACAGCTCTCTCTCGCTGGCTGCTCCTTAGCTATCCTGGATCGCAGCCGTGATATCCAGCATCATCTGTTTGCCATCCCCGAACAGCATGGAGGTGTTCTCCATGGCAAACAGGGGATTGGGGATCCCGGCAAACCCGGGACTGAGGCTCCGCTTGATCACGATCACCGAGCGGGCCTTGTCCACATCAATAATCGGCATCTGGTAAATGGGGCTGTTCTCATCCGTCCGGGAAGAGGGATTCACCACGTCGTTGGCCCCGATCACGATGGCCACGTCGACCGTCTCCATGGTGGGGTTAATATGGTCCATTTCGATCAACTTCTCGTACTCGACGTCCGCTTCTGCCAGCAGGACATTCATGTGGCCCGGCATACGTCCCGCCACCGGATGGATCGCGTATTCGACCGTGGCTCCCCGCTCCTCGAGCATCTTCCCCAGGTTCTGAACTGCATGCTGGGCCTGGGCAACCGCCATCCCATAGCCCGGCACGATCACGCCCCGCTGGGCAAACTCCAGCATCATGGCGACTTCTTCCGCCGCGGTCTGTGTCACGTCCTTGTAGACCTCGTCCGCATCACTGGCACTGCCTGCTTCCATGACGCCAAACAGCACGTTCATCAGGGACCGGTTCATCGCCCTGCACATCATGCGGGTCAGGATAATCCCCGAAGCTCCCACCAGGGAACCGGAAATAATCAGCACGTTGTTACTAATCACGAACCCGGTCGCTGAGGCAGCCAGGCCGGAATAGGAGTTCAGCAAAGCAATCACCACCGGCATATCCGCTCCACCGATCGAGTTCACCAGCAGGAAGCCCAGGAGCGAGGCGACCGCCACGATAAGGAGATAATAGAATCCGCTCTCCCCCCGCGTCATCTGGATGGAAAGTCCCACCAGCACCAGTAGCAGCAGCACGTTCACCACGTGCTGCAGGGGCAGACGCCATGACTTCTTGAAAAAATCAAGCTCCTGCAACTTGCCGAAAGCGACCATGCTTCCGAGGAAAGTAACCGACCCGATAATGCCAGAGAACGCTGTTGCTATCCACTCGCTCGACGTCGGTTCAATATCCGGCAAGAGCAGCATCGCACCTGCCACGATCACCGACGCCAGGCCGCCAAAACCGTTAAAGACCGCCACCAGCTGGGGCATGGCCGTCATCTGGATCATGTAGGCCAGCAACACCCCCATCGCACCGCCACCAAAAATGCCCCCCACGATCCAGGCGAACTGGACAATATCACTGGAGAACATCGTGGCGGCCACGGCTACGATCATCCCCAGGATTCCATACAGGTTGCCCCGCACGGCAGTCCGCGGATGGGCCATCTTCTTCAGGCCGAACATGAAAAGTACGGCCGAAAGGATATAGGCAATCTCGATAAAGATCTGCTTATCCAATATCGGTTACTCGTTTCTGCAATTCCTAGTGGCGTTTGATGAACATCGAGAGCATCCTGTGGGTGACCAGGAATCCTCCAATCACGTTGACCGTGGCCAGCGACACGGCCACCATCCCCAGCCAGGGTGCACCGCTGGCATGCCCGGCAACGATTACCGCTCCGACCAGGGTGATCCCGCTGATCGCATTGGAACCGGACATCAACGGCGTGTGGAGTGTCGGCGGCACCTTGGTGATAATCTCAAAGCCGACAAAAATCGCCAGCACGAAGATCGTCAGCGAGGCGATCATTACCTTGCCGCGGAAATCCCTGTCCACCTTTTCCTGTGCCGGATCTTCAGCAGGTTGATTCTCGCCGGCACCCTCGTCAGCGGTGCTCTTTCCTGGCTCTGCCGAAACTTCTCCTGTATGTGCTACCGGGATAGATTCAGGCTTTGGGCTTGATTCGCGAGCCTGTCCATGGACACCGGTGACCACCAGCAGCAGGGTCACCGCAAACAGCACCAGCAGTGCCTGCCTGCTTGATTGGATCATGAAGTTATTCTTTTGAATCACGCTCCACCTCGTCTTCCTGCTGGGGCGAGTCATCCAGGCCTTCATCACTGGTACTCTCTGCCGAAGATTCCCTCCATGATAACCCGGATTCCTCCTCGCCATCGCCTTCTCCAGCCGGCGGTCCACCCCCCGTTTCATCCTGTTCGACAGGTGTCCCTGCTGGAGGGCCCAGGTTCAGTAGTTCCCGGATCCGGGCCTGGGGGACATCCCCGCCGTGGGCCACCAGCGTTTCACGGATGATCTCATCCTCCCGATCCAACTGGATCACACCATCGGTGGCGATATGGAGCAGGAAGCGGGTGACATTGGCCGAGAACATCTGGCTGGCGTGGTAGGGGATTTCTGCCGGCAGGTTGGTGGGCCCCAGGATCACCACGCCCTGGCTGACCACTCGCTTGTCCGCCTCACTGAGCTCACAGTTTCCACCACGCTCGGCTGCAAGGTCAACAATCACGCCCCCCTGTCCCATGCGGCCAACCGCATCGGCGGTTACCAGCAGCGGCGATGGGCGTCCAGGAATTGCCGCCGTGGTGATGACAACGTCGCTCTCGGCTACCACCTCTGCCATCAGTTCTCTTTGCAGGCGGTAAAACTCCTCCCCCATCTGCTTGGCATATCCCCCCTTGTCTTCCGATTCCCCGGCTTCCAGTTCCAGTTCCACGAATTTCGCTCCCAGGCTCTCCACCTGCTCACGGACAGCGGGTCGCAGGTCATAGGCCTGGACAATGGCCCCCAGTCGACGGGCAGTTGCAATCGCCTGCAGGCCGGCAACGCCCGCACCAATGACGAAAACCCGGGCAGCGGCAAGTGTCCCCGAGGCAGTCATGAGCAGTGGAAAGATGCGTGGAAGCTCGCTGGCTGCCAGCAGAACAGCGCGGTAACCGGCAATGGTCGCCATGGAGCTGAGCACATCCATGCTCTGGGCCCGGGTAATCCGCGGGATCAATTCCAGGGAAAACTGGTTCAGACCACGCCTGGCGAGCTGTTCGATAGCAGCAGGGTTCCCCAGGGGGTCACAGGTACCTATCACGTAACCACCAGCTGACAACAGCTCCAGATCCGCTTCGCCATATTCCGGATTGGCACCCAGTGAACGGACTTGCAAAAGCAGCTGGAAATCTCGCAGCGTCTCCCTGGAAGCGACGCGGGCAGCAGCATTGGTATAGTCCTCGTCAGAATACCCTGCCGCATCCCCGGCCCCTTCCTCGATCCAGACCTCGAAACCGGCCTTTTCCAGCTGGGCCACGTTCCCCGGAACCAATGCCACACGCCGTTCGCCGGGGTACGACTCCTTTAGGACACCAATTTTCATTGTCCAACCAGTTCCCGCCGGAGAAAAGAAAAAACAAGGTTTCCGTTGCGTTATAACGGATTGGCAGAGGTCTACAACAGGGTACAGGATACCGTTTCATGCTCTTGGATAACCCCTTCCCGCGGGCTCACCAGACACCGCTCGAGAGCCTCCAGCGGCCCTTGTGAGGAGAAGGGGGCTGGGTTAGAATCGGCTGTTTCCCGTAGGAATAAACTGTTAAGCGTTGGAGTAGACAGGTGGCAGGCACACGGACTTACATGGCAAAAGCGGGGGAGGTCGAGCAAAAATGGCTGCTCGTGGACGCCAGCGATAAGATCGTCGGGCGATTGGCAACCCGGCTTGCCACGATCCTGATGGGCAAGCATCGTCCCACCTACACCCCTCACGTGGACACGGGTGATTTCGTGGTGGTGATTAACACCGAGAAAGTTGTTTTCTCTGGAAAGAAGTGGGATCAAAAAACATATACCTGGTATACCGGCTACCCGGGACAGCGTTCCATCACGGCGAGGCGACGACATGAGTTACAGCCCGAGCTGATACTGCGTGAGGCCGTCCGACGGATGTTACCCAAGAACAAGCTTGGCAGGCAGATGCTCAAGAAATTAAAACTCTTTGTCGGGCCAGATCACACACACCAGGCACAGCAACCAGAACCAATCAATTTCGATGAGACGAAAGACTAGCGACGAGCACGTTTTTCACGGTAGATAAGAATGAGCACAAATGTTGAAGACCGTATCAAGAAGTGTAAAGCCAATGGGGATGCGCTTGGTACGGGGAGACGCAAATCATCCGTGGCCCGGGTACGGATTCGTCCCGGGACAGGGTTGATCCAGATCAACAAGCGGACGCTGGATGATTTTTTCTGTGTCGAGATGGATCGAAAAACCATCCTGGAAGTCCTCTCGACCGTCGAACAGGACAAGGACATTGATATCCTCATCAATGTCTCCGGGGGAGGCACAACCGGACAGGCTGGTGCCTGCCGCATGGGCCTGGCACGGGCTTTGGTCAGCTATAATCCTGACCTCTTCCCTCCACTCCGGGACGGTGGTTTCCTGACTCGTGACTCACGCATGAAGGAACGAAAGAAACCCGGTCGGCATGGAGCACGTCGCGGTACGCAGTTCTCCAAGCGTTAAATAGATCCTCACCGGGTGGGCATCCAGGCGGGTGTGGCGGAACTGGCAGACGCGCATGGTTGAGGGCCATGTGGGGGCAACCCCGTGGAGGTTCGAGTCCTCTCACCCGCACTTCTTCACCCTCTTCTTTTGCGACCTCCTGCCTGTTTCCAGGAGTCAACCTGGCTTTTCCAAGCGCCGGCAAAACTGGCTCATGCTGCCCGGCTGGGATACCATGGGTGGCAATTGAAAAAACTACCAGGGAGATTCGCATCCATGTCATGTTACCTCCTCCGATGGCTCCTGCTCGCCAGTTGGATCCTCGTCCCATGCAGCCTCTCGGCCGCTCCTCCATTGACCCAGCAGAAGGGAGCGGAGGAACTGCGACGAGCCGTTGATTTCTTTCAACAGCATGTTTCGATCCAGGGAGGTTACCTCTGGCGTTACTCCGCCGATCTCACGCTTCGCGAGGGCGAGGGACGAGCTTCGAAAACGACCGCCTGGGTCCAGCCTCCCGGAACGCCCACGGTGGGAGAAGCATTTCTGCAGATCTACCGGAACACCGGTGACCGTTATTTCCTTTCTGCGGCCAGGAAGACCGCCATGGCACTTGTCCGCTGCCAGCTTAAGAGTGGAGGCTGGAGTTACCGAATCGAGTTTGATCCAGATGATCGAAAACGCTATTCGTACCGCCTCCTGGGAGAGAATGGCGGCTCTCAAAATACCACCACGCTGGATGACAACACCACCCAGGCCGCCGTCCGTTTCCTGATGAATATCGACCAGCAGCTTGAATTCCAGGACGAGCAGATTCACAAGGCAGCACGCTACGCATTCCAATCCCTTCTGCGAGCCCAGTACCCCAATGGTGGCTGGCCCCAGCGATTTTCCAACTATCCGGATCCGGACAAGTTTCCCGTTCACAAGGCGAGTTATCCCGAGACCTGGCCTCGCACCTATCCCGGTGTTGACTACCGTTCTTTCTACACCTTCAACGACAACACGATTGCCGATACCATCTCCCTGATGCTGGATGCCGCCGAGGTTTACCTCCAGCCAACCTACCGGAAGGCGGCGATCAGGGCAGGGGACTTCATACTCCTCTCCCAGATGCCCGACCCCCAGCCAGCATGGGCCCAGCAATACAACCACCAGGGTCACCCTGCCTGGGCACGCAAGTTTGAACCGCCGGCAGTGACCGGGGGTGAATCCCAGGGGATTCTCACAACCCTGTTGATGCTCTACCGCCGAACAGGGGAAAAGAAATTTCTCGAGCCTGTTCCCCGGGCCCTGGCCTACTTGAAATCGTCCCTGCTGCCGGACGGGAAACTCGCCCGGTTCTACGAGCTCAAGACCAACCGGCCACTCTATTTCACGCGTGACTACCAGCTGGTTTACCACGACCGGGATCTTCCCACCCATTACGGCTTCCAGGTCGGTTCCAACCTGGAACGAATCTCCCGTCAATACGAGCAACTCCTGGAGCGTGGCCCCGACAAGGCACGCCCCGGCAATCTCCAGGTCCAGCGAGTCCAGCTGACAGCATCGCTGCGCATGGCTGCCGAGGAAGTGGTGGCCGCACTGGATGACCGGGGGGCATGGGTAGAAGAAGGTTCGCTGAAGTACCAGGCAGGTGGTGACAATGCCTCACGGATCATCAGCTGTCAAACTTTTATCCGCAATGCAACCCTGTTGAGCCGTTTTGTCGGTGCCCGCCCCTAGGGTTTCCCTGCCATAGCCTCAGGGTGCCTCCGCTGCCAGCTGGCCGGCCAGTTCAACAAGCGTTCGAACCATGGCACCGGAACCTCCCGCATCGATCCAGGCCTTGGGCTTGTCCTGAAAAGCAGGGCCGGCGATATCAAGATGAATCCAGCTGGCCTCGCCCACGAATTCCTCCAGGAATTTTCCGGCAGTAATCGCTCCGCCCCAGCGCCCTTCACCGATGTTCTTGATATCTGCCACGTGACTACGGATCTGCTTGGAAAATTCCGGGAACATCGGCAGTTGCCAGGCACGTTCCCCACATCGGGCAGCGGTCGCAAGCAACCGATCGCACCAGTCCTGGTCGTTGGTCATCACACCACAGACATCGGTCCCGAGGGCCACCACGCAGGCACCGGTCAGGGTGGCCAGGTCGACCAGGTGGTCCGCCTCCTGCTCGAGGGCCACATCCAGCACATCCGCCAGGACCAGCCGGCCCTCGGCATCCGTGTTGAGTACTTCAATCGTCTTGCCACTCCGTGCCGTGAGCACATCCCCCAGCTTGTACGATGAACCGCTGACCATGTTTTCCACCAGCCCGACCAGCCCAACGACATGGCAGGGAAGATCCAAACGAGCAATTGCCTGCATGCTGCCGAGCACCGTCGCTGCACCGGCCATGTCACATTTCATCGCCTTCATCGACTCACTCGGCTTGAGCGAGAGTCCACCGGAATCAAACGTGACCCCCTTCCCAACCAGTGCCAGGTGGGGATTGTCCCGGCCCGCGCCACGATGACGCAGGATCAGCAAGCGGGGTTCCCGCACCGACCCCTGGGAAACAGCCAGAAGTGACCCACACTTTTCTTCTTCCAGTTTTTGCTTGTCCCAGATCTCCAGTTCCAGGCCCGTTTCACTGGCGACCTGGGATGCAACCTCGGCAAAGGACTCGGGGTAGATGATACCAGCCGGCTCATTGACCAGCCGGCGTGTCAGGTTGGTTGCCTCACCCAGCAGCAGGCCCTGGTCGACCGCGGCAGCATGGCCCGTCTGCCAGGCAAGTTCCTCGATCGCATACAGCTTGGTTTCTGCACGGTACAGGTCCTGCCCCACACAGCCCATCACCGCTCCGCTCACCGCTGCACAGACCAGATCTTCTTCCCAGCCATCGACAAGCAGAAAAACAACACGTTCTCTTTTTTGTCCTGCCAGCAACTTGGCTGCGCTCCCCGCCGCGGTGGCGGCCGCTCCCCGGTCGAGTGTCCCGGGATCCCCCAGGCCTACGACGACCACATGGTCTGTCTCCAGGCCGGCAGGGGCAAGCCAGCTTGTGAGCGTGCCTCGACCCGTAGCAATCTCCCCGGATTCGATCAAGCGGGTCAACTGGCCACCTGCCAGGCTGTCAACCTGCGCGGCAATCCCATCCAGGGGGCTCCCCTCATGGACGCCCAGGACGAGGGCATCTGCCTGGATCTCATGAACTGGCTGTTCCGTTGCAATGACATGCATGGTTCGTGGAATACCTTTCCTGGGACAAGTCACCTTGGCTCTGCACGTTGAACGGATATTCTAGGTTGTAAGGCCGGCGAGTAAAGCAGCGGGAGCCATTCTGCCAACCTGCTCCCGACTGCTTACCCGGCGCGTTAGAATCAGGGTTTGCTGAAAGACAGCCCTTCTCGCCCTTCCGCGTCTGGAAAACGATGGGTTACCACAACCTGCGACAGTGCATCACCGATCTGCAAAGGACCGGTCAGCTCGTGACCATCGAGGAGCCGGTCCAGGCAGACCTGGAAGCAGCAGAGATTCACCGCCGCGTGAATCGCTCTGGTGGGCCTGCCATCCTGTTTAATAATGTTGTCGGCTGTTCCTTTCCGATGGTCTCCAACCTGTTTGGCACACTTGAGCGGGCACGCTTCCTCTTCCGCGACACCTTCGAACGGGTCCAGCGGCTGGTTGAATTGAAGTCGGATCCGTCCGCATTCTGGAAGCGGCCGGGGCGCTTCTGGAAATCCCCATGGCATGCCCTGGCAATGGTCCCCCGCAGCCCTCGCAGTGGGCCGATCCTGAGCAACGAGACGATCATCAGCCGGCTTCCCCAGCTTACAAGCTGGCCGGATGACGGCGGTGCCTTCGTTACCCTGCCCCTGGTATACAGTGAAAATGCGGATCAGCCAGGACTCAAGAAATCCAACCTTGGCATGTACCGGATCCAGATCTCGGGAGGGGAGTATGAACCGGACCAGGAAGTCGGGCTGCATTACCAGATTCATCGCGGTATCGGGGTCCACCACGAGGCAGCAATCCGGAACCATTCACCTTTCCGGGTGAACATCTTTGTGGGAGGAGCTCCGGCCATGATGCTGGCGGCCGTCATGCCGCTTCCGGAGAACATGTCCGAACTCGGTTTCGCAGGGGTCCTCTCCGGACACCGGATTGGCATGATACCGCATGCCGATTCTCTCCCTCTCTACGACCAGGCCGATTTCTGCATCAGCGGAACGATCCACCCCGACAAGCAGCTTCCGGAGGGCCCGTTCGGTGACCACCTCGGTTATTACAGCCTGGCCCACGATTTCCCTGTCCTCCAGGTAGAACGGGTCTACCACCGGTCAAAGCCAATCTGGCCGTTTACCGTTGTCGGCCGGCCCCCCCAGGAAGATACAGCTCTTGGAAAGCTGATCCATGAGTTAACCGGGCCTGTCATCCCCACGCTGATTCCCGGGCTGCGGGCGGTTCATGCGGTCGATGCAACCGGTGTCCACCCTTTGCTACTGGCCGTGGGAAGTGAGCGTTACGTTCCCTATGAAAAAGAAGCCAGGCCGCAGGAGCTCCTTACCCAGGCCAATGCGATCCTCGGCCAGGGGCAGCTTTCGCTGGCGAAGTACCTGCTGATTGTCGATGGGCAGGATGATCCCCAACTGGATATCCAGGATATCCCCGCTTTCCTGGATCACCTGTTACAACGCGTTGACTGGCAGCGGGATCTCCATTTCCAGACCAGGACCACGATCGACACACTGGATTACAGTGGCAGTGGCCTGAACCGGGGGTCCAAGCTCGTGATCGCGGCCCGTGGCCTGCCACGGCGGATCCTGGCGACCGATCTTCCGGTCAACTTCCAACTTCCCGACGGTTACCACGAGCCACGGGTCTGCCTGCCAGGAATCCTGGCGGTTCGTGGCCCCAGCTGGAAGCCAGCCACTCAGGGGCAGACGACGGTTCATGATTTTTGCCTGGCATCGGCGACTAACAACGGCCTGGAGCAGTTCCCCCTGGTGGTGATCGTGGATGATTCTCGATTCACCGAAGAATCCATCAACAACTTTCTCTGGACCACATTCACACGTAGCAATCCGGCCAGTGACATAGATGGAATCGGTGCATTTGTGACAAACAAGCACTGGGGATGTCATGGTTCACTGGTCATTGATGCCCGTGTTAAAACACACCATGCTCCGCCCCTGGTCGAGGATCCGGCGGTCAGCTCTCGCGTCGACGAGATGGCTACCCGGGGTGGTCCGATCGCACAATACCTTTGATAAATGGAGGGCCTACCCGGATCGGTGGTAACGCTCTCCAGGTAAACTGAAAAACATGCCTGGACTCATCCACTGGATGGACGATTTTCCGTTGCGAATTGCCATCCCTTTCGCTTTCTGGCTCTTCTGCTGTGGTGCCTGTATAGGCAGCTTTCTAAACGTCGTCGTTTACCGGCTACCCCTCGGCAAGAACCTCTCTCGCCCCCCCTCTTCCTGCCCGGCATGCGACCAGCGGATTCGCTGGTACGACAACATCCCGATTGTCAGCTGGATCTGTCTGAAAGCTCGATGCAGGAACTGCAAGGAACCTATCGCCATACGGTACCTGCTCGTGGAAGGCATCGTGGCCAGCAGCTTCGTGCTGCTGGGCATAGCAGAACCGATCACCGCCGGCTCCGTGTTACCGGGTGATTACGAGATTCAGAACGTCACCATCTGGATGATCTTCCTGACTCACCTTGCCATGCTTACCACGCTGCTGGGAGCGGGGCTGATCTGGCGAGACCATGGTCGTGTTCCAGCACGGCTCTTTTCGACCCTGCTGGTCATCCTCGTGGTGGCCCAGCTTGTCGCTCCCGATTTTTATCCCCAGCTTGCCTCCGAGGGATCGGGACGTGGCATGACCCTGCTGGCCGGCCTGGCAACAGGCCTGCTCGCGGGCGGAGTACTCTTCCTCCTAGAAAGGCTGCTTTGCGGAAAGTCCAGCACGGCCGTCATCGCCTCGCTTGCTCTTGTTGGAATGGTGCTCGGCTGGCAACTTACCGCTCTGGCCATGGGCCTGGTCACCGTCTCCTACCTGCTATTGCAGCTGGCCGCCGGACGAAGGCAGCCGCTTTCCGTACTGCTCTTCACCACAGCAGTCATCCTGCTGCTGATCGTTCGCTGGCAATGGTCGCTGGATCTTCTCTCTGCTGTATTTCCGACATGATTGCGGATCCCCATTGTTTCGGGATGCCAAGGCCATTGAAAGTTGCCTACAATAGAAGAACCAGTGTTTGATTCATCTGCTGCACAGGGAATTGCCATGACAACTTTCACTCGCCTTCATCCTGCTTTCCGATGCAGTGTGTCGAGCCTGGCAGTGATCTTCACCGCCATGCTGCTGGTTCCAGGCTGCTCCAATGATAGTAACGAGCCACTCACTAGTGAAAACAGCAAGTTCAACAGTGGTACCGCAAGCAGTGCCGCAGGTGAAACCGACAATACAGCTTCCTCCCGACCAGAATCGTTGAGCGAACCGCTTGAAATCCCCACCGGGGACGCGGCCACATTGATCGAGTTTATCAAGAACGTCACCAGCCTCCAGCCGTCCACTCGTGAGGAGGCAATGATCATGACCCAGGCGGTCCTGGGGGCAAGTAACCGGATTATCGATGACAAGCAGGCGACCGATTCTCAACGACGATTGGCCGTGGGGAAAAAAATCAACTCGCTGGAGGGGTTGTGGGAAATGAATTCCCCGGGAATCAAACAGGAAGTGATTGATTTTGCCAAGCAACTCTCGGTCGACCGTGACCCCCAGATGATGCAACAGGGAAAGTCCATTCTCTTTGGTTTCAGCGTGCAAGCGATCGCCAGCGGGGAGGACAAGGACTACGAACAGTTCAAGGTAAAGACTCTGGCCTGGCTGGCAGACGGAATGGATAGCTCCGACGTTTTCAACCTTGTGCACCAGGCAGCACTTGCTTTGCAAAAGGTAGAACGTGAAGAGGAGGCAGCCGAGGTTTTCCAGGCCCTGGGAACCGCATTCAAGGACAGCAGCGACGAGAAACTTGCCAAGGAAGCGTTTAATATTCTCCAGTTGGCCGAGGTCTTTCGTGCCGATCTGGATATCAAGTTCGACGAACTTGCTCTCAAGGGGGAGTCCGCTTATCCCCCGCTGAAGGAATCGATTGCGGCCCTTTTGGCCATGGAAAACCCCGGGGGCGTTGTCTTTGACCGGGTACGTTCCATGGCCGAGTTGCTGGAACGAAGTAATTTCATCGCGGAGGCCATAGAAACCTACCAGTTACTGGAAAACACTTACAAGGATAACCCGGACGAGGAAATTCAAGACGTGGTGGAGCACCTGGTCACGCGTTCCATAACGCGGCTCTCCTTGATCGGCAAGCCGATACAAGTCGAGGGTATCCTGACGCGTGATGGAAGCCGGATCAACTGGGAGAGTTACCAGGACAAGATGGTATTGCTGTTTTTCTGGGCTGCCTGGGACGCTCCCAGTCTGCGAACGCTTCCGGAGCTGCTGGAGCAATACAAGCAGTACCAGGAGAAAGGGTTCGAGGTGATCGGCGTCAACCTCGACGAAGATCCACAGCTGTTTGATGCCTTTAGCAAGGAGGGTATCAAGGAAGTTCTGAAAATCAACGAATTCCCCTGGGCGACGATCAGGACGATCGATCCTGACCAGCGAGGGTTTGATACGCCACTGGCAGCCACCTGCGGCATTTCCAGTCTTCCGAGCACGATCTTGTTTGGACGGGACGGACAGGTGATGGCGATAAACGTGGGCGGTGATGTCCTCAAGAAACTACTGATCACACACCTGGAAGAAACCGAGGGCGACCAGGCAGAGACACCAGAGAGTATTCCGCCAGAGGCGAATGGTTCCACCATGGCCACGGGCACCTTTTTCTCCACGCTGTCAATGTTGATAAGCCCGTATTCCTTGTCCACGCACCTGCTGCTGGCCGAGGAAGAGGAGCAGGAAGAGGAAAACCCCTACCTTGCCGCGGACGGTCTTTCCACACTGGATCTTGTCGATTACCTGCTCGACATGCAGGAGAAACCACGTTCGATCCGCCGCCGGCCTGGATTTGCCGAGGCTGTTTCGGAGGCAGCAGACCGGGTCCTGGACGCACAGACTTCTGACCGTTACCACGTGATCGCGGTCGAGGCCAAGGTTCAGGTACTCCATGAAATGGCATCGCTGGGAAACAAAAATGCCGATGCCATGCTAGTCACCCTGGTAGAGAAGCTGAAAGATGATGAGCGCCCCCAGATTGCCTCCCTGGTTCTGTTCCTGCAGATGGAACAGGCCATGCTCCTGGTTGATGAACTTCCCCTGGCCGAGGTTCCTGCGGCGCTGGATGCGATGCAGAAATTTCTTTCCGAACAGAAACTCCAGCAGCGACACCTGCGGATTGCTTCCGCCACGGTCCACGGCATCAACCGCCTTGAAGATGCAAAGCAAAAGGAAAACTACTTCCAGGCGTTTGGCAAGATTTTCGGTACAAGCACAGACAAGACACTTGCTTCCTATGGGCGAAAGATCGCAAGCAGCCCAACCGCCGGGCCCGCCGACCTGGTGGGAAAACCGCTGGAGCTGGAAGGAGAAACCGAGCTGGGAGTGGCACTGGACTGGCCATCTTACCGGGGCAAGGTCGTCCTTATCGATTTCTGGGC
>CAYYZW010000325.1:0-30435 GCA_964476375.1 uncultured Pirellulaceae bacterium
CGAACGTGCCATGGATGCGGAGGTCAATATCGTCAACTCGGAAATGCTGCTGCGTGAACGAGGAATCCAGCTGGTGGAAGAGAGCCAGGTGGAAATAGGAGACTTCAGCTCATCCATTACTTGTCAGCTGGAAACAGGGGACGACACTTTTACTGTATCCGGGACGCTCTTTGGCCAGAGCATGCCACGCTTGATCCGGCTTGGGGATTACCGCCTGGAAACCTATCTTGACGGGGTGATGCTCGTATTCTCCCATCTCGATGTTCCCGGAATCATCGGCTGGGTTGGGAGTATTCTCGGTGAGGACAATGTGAATATCGCCCAGATGTCGGTCGGTCGAGCCGGGGAGGCTCCAGGAGGGAAAGCAATTGGTGTCCTGAACCTGGATGCGCCCCCCCCGGCGGAGACGCTCACGCGATTCCAGGAGCACGAGGCGATTGAGCGAGTCCAGGTGATCCAGCTGCCGGCGTCTGGCGAACTTCCTGCCTGGCTCCTGCACTCACTGGAGTAAATTAGCGAGGATTGGGTGGGGCATGGCTGGTCAGTGCCTGCTGGCGGGTGTGAAAGCGTGGGAAACGCGCTTCCAGCTTGACCTTCTGAACCGATGCATAGCATTCGTCCGAAAGACCACTCAGACGAAGCTCCCCACCCTGGCAGCTGAGGTGTTCCTCGAGCAACTGGATCTGCCGTAGCAGGCGGCCGCTGAGTTGAAATACCTGGTCCATTTCAAGGACCAGGTTGCGAGAATACTCACGGTCCAGCACACAGCGAATCTGCTCGGCGAGGTGCTGGACAGGAGGATGGAGAAACGGCTCAAACAATCGCATGCAAAGCCATTCTCTTGCGTGATCAATCTCGACTCGCCAGCCACCCGATAATTCCTGCATGGTCTTGTGATCCCAGAAAACAAACATCCTTGTTTCTTTCCGGCGACAATCTATGTCAAAGTGGGAGCCTGGGAAAAGACCAGTTTTCCCAGAGGCAGGCAAGGCTGAACAACAATCCATACCCCTTGTACAGGTACCGCTTGTGGGCAAAACTTACAGGTAACGTTTCCAAGAACACGCCATCATTCAGGAATAGACACATGTCCCGATCTGTCACTTTCAAAGGTAACCCGTTAACGCTCGTTGGAGATCAAGTCGAGGTAGGGCAGCCTGCTCCTGACTGCGAGTTGACTGACGGTTCCCTCGAAACCGTTACCGTTGCGAACTGGAAGGGAAAACCGACCCTGATTAGCGTGGTCCCCTCGCTCGATACGCCAGTCTGCCAGGTCCAGACCAAGCACTTCAACGAGCAGGTCGCCGCACTCGGAGACCAGATCCATGCGGTCACCGTCAGCCTTGACCTGCCCTTTGCCCAGGGACGTTTCTGTGGCGAGGCAGAAGTCGAGAACATGCAATCGTTAAGCGACTACAAGGACCGCTCGTTCGGGAACAACTGGGGAATGTTGATTGCTGAGCTCAAGCTCCTGGCCCGGGGAGTTTTCGTGCTGGATGCTGACGGCAACGTCGTGCACGCGGAGACCGTTGGGGAAGTGGTTGATGAACCGGATTATGCGAGTGCCTTGGAAGCCATCCAGGGTCAGCTCTAACGGGCTTGTGCCGAGATAACAAGAACGAGGTTCTCCCCCCCGGGAACCTCGTTCTTTTTTTGAGCGTTATTCTCCAGAAAGCATCTGGAGCAGTTGCTCACGTGCATGGTGCAGGGCTTCCTCCAGCTTCGACGAGTCCCGGCCACCTGCCTGGGCCATATCGGGTCTGCCGCCACCACCTCCGCCGACAATACCAGCCACCCCGGAAACCCAGTTTCCTGCATGCACCCCTCGCTCCACCAGGTCGCGTGTCGCCCCGGCAACCAGGACCACCTTCTCCTCCCCGATGCTGGTCGCCAGCAAGACGGCAATGGAGTCCTCTTTTTTCCGCAACTGGTCAATCAACCGCCGCATGATATCTGGATTACTCCCCTCCAGGCGCTGAATAATCCCCCTGGCATTCCCAACCTGTTCTGCCTCCGCAAGGAGGTCGTCGGCGGAGACCTGCTCGGTGTTCTGGAGCTGCTCAAGCTGTTTTCGCAGCTGCTGAATTTCGCCTTGCAGAGTGTTCACCCGATCTGAGACGGAAAATAACCCCACGTTCAGGATGCGAGCTGCTTCCCGGAGCACCGATCGCATGGTTGCATAATCGTCGTCAGACCTGTCCCCCTCTGCTGACCCCGGATTGGAATCCTGGCCCCCCTTGGATCCGCCACTGCTGATTTGCTTCTTCAGCTCTCGCACCTGGCTGGCAAGCTTGCCGGCCGCCTCTGGGATCTGCACCGTCGATACACCCATCAACTCCCGAAGCGATTGCAGCTGCTCGCTCACACGCTCCGCATGCTGCCGTGCCTTTTCACCCGTCAAGGCGGTATTCCGTCGTGTTCCGTCAGCAACCCCCTCGTCTGTCACAATCTCTAATCCACCAAGCTCTGCCGTATTCTCCAGGTGGGTCCCTCCACAGAGTTCCTGGCTGAATTCACCCATCGACACAACACGTACCGGGTCAGGATATTTCTCACCGAACAACATCATGGCACCCGAAGCCCGTGCTTCCGACAGGGGAACCGTATTGCACTGGATAGGCTCGGCCTGCTCGATCCTCTCAATCACATCCTGCTCGATATGACCTAGCTGTTCCCCGGAAACAGGTTCCATGTTGGTAAAATCAAAGCGCAACCAGTCATCATCGACCTTGGAACCCTGTTGTTGGGCATGACTGCCGAGTTGTTTTTGCAGGGCATAATGCAGCACATGAGTTGCCGAATGAGCACGGCGGATCGCATCCCGGCCCGTCTCACTCACCTCCATCGTGACCAGGTCCCCTGCCTGGATCTGCCCTGACAGCAAGTGACCATGGTGCAATAGAAGTTCACCATCCCGTTGCGTGTCACTGACCTCCACCTTGCAATTCTCATGATAAAGAACTCCCGAATCCCCAACCTGTCCGCCGGCTTCCCCGTAAAAGGATGAACGCTCCAGAATGATCACCAGTTCCTGGCCTTCCTGCTGGCAGGATTCAACAAGCTGTCCCTCTCCTTCGACCGCAATAATCCCCTTGACGATCGCCTCCGTCCGGGTGGACTCGTAACCGACGAATTCCGTCCGCTGGATTGTCCGCTTGAGCTGTTCCACCGGCCCGGTTTTAAAAAGCTCGAACTGACTCTTGCCAGATTCCATTCCATGCTGGTCCATTGCCGTACGAAACCCATCCCAGTCAAAGGAAAAATCCTGGTCGGCGGCCATCGATTCGACCAGTTCCGGGGGCAGGCCATAAGTCTGGTAAAGATCCGCCGCACTGGCACCATCGACCAGCACTTGCCCGGATTCCTGCATGGTCGTGAAAATCGAATCAATCCGGTTCAGGCCGCCATCGATAGTGCCAAGAAATGCGTTCTCTTCCTGCTTGATGACACCGGCAACCCGTTCAATGGTCTCGGACAACTCTGGATAGGCATGTTTCATCAGCTCGGACACGACAGGAACGAGCTGGTATAGGAAAGGTTCTTTCAATCCAAGCTGGTGACCATCCAGGACGGCTCGTCGCAGCAAGCGACGGATGACGTATTTTTCCTTGTTCGGTCCCGGGTAGACATTTTCATGGATGGAAAATGTGCACGCACGAACATGGTCGCTGATGCGTCTTAACCGGCGACCCGTTTCATCGTCCGGGTTGTACACGGTCGAACAAACCTCGGCAGCAGCTTCCACCAGGGGCATGAGAATATCGATATGGTAGTTGGTATCGACCCCCTGCATGACCGCTGCAATTCGTTCCAATCCCATCCCCGTATCAATGTTCTTGCTCGGGAGTGGCCGCAGGTTATCCGGGGCGTCGCCAACCCGATTGAACTGGGTAAAGACCAGGTTCCATATCTCCACCACCGCCCCACTGTCTGTGGTGTAGAAAATCTCACTGCAGGGCCCACAGACACCGTCCGGTCCCTGGGATGGAGCCCCCGCCGGCCAGAAATTATCGTCTTCCCCCATCCGCTCGATACGGTTGATCTCGAGGCCTATCTGCTCGTGCCAGACCGTGGCGGCTTCGTCATCATCCAGGTAGACCGACACCGTCAGGCGCTGCGGGTCGATGCCCATCCAGGTGCTGCTGGTAAGAAATTCCCAGGCCCAGAGAATAGCCTCCGACTTGAAATACTCACCGAAACTAAAATTTCCCAGCATCTCGAAAAAGGTGTGGTGATAAGCGGTCCTGCCAACGTTTTCTATATCGCCTGTCCGCAGGCATTTCTGGCTGGTTGTGGCCCGGCTGAAGTCCAGTTTCACTTTACCCAGGAAGTGGTCCTTGAACTGGTTCATCCCGGCAGGGGTGAACAACACAGACGGATCCCAGGTAGGAACCAGGACATCGCTTTCCCGGCGCACGTGCCCCTTGGTTTCAAAAAAAGCAAGGAACTTCTCTCGTATCTCGTCAACCTTCATTGTCGATTTCGCTTGTTGCCAGAAGCGGAGAGCGGAGGGTGTAAGGACACACCTCGCGGCTGTGAAGGTGCCATCATAACGGCTGTTCAGGAAAGCGGCCAGCCTTGCCCGTTGCTTGTTAGGGGAGAGGAACGAGCAGCATTTCGCCCTGGCGGTCATCACGACATCGGGTCAGCGTGACCTCCGCAGCCTGTCCCTGGACAAGACCATAAAACTGAAGCGGGTTTTCCACGCGTCTCTTCCCGACATGGCTGACATATGCCCCCGCACGAAGACCGGACTTCCACGCTGGTGAATCAAGCTGAACATGCACGACCGCCACACAGCCGAGTGGATCACTGGTCTGGCCCGACAACTGGGGTGGCATGGCGGTTGCATAATCTACCCTGACACCTCGCCAGCCGGGGTCGGCCACCTCACTGTAGGCCGGTCCAGCCAGTTCCGAATAACGCTTGGAAAGGATCGCGTCGATTTTTCTTTCCTCCCCGACCGAGCGGCTGGATTGCCCACGGCGAATATCAAAACGGACGCTGGTTTCCGGTGCCAGGCCGCCGAGATAATGAAAAAGATCATTCCGAACCTGGACCGGATGATCATCCACGTGCGTGATCACATCTCCAATACGCATACCGGCACGATCGGCCCCGCTCCCTGCCAGGACCTGGTCGATGCGAACGCCCCTGTAGCCCTGTTGGTGAAGCTTGATATCAAGGGGACGCACCGAAACACCAAGAAAACCAACCTGGATCTTTCTGCCTGCCTTGAGATGTTCCACGGTTCGACGAAAGACCTTGTCGGCAGGAATAGCACAACCTGCCGATTGATCGGCACCATCAAGAGGTCGCTGGGCTGTGACCAGTCCGATCATCTCCCCCTTGAGGTTCAACACGGTGCCCCCACTCGTTCCAAGATTCAGGCGTGCATCCAGCTGAAGCAAGCCTCCGGAATGATACAGTGTCTCCTTTTGAGTGCCTGCCTCCAGTGAACGGGTGCGGGGCGTCGCCTTTCGTCCGGTATTGGCAAGGATCCCCCAGCCTGCACTCACCTCCCCATCCCGTGCAATCGCATAGGGATTTCCCAGCACCAGGACAATCATCCCCTTGCGCAGCGCGGTCACATCCCCATACTGAACCGGTTGCAGGTTTTCAGCCGCAATCCTGAGTACTGCCAGATCCGTCCAGGGATCCCCGGCAACCACCTTGTCGACTTTCTGCACCTGCAAGACCTTGTAGGGTTGCCGCTGAACCCAGACAAAATAGTCGTTCTCTTTCGGATCACCAAGAACATGGTAGTTGGTCAGGATCAACCCATCCGCACCCACGACCACGCCACTTGCATACTCGTTGGGTATGAAATCGGGATCGGTTGGATCCAGCTCCTGTTCCTGGGCCCCTTCCTCCGGACGGCGCACCCGGGCAATCGCCACGACGGATTTTTCTGCACTGGAAATAGCCTCGACAAGCGCCCCTTCCAGCACGGTTGCGGATTCCAGGGCTGACGAGGGCGGGCCAGGCCCAGGGGGTTGGGCCATGGCCGCCCTGTCAACAGTCAGGCAGGCAAGCAGCAGGCCAGAAAGTAGCCCGTACAAGCCGCCAGGAAAGATCCCCGGACCATCCGATGGAGATGGACTGATCAGGCGGGAAGAAAACCACTGTCCGTGCATGGACCATTTCTCCGGTCAACCGGTCCACGATCGGCATCGTGATCACCAGGTCGACACGCGGGACCTGTGACGGGAAAGGAAACCGTCATGATACCATCTGGCAAGTCGCCGCGTGTACCTGCCAGGGAGGCAGGCAGGGGAAATAGTGTTTGACGAATCGTGTCCTAGCTATCGACCTCTGTCGTGATCTCCGGAGGCTGCTCCCCCTCCTCCTCAAGGTAACCACCGGCAGCAAGCACTTTCTGCGTGATCTCCTCGGTCACCGCAGCATCCTCCATGAGGAAATTACGTGCCTTTTCTTTCCCCTGACCAAGGTATGTTTCCCCGTACTTGAACCAGGAACCACTACGATTAATCACCCCATGCTTGACACCCAGGTCGAGGATATCGCCCTCGTAACTGATTCCATTGGTGTGCATCATGTCAAATTCCGCAATCCGAAATGGTGGGGCAACCTTGTTCTTGACAATTTTTGCCCGCACACGCTGTCCAACGATATCCTCGCCATCCTTGAGCTGGCCGATTCGCCGCACATCAATACGACAGGAACTATAGAACTTCAAGGCACGACCACCTGGTGTCGTCTCAGGACTGCCAAACATCACACCAATCTTCTCCCGGATCTGGTTGATGAAAATGACCGAGGTCTTGCTCTTGGCAATCGCCCCGGTCAGCTTCCGCATTGACTGGCTCATTAATCTGGCCTGCAGACCAACATGCGAGTCACCGATCTCTCCCTCCAGTTCCTTACGAGGAATCAAGGCCGCAACCGAGTCAACGATCACCACATCCACGGCATTGGATTTGACCAGCATCTCACAGATCTGCATCGCCTCCTCCCCGCTGCTGGGCTGGCTGACAAGCAGGGTTTCCAGTTCCACTCCAAGCTTTTTTCCCCAGCTGGGATCAAAAGCATGCTCGGCATCAATCATGGCAGCAATCCCACCCTGTTTCTGGGATTGGGCGGCAATGTGCAGGGCCAGCGTGGTCTTGCCACTCGACTCAGGACCAAAAACTTCAATCACCCTGCCCCGGGGTACTCCCCGGCCACCAAGAGCAATGTCCAGCGACAGGCTGCCCGTGGGAATCCCCTCGATGCGACGCTGCTGATCACGACCCAGGGGCATGATCGCCCCTTCACCAAACTGCTTTTCAATCTGCTGTAAAGCCGTCTTTAACTGCGAATTGCTATCAAGCATTTCTGTTACCTTGCCGGGCAATTCCTCTTTTTTCGATTTGCCACGTGGCTTTTTCTTTGCCTTGGGCTTCTCCGCCGTTTCTTTCGTCGGCTTGACCATATCTTCTTTCACTTCCATTTCCGTGGAATTCTTGACCGCTACCATCGACAGACTCCTTTATCGAATACTCACCTATTTTTTCAATCAGTTCCGCCTGGCCGCACGGCCGACGCCACCGCATAGTGAACAAATGAACCACTGAACTTCTGTTCACTATATCGGCAGTTTTCAAGACTCACAAGAGCAAAACTGCCCGGCCAACTGATTGACCTGAAAAGAGTATCGCAAGGAGGAGTGACACGTTTGGTCACAACGCAGAGAGATTTTGATGAAAAACTGGAAAAAGTCAAACTGTCCCCAGGCGGGCATGGTCAATTGGCTGGTAAACACGCCCCTCGGGGTTCAGAAAACTGGAAAAGGTGATGACTTCATCTACCACCATCCGAACTCCGTCCGCGACCGCTTCCCGCTCTATCATCCCTGTCACCTGGGCCTGCTGGTCCGTCGTCAGACCTTCACGCCGGCTTATTCGGCCGATGGTCAGGTGGCCATGAAAACGGCGACGTTCCGGAGAAAAACCATACTGGGTCAGTTTTTCATCGATCTGCTCCTGAAGTGCCCTGAGCAGGCCCTCTCCCTGGCGAATACCAATCCAGAGTGTCCGCGGACGCTGGTCACTGGGAAACGCTCCCAGGCCAACACACTCAATCTCCAGCGGATCCCGATCGGCCACTGCCAGACGGACGGCACGGCAGACGCCGGCAAGTTCCGTTTCCGGCACATCTCCCAGGAATTTCAACGTCAGATGCAGGTTCTCGCGACGGGTCCAGTGAATTCCCGTCAGGCACGCTGCAAGTTCATCTTTGAGTGACTCGGCATAACGCCGCACCGCACTGCTGACATCCACGGCTACAAAGGTACGCAGGTTCTTCACTTCATCGCTCCGGACAACCTTTCTCAGCCCTCCACACTATCACTGCAGCACTTCTTCCTGCAAGCGGCCCATGGAAGGACCCTGGCACGCTACAATGTCCCCCTGGTACCCTGTGGTAAAAATGAGAGGGGACAGCATGTCGAGCACATTTCCTCTGTCACTGGCCACCCTGTTGATCACTCTCTGCCCCCTTTCCGCAGCAGACTGGCACCAGTGGCGTGGCCCGGATCGTAACGGCACGGTGACCGCAGGCCCCCGGCTTTTGGACCAGTTCCCGGCCCGCGGAATCCACCCGCAATGGTACACCGATAGCGAGACCATTCCAGGCATTGCAAACGGCGGATGGTCAAGTCCTGTCGTTGCCAACAACCGGGTCTACCTGTTTACACACCAGAAAACACGCCTGGGCAAGGGC
Source organism: uncultured Pirellulaceae bacterium (assembly GCA_964476375.1). Lineage (GTDB taxonomy): Bacteria > Planctomycetota > Planctomycetia > Pirellulales > Pirellulaceae > SAT2750. The sequence goes on from CAYYZW010000325.1 coordinate 8,725, forward strand.
TCTCTCGCCCCCCGCAAGTTCCCCTACCTGTCGCCAGAAAAACGAGTGGGCATGAGTGAGGAGGAGTATGCGGAGTATGAGAAAAACAGGCGCGACGAAGACGAAAAAATCTCGCAGAACTTCCGTTACAACGAGCAGCTTTACTGCCTCGATGCTGCCAAGGGCCAGCTCCTGTGGACCAACAATCGGAAGAGTGTCTATACCCGGTTTTCCCAGTCCGGCTGCCCAACCGTGGTAGGCGGACGGATCCTGGTGCTGGGGGCCGGCCGCCTGGCGCGTGCTATCGATGCCGCGACAGGAAAGGATATCTGGCAGACACGGCTCCCGGGAGAATTCCGTGACCAGTTTCTTCAGTCCTCCTTCCTTGTCATCGACAGGACGGCCATGATCCTCGCCGGCAGCCTGTTTGGACTGAGCATGGACGACGGGACCATCCTCTGGCAGCAGGGGGATTTGGATGCCGGGTCCCTCCACAGCAGCCCGGTCCCCTGGCAGTCCCCCCAGGGAACAGTGGTGATTTCCAACATGCCTGGAGGAAAGACCATTGCGGTGAAACCAGATGATGGAAGCCTGATCTGGGTGATCGACTCCGAGGCAGGCCATGCAACCCCCCTGGTCAGCGGCAACAAGCTGATTACCTATGGCAGCAGTCGCAAGAAGGGTCTCCGCTGTTACCAGCTTGACCTGGCCACACCCAAGCACCTCTGGACTTATCAGGGCACTGCCGATTCCGGATCCAGCCCGGTCGCAATCGATGGGAATGTCTTTGTCCAGGGTGAGCGTCGACTTGCCTGCGTCGCCCTGGAAACCGGCAAACCACACTGGAACACACTCCTGGACCTCAACCAGCCTCGCTATACCTCCCTGCTGGCTGCCGACGGGAAGATCCTTTACGGTTTTGACGGGCTGCTGGTCTTCCGGGCCAGTGAAAAACGGTTTGATCCGCTGGTGACGGGGAAGATCGACAACAAGGGAGTGCTTGCCGACGAAGAAGCATTCCGGGACAAACTGGGGATCAACAAGCTGGAGACCACCGCCGAGGGACAACGAACGGCGGAACAGTTGTGGCGAAAGACCTTTAACAACGGTCCACTCACCTGTACAACTCCGGCCCTCAGCGATGGACGGATCTACATCCGCCTGAAAAAAGGGATCGCCTGTTATGACCTGCGGGCCAGGAAGTAAACCTCCGGGAACCTGAAATCTCTCAGGCAGCCCGTCGTTGTCGGCGGCGCCATTTCTTTCGTTGCCGCTTGGTCATTTTTCGCCATTGATCCGGGTCCATCCCCTCACTGTACTGCTCATCATCCGCCTGCATGCGGGCAACCTCTGCCTCCCGCTTCGATCCCACATCCTGGGACTGAACCTCCTTATCCCCCTCGGCAATTAACCGTTTTTCTTCCGAAGTAAGACCCGAATCGTATTCAGGAGAGACTTCCTCCTTCTCCCGGTAAGGATCATCATAAGCTGACTGTCCCCAGGAATTATCAGATTCCTCTTCCTCATACTCCTCGAAGGACTCTTGCTCATAGTCATCTTCAGCAACGTCCTCGTCGTCTTCCAGAACGTCCTCATCCATCTTCTCTTCACCCTCGGCCGAGACATCCAGGTATTCCTCTTCCTGCTCGTCCTCTACCCACGATTCCTCTTCATCCATGTCCTCGGCCATCGACCGTTCGCCATGCCGCAGCTGGTGGGAACCTGCCTGCGAGTGCGCCGAATCATGCCGGCGGCGACGCCCAAATCGCTGGGCCGAGAAGAAACAGGTACGGGCAAAAATCCAGATTGACGCGCAAACCGAAATATGGCTTCCCAGCAGGATCATCGCCCCAACCAGGGAAGCATCGATCGCGCCGGGCAGCGAAATCCAGCCAAGCTGCACCGCGAGCAGGCCGCTGTAGCCCATCAAAGCGACAGACATGAAAATCAGGGATACAACAGATCGGCGAATTTCCACCAGCAACCGCAGTCCCAGGACCCCTGTCAATCCCGAGGCGACCAGAAGCCACCAGCCATCGGCTGTGGCAAGCATCCCCGACGCCGGAACATGGCGGGCCGCAAGGTCCAGCAGGCGGTGGAGGCCGGAAGAGGCGTCCAGGCTGGCAATGGCTGACCAGGCTGCCACGACAAGCCAGACCTTGTAACGACCACGATAATCATCCAGCTTATGACGGCGAAGCAGATAGACCTGCAGGCTCCCTATCATGACGGAAAGCAAGAGCAGGGAAGCAAACCAGGACGACATATTCCCACTTCCGGTCAAGGCAAAGGTTGCGGCGACCGCATCCTCCTGGTGGTGGAAATGCTGGTAGCCCTGAAAAATACCAAAGAGCATACCGGCGGGAAGCAGCAGCAGGAAAAGCAGGATTGTCCACCAGGCCTTGGGAATCAAGTCACAGAGTCGAAGCTGGTTTTCCTTCAACGCATCATCTGCGTAGGCACGACGATGACGGCGCGGCGATGATCGTCGCCGCTGATCCAGATCGTCATGCGATGATGTACTGTCAAGCAATACCCGTCGACGACGAACGTCACCCTGTCCCTGACCGTGAAGTGCCACTGGTTCCTTCCCCCTGCCACCGAAAATGCATGACTCCATTCATGCCGTAAATGATCATACCTATAACTAGATTTCGACCATTTTATCCCCATAACTTATGGATACTCCGACGAAGTCGCCCTCAATTGTTATCCCGCAACGAATCCGGTATGCTGTCCGTTTAACACTCACCCCGAACTGCGTGAAGGGGAAACAACTAGAAAACACGCCAACTTGACGATTTCAGACGGTCCGGATGGCATTTTTGACGGAGAAGAACATCATGGCGCACGAACTTCCTGAACTACCTTATGCTCACGACGCTTTAGAGCCCCATATTGATGGACGTACCATGGAAATCCACCATGGAAAGCACCATGCCGGCTACGTGGCCAAGCTCAATGCGGCAGTCGAAGGGACAGAACTTGCCGAGAGCTGTGTCAACACGGTGATTGCCGACCTGGATAGTGTGCCCGAGAACATCCGTGGGGCAGTAAGGAATAACGGTGGTGGGCACTCCAACCATTCTCTCTTCTGGTCCATCATGGGGCCCGATGGCGGCGGGGAGCCCGATGGAGCTCTTGCAGAAGCCATCAACGGTTGTTTTGGCAGCCTGGACAGCTTCCAGGAAGCCTTCGCCCAGGCTGCTGCCACGCGGTTTGGAAGTGGCTGGGCATGGCTCAGTGTCGATGGTGACGGGCTGATCGTGGAAAGCACTGCCAACCAGGATAGCCCACGGATGGAAGGCCGGACTCCCATTCTCGGACTGGATGTCTGGGAACATGCCTATTACCTCAATTACCAGAACCGTCGCCCGGACTACATCGCGGCATTCTGGAACGTGGTCAACTGGGATGAAGTAGCACGGCGATATGATGAAGCGACGAGCTGACTGTCGTTTCGGATCCGCCTCACAGACACACGCAGGCCAGCCTTCAGAACTCTGGCATGCGTGATTTCCTGCACTCTGTGGGGTACTGCTAGCATTGTTGGGACCAATTCACCGACATGGTGAAATTCCGGCATTGACGTTATCCCGGGCTCTCTTTATGATCCCGCTCCCTTGGCAGATATTCGGGGTTCGCGGATTCTGTCGGGATGCAATCTAGAATTACTGTTTTTGAACGTCGCAAAGGACAAGGAAGTCATGCGAAATCGATTGTCACGGTGCACGGTGCTGGGTCTCACGGTTACCGTTCTTGGTCTATTTTCTGCCGGCTGTAAGACATCAAGCTGGTCCTCATGGAGCTTGCCTGGAACAAGCTGGTTCACCGGTACGAAGGCAACCGCTTCGGAGTACCAGGTTCCGGACAAGCCGTCCGGTAATTATTCGTCTTTGCCTGTTGACCAGGCCGAGAAATACAACGAACCGCAACCGGTGACCGCTGCCGGAGATGGGCAATCCAGTTATCTGCAGGGCAGTAACCAGCCGATCAATAACTACCCAGCGACGAACCAGGGCAACAGCAATTACCTCTCCCCTCCGGCCGGGCAGCAACCGGTCGACCCCTACATCAGCCCTCCCATTAACCAGGCACAACAGGGCCCTTACAATTCCAACCTCTATGGCGGCAACCAGTATGGCGGCAACCAGGGTTCGACACTGCTTCCGCCCACTGCAACCCCGGTTACCACCGGTGGTTTCCAGACCCCGGCGGTCGATCAGACCCCCCCTGCTGACGCCCCGCTCAATACGGATAACAGCAGTTACAACCAGGGTTTTTACAAGCCGAGCGAGGGACAGTTCGGTACCCAGGAGACTCTCCCGAACCAGGACACCGATGCTTTCCCCCTCAACCAGGGCAGTTCCAATAGCCCGGCCGTGACACAGGATCCGGTTTACACTGGACAGCTTCCAGCCACCACGGGCACCGAGATCGACGGATTACCCGCGACCGCCGTTCCTGCTGGCCTGCCCCCGATTCCACCGGCTGGCACCTACCGCCCAGGCAGTACTGGTGGCAACTAGGCCGTCTTATCGCGCCAGGCTGACCTTCTCCAGCAACTCCCCTACCAGGGTGTCAGTGCGCCGTTGACGCAGAGTGTCTGTCCACTCACGAAAGATGCCTCATCACTCGCCAGGTAGAGGACGGCGTCACCAATATCCCGTGGCACGCCCCAGCGTCCCATGGGCACCAGGGCCAGGTAAGCATCCTTGGCCTCCTGCGGGTCATTTTCATGCCGTTCGGTGGGAATCCAGCCGGGAGCGACCATGTTCACGGTAATCCCCCAGGATGCCAGTTCACTCGCCATGCTCCGGGTCCAGCCAATCTGTCCTCCCTTGGCCGCCACATAAGCACTAAAGGGAGAGACACTGCGGTGGTAAACCTCGCTGACAATATTGATGATCCGGCCCCACTTGTGAGCTTTCATGTGTGCCAGCCCCCTCTGTGTCATCAGGAAGGGGCTCTTGATGAAAAAATCAATCATCTGCTGGTAGAATTCCCAGTCATACTGCTCGATCGGCAACTGTGGTTGATCACAGGTGGCATTCGGGACAAGAATATCCGGCATTCCCAGCTGCTTTTCTGTCTCGCAAAACAGCCTGTCTATCCCCTCGGCCGAGGTGGCATCGGCCTGGATAAGGCAGGTCTTGATCCCCGCCTGCTGGTACTCGGCCAGGGTCTCTTCCGCACGGGCGGTATTGTGGGAAAAGTTAACAGGGACCGAGGCACCTGCTTCACCAAGGGCAAGGCCAATCTCCTTGCCCAGGCCGGAGCTGTTTCCCGTGATGATGGCGACGTGTCCCTCGAGTGAAAAGGCCATGGGCATCCTCCAGTTAGGTGCCGGCCCGATGTCACTCAAGACTCACGTGGCTTAGCAGGACGCCGGGCAACAGCGATATTCTACCAGACGAGCCTGGTGCCCCTCCTGCCGGAGTTGTTCGATGCACGATTCCGCCTGGTGCAGGTGGGAAAACGTGGCATACCATCGCCAGTCCTCGTCTGAGGCGGCACAATACTGGACTCGCATCTGCAGGGCAACCCCCCCGGGGCTACTGACCGCAACCAGGCCTGGTTTTTGCATCATCTTCATGGTAGTCCACCTGTTGTCAAGTAAGAGAATGTGCATGTCACCGATCAACGCTGACGACTGCTCTTAGCATCGAACGCTTCAATTCCATAACCTCACAGAAAACCAAAAAAACGTCCAAGCTGGATGGCAAACTTTAACGATCAGGCAACATGGTGACCGCCGGTGGCCCAGGCCCAGGACCGATACGTGATAACGAGCCCAGCTCGACCGGTGAGAGGAAAAGAAAGGGCAGAAAGCCCGCGGATCGGAATCACCGACAGACGTCGGCATTCACCATCCCATGACCATGTTGGATTCGATCACCTTGCGTGCCTGGACCAGGTCCGATCCGGTATCCTGCATGTAGAGGCGAATGGCATGCACCTTGTCGCCCGCTGCCCTGGAGAGGCAATCCTGGGCAGCCTGGCATATTTCCGGTGCCTGGCCAGTAATTCCCAGCACCCCCTTGGAGACGACCCAGCTATCTCGCGGCCGTCGCACCAGCCGGAGCACATCATCCTGTGGATAGGCTTCATCCACCACGGCCTGTGCAGCCGCGTCGTCATCCGCCCAGGTGATGATGATATGGGCATTCGTTTCGATCTCGTAAAGTGGCATACTTCGAAAGCTCCTCGGACCAGGTGATCAGACCAGCAGCACCGTCAGGATGCCGCATCCTTGCCACAAAGGCAAGGTGGGGATCTCCAGCATCCTAGAAAAGGTCTCGATCAGGATTCAAACCCAGCCGCCTGATCCGTTCCAGGTCCTGGCGAGCCCGGGCAGGCTGGTGGGCTGCCTCGTAAGCCATGCTGCGGTGATAAAGCAAGACCGCCAGTTGTCGTGTCATTTGCCCGGCATAGCGGTCCACGGCAGCCGGGTCCACTGCCAGGTTGCGCTGGCGATCAATTGAAACAACCATTGCACGATATCCCGCCTCACAAAGCCTGACCGCCACGATCAGATCCATCAGTGCAAGGTTCGGTTGCTGGCTCTCAAGCAGGGCAAAACCCCGTGTATCCAGGATCGTGGCCCGGAGGTCCGATATTCCATTCGCTGCCATCAGCATCTGGATTTCATCCACACGGCCGATCACCGCTTCGAGCTGCTCCGGCTTGTGGCCCAGGCGGGAGATGACCGCCAGTGCCTCGTCCCGCGCCCGCAGTTGCCCCGTCTTCTCAAGCACCGCCGCATGGAGCTTGTAGACCGATGCCACGTAACGGCGCATCGTTGCTGCCTGTTCATCCCGTCGCTTTCGTTCACTCTCCTTCCAGTTCACACGTGGCTGAAACTGTTTCTCCCAGCTTTCGAGAAACTTCAAGGCGTGACCTGTGGCCTGGCTACTTAATTCGAGTGCCTCGACATGGGACTTCTCGAGGTAGGCCTGGCATGCTGCAAGGTAAAGTGGAGACCCATTGTAATCCCAGGCAATCCCCTCCCCCCCAAGCAACGCGATGGCCTGGTCTGCCTCCTTCACCACACGGTCCATCTGCTGCCCGGTAAGTGCCACCTGGTAGGAACGATTGTTCAGTAACAGGACCTGCTGCTGAAGCGACCATGAATGTTGACCACCTCGTGCGGTTATCGCCTGGTCGATCAGATCCCATTGCCGGACGACTTCATCTCCCCTTTGCAGATGCAGCAGGCAGTCGCAGAGTTGTTGACGATACTGGATCTCCTCTTGCAGGCTGCCCGCCTGGCTGGCAACCACCTCCAGGTCCTGGCTGCTCTCACGGTACTTCCCCAGTTCACCCAGGTAAAAGGCCCGGTCCGTGCGGGCGCCGATGTTGCCAGGATCCAGCTCGACGACCTCGTTCAGCGTCTCCAGTGCCTTCTCCCGGTCCCCCGTGTTCCAGGCGATACGGGCAGCGGCGTGTTTCCAGCGACCTCGCTCGGCATTTACCAGGCCATAGGACAAAAGAGGCCATGCGACAAGGACAAGCACACCCATGCAAGGGAGGGTTCGATTCCAGAAAGCCCCTCTTCCAGAGCCTGGTTGGTGGAGTTCATTATTCACGTCGTCATCCATGGTTGCTCCATTGTAGCGTTTCATAACGGGACTCCTACCACCGCCGGCCCTCTTGCCAGAGAGCCTGTTTTGGTTATGCTTTGACACATTGCCGGTACCTGTGCCGGAAAAAGAAACCGGGGCCGTAGCTCAATTGGTTAGAGTACCGGACTGTCGATCCGGTGGTTGGGGGTTCGAGTCCCCTCGGCCTCGCTGCTTACACCCGTTGTCAGGAAATGGCAGCGTGTGTTTCTTTTGAACCACACCTGTCTCCCCGCAGCTGGATCATGAAACAACCCATCACGATTGCCAGTTGCCAGTTCTCGGTGGAAGCCAACCTGGCCCACAACCTGCAAGCCATCCTTTCACAGATTGACGAGGCAGCCGGACGGGGAGCCAGGATTATCCACTTCTCCGAGACCGCCCTTTCCGGATATGCCGGTGTCGATATTCCATCGACCGGTTCGATCGACTGGCCCCAGCTGCAGGCTGCCACCGAGCAGATCTGCCAGCGGGCCGCCGAGCACAAAGTCTGGGTGCTGCTGGGAAGTACGCATCGACTGGCGGACGGCATCAAGCCCCATAACTCGGTCTACGTCATCAACGACCGGGGACAGATCGTGGAGCGTTATGACAAGCGGTTCTGCACCGGCACGCTCGACCCGGATCCAAACCTGGACCTGGAACATTACTCCCCGGGGAATCACTCCACCGTTTTTGACGTGGATGGTTATCGCTGTGGTCTGCTGATCTGTTACGACTACCGTTTTCCGGAACTCTACCGGGACCTGGGCCGGCAGGGCGTGGAACTGCTCTTCCAGTCATTCCACAATGCCCGCCGCGCGCAGGTGGACCACGACGCCTACAACATCTGGCAACAGATCGTTCCTGCCACGATGATGTGCCGTGCCGCCACCAACCACTTCTGGATCAGTGCCACCAACAGCATGGCGCGCTGCAGCAGCTGGCCCAGTTTCGTCGTCGCACCGGACGGCTCGCTGGTGGACCAGCTTCCGGAACATACCGATGCGGTCTTGATCAGCCGGGTCGACCAGGACCAGGAGTACTGGGATGCGTCTGCTCCCTGGCGTGATCGATCGGTCAACGGGCAACTGCATAGCGGGACAGCCGTCGACCATCCGCGCAGCACCGACCGCACCTGTCTCTAGAACCCGGCTAGGCGTACCAGCCACCATTGACGTGCAATGTCTGGCCGCTCACGTAGCCGGCCAGGTCACTGGCCAGAAAGAGTACCACGCCGGCAATATCCCCGGGTTCCCCGTGCCGGCCCAGTGGAATCTGCTGGAGCATCGCCTCACGGTGCTCCTCGGGAATCGAGGTGCTCATCTCTGTCTGGATGAGTCCCGGGGCAATGGCATTAACGGTGATCTGGTCGCGAGCCAGTTCCCGGCTCAGGGAGCGGGTCAGTCCAACCACGCCGAACTTGGCCGCCGCATAATTCACCTGACCAAACGTCCCCAGGAAAGCAGAGATGCTTGAGAGGTTGATCACACGGCCGCCCGGGCGAATCCGTTCAGCACTGGCCCGGCAGACGTGATAGACCCCCGAGAGGTTCGTGTCGATGACCTCCTGCCACTCGGTCGTCTCCATTTTCTTGATCGTGCGGTCTCGGATAATCCCGGCGTTGTTGACCACGATATCGAGGCCACCAAGTTCCCCCACCAGCTGATCAACCATCTGCTCGACCGCCGCCAGGTCGCGCACGTCAGCCGGGAAACAGGCTGCCCGTTCTCCCAGGTCGGCAGCCAGCCCGTCCAGCCGGGCCGAGCTCTCCGAGCCGGCATCGGCCAGGTCGTTCAGCGCCAGGGTGGCACCCGCCGCATGCAGTCTGCGAGCGGTCGCTTCCCCCAGTCCCTGCCCCGCCCCGGTCACCAGGGCCACTTTTCCTGAAAGGTCAATCTGGATCATGCGAATCTCCCCCGGGGCAAGCTAGAATCCCAGCAGCCGCTGCAGGTAGGGCAGGGCATCAATCTGCAGTGCCTTGAATGTAAAAAAACCGAAAAACAGGATCGACCAGGCAATCACGATCATCCGCAGCGGGCCCATTCTCAGTCGCCCGCGGAGAACCCGCCTGTTCATGTAAAGCAGGATCATCGAGTAGATGAACATCACCCCACCGTTCATGGCAGCCGATGTCTTGAGCAACAGCAGGGGTTTATCCAGGTTCGGGATCAGCAGGATCACCGTCCCCAGCAGGATCTCACCCCAGAGAAAGCAGAAGTAAAGCCGGCTGAGTGTCCAGAACTTGTTGTCACGGAGATAGTTCACCTTGACGATGTCCGTGGAAATCCTCGCCACCGCATCGAGCACTCCCAGTTCCGTCGTCAGCAGGATGGCGATCCCCATGATCAGAAAGGCATGCCTGAGCAGCCCTCCCCCGGGATGCCCGCCCAGCTCGGTGGCCTGTCCCCAGACAAAGTTCAGGTCATCACCGTACTGCCCCATCCCCTCCTTGAGCGAGCCGGACGAATCGTAGAATAGCGAGTAAGTGATCAGCGACATCAGGCAGAGGCAGACCACGCAGGTGACAAAGAAGCTCAAGAGGTGCTCGATATTGGCTGCCCGCCACCAGCCGCGCCAGCGTGACATATTCTGGTCCGTGTGCCGGAAGTGGTACCCCAGCTCGGACGTCGCCTCCTGCTGGCCGGTTACCGGGCTGGTGATGCGGCCAATGTACTTGCCCATCCCGTAGCCCTTGTCCTTGATAAAATTGCTCTGGCCCAGGTTCGTGCTCCCACCGGCCCCGGCAAAAGCAAGTGCACCGAGCAACATCATCATGGAAAGCCCACTGGCATCCATGTCGGGCATCGTCCCCACGCTGGTGATCCCGCTGAACATCGCTTCCACCGCATCGGTGCGAATCACCAGCACGCCCAGTACAATCACGATCAGCACGATCAGGCTGACAAGAACCGTCTGTATTTTTTCCACGGTGTTATAGACCACCGGTCCAAGCGTGAGTGCGGCACCCACGATCCAGAGGCCGGCGATCCCCAGGAGTGGGACATAGCGGGCCTGGAAAGTCACTTCCCCGGATTTATTGACAACCTCCTGGGCACCAAACAGCAGCCAGCTGAGCATCGTCCCGGCACCGGTGGCCCAGCCAGGCCAGGCCCAGGGGAGGATATTCAAAAGCAGCATGATCCAGGCCCAGTGGCGGCTCAGCCGGCAGAAGCCGGTGATCGCACTCTCACCGGTGACCAGTGTCCAGCGTGCGATTTCCATGTTGAGGAAATACTGGGTACAGACACCAAGCATGCAGGCCCAGAAGAATACAAAGCCCGCCTTGTAGGTGATATAAGGCCAGAGAACAAACTCGCCCGACCCCAGGGCCAGGCCGGCCAGCATCAAGCTGGGGCCAATCATCTTTCGCCAGCTCTCCGGTTCCGGCAGGTCCCGGAAACGCATCGGGGGGAGTGTCCCCTGCGGCATGTCCGACTCGGGTACAAGCTCTTCGCCACTCGGTTCCGATGGAACACCCTTGTCGCTCATGAAATGGTCCTGTTCATCTCCATTATCGATGCAGGGCCGACTGGAGCAGCTTCCAGAAACAGAGCCCGACAACGACAAACCCTGCCACCGTCAGGATGATCCACTCGATACTCCCCATCTGGATGACTCCTACTTTCCACGCCGATGAGAGAGCAACCAGTCGTATACCTTGTCGTTGGCATAGGTGGCACTCCAGCTGTTATGTCCCACGCCCGGGTAAATCGTCAACGTCACATTCTCTCCCCCTGCCCCGGAGATCGCATCGACCATCTGCTGGCTTCGCGAGAGTGGGACAACGGTATCCTTATCCCCGTGAAACACCCAGATCGGAATCTCCTTGAGGGCATCCACCATCCTGGGATCCCCGCCTCCACAAATCGGCACTCCGGCCGCAAACAGCCGCGGGTAACGGGCCATCAGGTCCCAGCTGCCGTAACCACCCATGCTCAGGCCGGTCACATAGATCCGCTTGCGATCCACCTTCAGCCGCCCGGCCAGGTTCTCGACCAGGGCAACCATGGCTGCGGCATCCCAGCGTTTCCCACTTTGACACTGCGGAGAGGCAACCACGAAGGGAAAGTCCTTGCGATCAGCAACGATCTTCGGTGGTCCCCATTTTTTCACCCGTTCCAGGTCGTTTCCTCTTTCCCCGGCTCCATGCAGAAACAGCATCAATGGCAACTTTCTCTTGCCATCATACTGCTCGGGAACAAACAGCAAGTAATCGACTTTTGTCTCGTCTTCTTTCCCATCCACCCTGGTTGTGAACGCGAACTGCTCGGCAGTCTGGGTTCCGGGAACCGGGTCCGCAGCCGGCAGGGAACCTGCCAGCTGCAGGCAGCCCAGGGCGGCGAGAATAGAAAAAACAAATACTCGCATGGAAACATCCTTTCCAGGAAAGAAGCCGGGCGACGACCCGCACGATCGCATACGCCCATGGTAGCGACCTGGCAGGGAGTTCGCAGCAGCACCCCGCCGAGTTTCTTCCAGGATCAGCCGTTGAGCTCCACCGACTCCTCCCAGTGTTCTTCCAGACGACCAAGCTCCTGCTGGAGCGAGACAAGTTCCTGCTGGCATTTTTTCACCAGATCCCCGTCCCGCTGGCAATCGGGGTCTGCCAGCTGCTCATAGAGCCGGTCGATGCCCGCCTGGCACTCGGCAATCTCTTCTTCCAGCTCTTCCGCCTTGCGATAGGGGAAACGGCGGCGGGACACATCCTTCTTTTCTCGCCGGGTGGAAGATCCTGCGGAGCGGGGTACATCCTCTTCTTCCAGATCTTCCTTGACCACCTGGGTATAAGTATCGTAGTTGCCATGAACCAGCCGTGTCCGATCTCTCTCCAGCACCATCAGGCGATCAACCACCTGGTTCAGAAAAAAGCGGTCATGGCTGACGACCAGCACGGTGCCATCAAACTGCTGCAGGGACGCCTCCAGCGATGCGCGGGCCCAGAGGTCCAGATGATTGGTCGGTTCATCCAGCACCAGCAGATTGGCATCCAGGGCCGCCAGGCGGGCCAGTGCGACACGACAGCGTTCCCCCCCACTGAGACTACCTACCACCTGCAGGGCGACCTCATCCTGGATACCAAAGCGGGCCAGTAGATCCCGCCGCTGCTGCTCGGTAAACTGCTTGTGATCCGGCCGGATCGCCTCGACCACAGGCAGGTCATCCTCCAGGTCCGCCAGTTTCTGGTCAAAGTAGCCCATCTTGACACCACGTCCCCAGGAGACCTGTCCGCTGTCGACCGGAAGCTGTTCCAGCAGGCAGCGAAGGAGTGTCGTCTTGCCTGAACCGTTGACGCCAAGGATCCCCCACTTCTGCCCGCGTTCCAGGTCCAGTTGCAGGTCCTCAAAAAGTGGACTGCCGCCGTCAAAGGACTTGCTGATTCCCTCGGCTCGCAGCACGATATCTCCCGACCGGGACGGCTCGGGGAAGCCCATCACCGGAGAGGGGACCTCCCGAGGAGCATCCACCGGCTCGATCCGCTCAAGCTTCTTTCTCCGGTCCTCCGCCTGGGCATGTTTCTGTCCATGGTGATGCCGCCGGACAAAATCTTCCAGGCGGGCAATCTCCTCCTGCTGCCTCTGGAAGGTCTTGCGTTCGACCTGGAGCCGTTCGGATTTCTGCTCCACGTAGCGTGAATAATTCCCCTTGTAGGAAACCACTGTCCCCTGGAAAAGCTCCAGGGTTCGCGTCGCCAGCCGGTCCAGCAGCTGGCGATCATGGCTGACCATCAGGACCGTCTTCCGGCAGCCGAGCAGGTGTTTCTCGAGCCACTCGGTCGCTTCCAGGTCCAGGTGGTTCGACGGTTCATCAAGCAGGATCAGGTCGGCCGGATCCAGTAGCAAGCGGGCCAGCAACAAGCGATTCTGCTGGCCACCACTGAGCTGTTCCACCGGTTGCCGGTAACTGGTCGCTGCAAACCCGAGTCCACCAAGCACACGTTCAACACGGTGGTCCAGGTGGTAACCATCCAGCTCTCGAAGCCGGTGCTGAAGAATATCGAACTCCTCCTCCAGTCGCTCCGATTCGTCGCCCTGCTCGACTCTTGCAATCTCGCTCGCCAGCTGTTCGGCCCGGCGGCTCATCTCACGCAGCGGCTCGAGCGGTTCCATTGCCAGATCCCAGAGCGTCGCTCCGGCCGGAAATATGGGCCGCTGGGGAAGGAAGGCCATCGCGGCGTTACCGTGCACCTGGAACTCTCCCCCGTCCGCCTCCAGCTCGCCGCTGATAATATTCAGCAGTGTCGTCTTGCCCGAGCCGTTGGGGCCAACCAGTGCGACCCGCTCTCCCGTGGAAAGCTGGAAAGAGGCCCCGTCCAGGACCGGGTCCTGGGAAAAGTACTTGCGGATTTCACTGGCGGTAAACAAGATCATTGGTGCACTTGTTTCCTGGTGCTTCTGCGGCGGTCGACAAGCCGCCATAATAAAAATCACGACCCCCCCGGCAGCCGGTCACTTTCTCCAACCGAGTCCGAAGCACCCCCGATGATCATGCTCAACTTGCAATCGACAACATCCAACCGCTGGCTCAGGCAGGTCTCGGAGAACCTGGAAGAGATCCTAATCGACCATGCCCATTGTGAAAACAAGGCAGCCCGTGCAGCCCTGAACTTGATCTTTGCCTATGTCGAGAACGAGCCACTCTGCCGGGCCATGAGCTCGATCGTGATCGAGGAGCTGGAACATTTTCACCTCGTGCGTGAACTTCTCACGCAGCGCGGCATCCGTTTCCGCCGTATCCGGCAGAGCAATTACGGGGCCCAGCTGGCAGCCCTGGTTCGCCCTACCGAGCCACAGCGGGCAGTCGACCGGCTCCTGGTCGCCGGGCTCATCGAGGCCCGTAGCTGCGAGCGATTTGACCTGCTTCGCAGGCATGTCGAGGATGCGGAACTGGCCGACTTTTACGAGAGTCTGTTCGAGTCCGAGGCGGGGCACCATGCGACCTATGTGCGACATGCGCGGGATTTTGCTAGTGACGACGAGGTTGAAAAGCGGCTCTATGAACTCGCCTGCCTGGAAGCAGAGATCATCGAGGTGGGAGATACTCTTCCCCGCATGCACAGCTAGAGAGCCTCGCAGACCAGGTCTCCCACCTCCGTGGTGGAATGCCCCATCCGACCGGCCGCCTGGCTCTCCATCTGCGTCCCGGTCACATGCTTGATCGCCTCGATCACCTGCCGCCCGGCAGCCTCCTGGCCGGAATGCTCAAGCAACATCCCCATGGCGGCAATCGCCGCGATCGGGTTGATCACGTTCTTCCCGGTATATTTCGGAGCACTCCCGCCCATCGGCTCAAACATGCTGGTCCCCCCCTCATCGGGGTTCAGGTTCCCACCGGCAGCAACTCCCATGCCTCCCTGAACCATCGCCCCCAGGTCAGTGATAATGTCCCCGAACATGTTGGTGGTCACAATCACATCGTAGTATTCCGGGTTCTTGATCATCCACATGCAGCAGGCGTCGACATGGTTATAGTCCGCTTCCACGTCCGGGTAGTCCTCGGCAACCTCACGGAAGGTTCGATCCCAGAGGTCATGGCCAAAAGTCAGGACGTTGGTCTTGGCAACCAGCGTGAGCCGCTTGCCGGAGGGGTTGTTGCGCCGCTGCGTGTACTCGAAAGCCCAGCGAATACATCGCTCGCAGCCCCTGCGGGTGTAGACCGCCGACTGCGTGGCAACTTCATCCGCGGTCCCTTTCTTGAGAAAGCCGCCGACGCCACAGTAAAGATCCTCGGTGTTCTCCCGAACAACGACGAAGTTAATATCGTCCGGCCCCTTGCCTGAGAGCGGGGTCTCCACACCGGGATAGAGCTCCACCGGCCGCAGGTTGATGTACTGGTCAAGCTGGAAACGGAGGTTCAGTAACAGGCCCTTTTCCAGGATTCCTGGAGCGACATCGGGATGGCCGACCGCGCCGAGGTAAATCGCATCATGTTCTTTTAACTCGCCGACAGCCCCCTCGGGCAGGATCTCGCCGCTGCGCAGGTAGTGTTCGCCACCAAACTCGTAGGGAGTGAGTTGAAATTCAAATCCCTGCTTCTGGGCCACTGCGGCCAGTACCTTGAGAGCCTCGTCGGTCACCTCCGGTCCGGTCCCGTCGCCGGGAATTACTGCAATCTTCATTACCTCGATTTTCACTCCCGCGAGAGGGTTGTCACTGGGGCCAAAAGAACGATTCTACCAGCCTACCGAAGGGCTGTGGAGCAGGCAGGGAACGAATCGGCGCAGCGACAACCGGTAACCAGAAGCGGTGTCTCGAAAGAAGCAGCCGGGGAAAGAGAACTAGTTCTCGCTGAAACCGACTCGCATCGGAACCTCGCGACCAAGCGGGTTCTTGAGGTACTCGCGGTAACAATCGGCACAGATATCGTAGCGATGCTTCTGGTAGAAGTCGTCGGCGAGCTGTTCACTCTCCCCGTCTTCCAGTTGCTCCAGCATGTCCTGGATCTCAAGCAGGTGATCTCGCTCGTCATCCAGGTCATCCGCATCCAGCGGCTCCATGATTGCCTGGACTTCAAGACGGACAACGTATCGCAAGTCAACTTCCGGATCGATCAGTCGTTTGCAGCGATCACAAGAATAATGAATCATCGCCAAGACCCTCTGCCATGGGGTGCTGTTGAGCGAGCGGCATTCCGTGCCAACCCGGCTGAGTGCTGTCCCCGAGGACAACACCCTTATCCTAATGGGAACCCGAGTTGAGAAGCAAGCCATTCTCCGGCAGAATCGTGACACGGTTCGACTCCGGCAAATTCTTGCCCCGCTGATTCTCCATTCACTACGATCGGGGAAACAGGGCTCCCCTCGGGCCTCGGAGATTCGTACCTTCACACTCTTTCCCTGCCCGCTGCCGACGAGGGCCTTCCCCTGCCAAGGCCCAGCGCGGCGCATAAAAAAACCTGGCATGCCCGCGGGCAGTGCCAGGTCTCGTGAATGGTTACTGCAGTACTCGTAATGACTACTGATCAGCCAGCGGCGTTTTCTGTTCGGTAATCACCGGCGTGGTTAACGACATCTCCGCATTCAGCTGGATAAAACCTTCTTCTCCAGGTGGCACGTTTTCTTCCAGGAAGATCGCCTCAACCGGACACTCGGGAACACACGCTTCACAATCAATGCATTCATCCGGATGGATGTATAGCATCTGTTCACCTTCATAAAAACACTCCACCGGACAGACGGTGACACAATCGGTATATTTACAACCGAAACATGCTTTGCATACAACGTGAGTCATGTTCTTTTCTCCTTAACCACGGTGGGAGACATGTATATTGGTACGCCGATCGACCAAGCCTTCCATCGTCACATTTCGGCCGAAAGAGCGTCCAGTAAACAGAGAAAATGCTGAAACGAAGCAGATTTTTCCAACAGCAACGCCTGCGGCCAGTTTGCACCACATGTCCACCCGTTGGACACATGCCTTCAAGCCCCGGAACCAGCAGGAATTCCCCGCTCCAAGGCCATGGTGAGCAGAATCGTAGTATTCTGCTGAGGTGATGTCAAGATCTTGCCGAGGGGCGCGGATTCATCTTGCTTCGTTTCGAAAGGACTCCTAGAATCCTACGAGAATTTGGCACCAAGGGGGGGCACAAGGGGGACTTCGTGGAAGTCCCCTCATCGTCTTGGAGCCGGAGCGCAGGCTCCATCACAAGCGGGAAGAGGGTAAGCTGGCGTGACACTCTCCGAATTCGATCAAAATCTCCTCCAGCGATGCCTGGCACGCCATGCCGGGTCGTGGGATGAGTTCGTGGACCGCTTCCTCGGCCTGGTACTGCACGTGATTAACCACACCACGTCAGCCCGCAACGCACAGATTACCTCCCAGGATATCGAGGATTACTGCTCCGAGGTCTTCCTGGCGATCATCAAGGACGACTTTGCCGTGCTGCGACGATTCCGGGGCTCAAGCAGCCTTGCCACCTACCTGGCTGTCATCGCCCGCCGTGTCGTGGTGCGAGAATTTATCCAACGCAAGCATCCTCGGACTTCATCGGCCGGGGCCGATGGCGAGTCCGGTGATGACACCGCAAGCCAGGCATTCGGTTTCCGAATCCGCATGGACACCGACCCCGCCGATGCCCGGCCCTCCGCCGAACAGAGAGCCAGCGACCGGGAGGAGGTCGTTCGGCTACTGGAGAACCTGAGTGCCTCCGAGGCCGAAATTGTCCGTTTACACCACCTCGATGGCATGAGTTACCGGGAAATCAGTTCCCTGCTGGGGATCCCGGAAAACAGTATCGGCCCCACGCTCAGCCGGGCCCGGGAAAAGATGCGCCGTCATGGCGTCCACGTCTGATCCGGCACGCTACCGCCAGGCCGTGTCCCCGCGAAAGCGGGGACGGAATGCCGACCTGGAAGACTCTCTCAGGTACCCGACCCTCTGCTCTTCACGCTGCTGCTGTTCACTCCTGCTCGATTCCGCTGCCGGGAGCGTGATAATATCCACCGCCGGGTAACCCTCGTAAGCGGGCATTTCCCATAGTTCCTTCGGAGAGGGGCTGACGCGGTTGATCTGGTAGGCGGCCACATCCAGTTCCAGTTTCATCTGGTTGGCATGTCCCGGCAGCAGGTGAATCTCTACCTGGTGGGGCAGCGAGACCCCGTGGGCCGGATAGAAGCGATACCGTGAACAGTGGATCGAGACCATCAGCTGTCCAGCCGGATCACGTACGTGCTGTTCCAGCACCCAGCCATAACGATCGTCGATCACGGTCACCCGGAGCATCTCTCCCTGCCCGGCCGGGAGATGGGTGCGAATCTCCAGCTTGCCCTTGCCGGCCCGCAAGGGCCCCTCGTGAACATCATCAGGATCCAGCTCCACCAGCCCGATCGCATCACTGAACCAGCGGAAATCGATCGGCATCATCTGCCGTGCCTGGCTGCCGTCGAATTCATCATGGCGGGCATAATAGACCGCCGGCTGAGGGTGCTGCTTGATCCAGAACCAGAATAACTCGTCATTACTTCCCAGATCCAGCTCGGGACCGCTGAAATCAAAGACACCGGCACGCAGGCGAAGCCGGCGCGGACGCTCCAGCGCCATACTGGCCCGCAAACGCGGTGTCCCCGGGGCCGAGACACGGGCTCCCTGGGCGTCAAGCTGTTTCACCCGCTGGCTGTTATTGACCACCGCCAGGACTTCATCGAGCGTGGGAAACTGCTCAAAGACAACCGGCGGTGTGGGATGCTTCTTCTGCCAGGGCCCGCGCGGAAGGCAGGTCGCTCCTGATGTACTGGCGACCAGTACCAGGATCAATAGTATTTTCTGCGTCTGCTTCATGGTATCCCTGCCGGTCCTGGAAGAATCTTCCGGCCTCTTAGGCTGCGTCCTTGAAAAGGAGTGCTGTGATCGATTGCTGGAGCTCATCTATCCGCGTGCTCCCAGGAGAGGTGACCACTACCTGGTATTCGTTTTCGTTCTTTGGACAGTAAAGCACCATCTGCTCCACACCCTCCGGGGTGACCAGCGTATCGACCAGGCGGAGGATACGGCGGCGGATCATCAACAGTGCCAGCACGTAGCGCATGTCCCGCTGGGAGACCTCGCTGGAGAGCTGGTCAAAGTAATGCATCAGGATGTCGTTGGGAGCCCAGTTGATCTTCGTGGCGGAGGGTTTCGGCATCCGTGACTTCCACCACCCCAGGGCTCCCTCGGGAGGGCCTGGCCAGGATGCTTCCGAGTAGTCGTGGCGGAGCACCTCGGCTCCCTCGGAAACAAGCACGGAATAAAAGGCATCCCCCGGATGGAACTGTTCCTGGGTCACGTGGCATTGCCGCGTGCATCGCTTGATCTGGAAATCGAGCATCCTTGCTCCTGAGCGTTGTCACCCTGGTCCACCGAACATGTGAACCGTGCGGGGATAGTACACCGAATCGCCAGCCCGGCTCAAGATCCAGTTCTGCTTTGGCGACCAGGGACGTGTGAATCGGTGCGGGAGATGTTAAAACAGGGAAAACACCCCCTCTCCCCTTTACCCTCCAGTGGGAAAAAACCATGAAACGACTGTTCCTGGCACTGCTCACAACCGCCCTTTTGTGCAATTTGACAGGACGCCTGCCGGCCGAAAACTGGCCCGGCTGGCGCGGCCCGGAAGGGGTGGGAACCAGCAGTGAAACCGGCTTCCCGGTGAAATGGTCTTCCGCTTCAAACATCGCCTGGAAGGTTCCACTGCCAGGACCGGGCAACTCCACACCCATCGTCTGGGGGAAGCGGGTTTTTGTTTCCCAGGCCAGTGACGAGGGCCGCACGCGCAGCCTGCTCTGCTTTTCCCTGGCCGACGGAAAAAAAATCTGGGAACAGTCGATCCGGCATGACAAGGAGGAACTGACCCACAAGACCAATCCCCAGTGCGCCTCCTCCCCGGTCACCGACGGCTCCACGGTCGTTGTCTGGCATGGCTCGGCAGGTCTTCACGCCTATGACATGGACGGCAACAAGCGGTGGAGCAAGGACCTGGGCTCGTTCCAGCATGTCTGGGGGACCGCCGCCAGCCCGGTTATTTTTGAAAACCAGGTTATCCTCAACTGCGGGCCGGGACTACGAACCTTCTGGATCGGGCTGGACCTGAGCAGTGGCGAGGAATCCTGGCGAAAGGAAGCGCCCGACGCCACGTCGGAGAAAGTCGGGGAATTCCGTGGCTCCTGGAGCACGCCGGTGATTCACGGGAGCGGAAAAAAAGCGGCCATGTTCCTCAGCATGCCGAACCGGCTCTACGCGGTGAATCCCCGTAGCGGTAATATCCACTGGACCTGCGAGGGCGCCAGCCTGCTGGTCTACACGTCTCCGCTCGTTACCGACAGCACCGTGGTTACCATGAGCGGTTACGGCGGCCCTTCGCTGGCCATCCGGCGGGGCGGATCAGGGGACGTGACCAGCAGCCACCGACTCTGGCATAAGCCTGACAAGCCGGACAACCCCCAGCGAGTCGGATCCGGCGTGATCGTCGGAGACCATGTCTATATCCTTAACGAGCCGGGCATCGCCTGGTGCATGGAAGTCGCAACCGGCACGCGACTCTGGCAAAAGCGACTGGGCAGCGGGGGAAGCTGGAGCAGTATGTGCCACGTCGATGGCAGGCTCTACGTGATTAACATGGAGGGGACGACGTTCGTGCTCAAGCCCGACCCGGCCGAATGCCAGGTGGTCGCCGAGAACAAGCTCGAGGAACTGACACGTGGCTCGCTCGCTTTTTCCCAGGGGAAAATCGTGGCTCGCACCTACAAGCACCTTTATTGCATTGGAGAATAGCAGCCCGGCCAGCCAGGCCAGGTCAAAAGAAGAGTGTCTCTTGACCCTTCTGAATGTCTCGGCTAGAGTGCAAAAAGTGCCGCTCATGTCACCTGACTGATACGATCATGATGAAAAACAGCCGGCTTCCCCTGTTACGACTTTTAGACCTGCTTGCCCTGGGCAAGCCGTAGGGGTGTGGTGCGAACCATCCAAGGCTCAAAAGCAACACCCCGAGGCCTCACGGACCTCGGGTTTTTTTATGCAGCGAAAGTGAACGACCCGGTGAATTCTCATTCCACAAGCAACGGACAACGACGTCTCACGTCGACACGCGGCGGGCTGTTACTGCCCTGGCCGGTCAGGGACCGGCATACCGTGTTAACCAGCGACCTGCCGGGCTAACCTCACCAGGTCGCTGGTGCTGATGATTCACCACTTTCACACAAGAGCATCCAGACCATGACCGAGTCACGACAGATCACGATATTCGATACGACGCTGCGCGATGGGGAGCAATCCCCCGGTGCGAGCATGAACCTGGCGGAGAAAATGGAACTCGCCCAGGCGCTGGTCGACCTGGGGGTAGACGTCATCGAGGCCGGCTTTCCAATCGCCTCGCCGGGTGATTTCGAGTCGGTCTCGCAGATCTCCCGGGAGATCCAGGGTGCCACCATCTGTGGCCTGGCTCGCTGCAATGATGCCGACATCGACCGCGCCTGGGAAGCAATCCAGCATGCCGAGTCCGCCCGGATCCATGTCTTCCTGGCAACCAGCGCCATCCACCGTGAGTTCAAGCTGCGGATGACCACCGAGGAGATCATCCAGCGGGCGGTGGCAGGAGTCGAGCGGGCAGTGGGTTACTGTGACGACGTGGAGTTCTCCCCGGAGGACGCCGCCCGGAC
>CAYYZW010000326.1:0-21131 GCA_964476375.1 uncultured Pirellulaceae bacterium
ATGAGGCCTGCTACGATTCTGTTGATGATTATGCCGTTGATGAATCGGTCTTCGACGATGCTTTTGAAGAAGCTGGCATCGACGATGCCGTTGACGACGATGCCGTTGACGAATCGGGCAACGACGATGCCGGTGACGATGCCGGCGATGAAGCGGGCAGCGACGATACCGGTGAAGAAGCGGCCAGCGACGATGCTGGCGACGACGATGCCGGTGATGAAGACTAGTGTTGGTTAGCCAGCCAACATAAACCGGATAGAAGCCTCGCGACGAAGGAGCGCTCATGGGGTGGAGTCGGCCTACGGGGTTGACCAGTGCATATCCATTCACTGGTAGTCGCATCCAGTCCGGTTTCGACTTCACGGTACACATCCGACGTCTCTGCGAGGACATCTGCTCACGCACACCGGAGCTGCGCCACGTTGACATGTCCGCGGTGGCTGTCTGCTTTAGTCAAGCTCGCAAACGAGTCCGGCATGGTCTTCATGCGTCACTTACGCCCATGCGTTTTGAGAATGGAGCATCCAGCGGTATCCGCCGGGGTCGCCGGTATTCCTGCCAGCAGCTATTTGACGCCAGCGGGCGGGAAATGCTCTATATTCTCCGTTTTTATCTTCCACGCTTTATGGACGAGGATTTTCAACGGAAGCTTGGCACTGTTTTTCATGAGCTCTGGCACATGAGCCCTGATTTTGATGGAGACCTTCGTCGTCACCAGGGCCGCTGCTATATCCATACCCATTCCGAAGCAGCCTACAATGCTCATATGCAGCAACTGGCATCGGAATGGCTCGACCGTGGGCCTCCTGAATCGACGTATCATTTTCTCAAGAAGAACTTCGACCAGCTTGAACGTGAACACAAGCGGGTGGTCGGTGTTCGCATTCCACAGCCAAAGCTGATACCAGTGGATCCCTGAACCTCTCACTGCTTGATATAGCGGATTGAGTCACCTAGATTCAACATCTCACCGTGTTGATCCACGCACTCCCGGGAGTTCTCCTGATGAATCACCGTTGCCTGAATCCACTTCTTGGCCGGGTCTTCTTCCTGGTCATCACGCTGGTCTCTTTCCCACTTCTCGCCCAGCAAAAATCTCCCAAGTGGATTGCCATGGATTACGGTCCTTACATGACCCATTC
Source organism: uncultured Pirellulaceae bacterium (assembly GCA_964476375.1). GTDB lineage: Bacteria > Planctomycetota > Planctomycetia > Pirellulales > Pirellulaceae > SAT2750. Next base: position 1,143 of record CAYYZW010000326.1, read on the forward strand.
CTTTCAAGCAGCCGAACCAGCGGGGAACATCGCCTACAAGGGAATCCGAATTCGGCTTGGTGATTCAGGTGAATCGGTACTCTTTGACTCCGACTTGCTCCGCTTTGCCGGGGGTTGGCTGGAGAGCAACCTGGACTGGCGCAACGTGATGTTTGATGGTTCCCATGGCACACACCCGCATATTCTGGGTAAGCAGGTCTTTGCCACACCAGCCCTCCCGGGCTGGGCTCATGAAGAGAGTTTTGAGGATCCACGGGAATTACCATTCGGGCCGCTTTCCCATGCACATTCGCGTTACCAGGGTCTCTACCTGCACGACACACGGGTTATCCTCTCGTACACGGTCGGAAAGACTGACGTGTTGGAAATGCCATGGCTCGCCGGCGACGATTCCACCTCCGCGATTGCTCGAACCATCGAGATCGGACCTCATGAGAAACCGTTGCGAGTCACCCTGAGCCAACGCCCCCAGGGGATGTCAGCCTCTGTCCAACCACTGCCAACGGGAGCACTCGTCACTTTTCATTCTCCTCCCGCAGAGCCGGTTTCCGAGCAAGAAAACAAGAGCTCCACGGCTTTATTTGCGCAGAAACTTCTCGGTCACTGGAAATTCGATGCCGACCAGGAGAAGACGATCTCGAACAGTGTGGGAAAGGCTCACCAGGGGCTTTCGACCACAGCCAGCCACACCCGAGGAGTCCATGGCCAGGCCCTCCATTTTTCCGGGGCGGACCGGGTGACGATTGCAAACCAGCAGCTACTTAAAATGGGTCTGGACAACTACAGCCTGACAGCCTGGATCAAGACGACCAAGGGAGGCACTATTTTCGCCAGGGGGCCCGAAAAGGGCATCTGGGAACCCAAGGGAAAAACCTTCTTCGTGCGCGATGGCAAGCTCTGTTTTGATATCGGCTGGGTAGGGGTTGTCAGTTCACGACGGTCGGTAGGCGACGGAAACTGGCACCATGTGGCTGTGACATGCGCCGAGGACGGGACAACCCACTTGTTTGTTGACGGCCAGGCAGACAATGGAAAACAGCTCCTATCCCCGGTGGATCCCAACCACGTCATCAAGATTGGTCACACCGCCGACAATTTCGTACCTCCGTTTTCCGGTGCCCTGGATGATGTAACATTTCACCAGCGTCTGCTTGGCAAGGAAGAGATCGCCCACCTGGCAGGGGTCAAGGTCATCCGCCAATCCCGGGCGGTCTCCTGGGGAGGGTCGGCCAGTGCCACTGTTATCGATGACGACCAGTACCTGCGTCTTACCATTGCTCCTTCCAAGAAGACAACTCAATTGACCGCCTTGTTCTGGCACGGCATGGAGGAGGAAGCAGAGAACTTTGGCAAAATGCAATTGAAGGACGTCCCCCGGTCCCTCAAGGCACTCACGGGCGGCGCTGCGGGCCGATATACCGACACGGTCATCACGACGGAGGGCCGAGGCGGCGAGTCCAAGGGGCCTTATGCTATCGATGAGCTTTCGCTCCCTCGGGACAATCCCTGGAACTCCTGGATGCGGATTGGCGGCTTTGACTTTTTCAAGGACAGTACCAAGGCTGCAGTCTGTACCTGGAGCGGTGATGTCTGGACCGTGGAGGGGGTCGAGGGGGATCTCAAGGAACTCCGTTGGCGGCGGATTGCAACGGGTATGTTTCAGCCGCTTGGTCTGAAAATCGTTAATGACGTGATCTATGTCGGATGCCGTGACCAGATAACCCGGCTCCATGACCTGGACGGGGACGGCGAGATCGACTTTTACGAGAGCTTCAATAATGACCACCAGGTTACAGAGCATTTCCATGAATTTGCAATGGATCTCCAGACGGACAAGAAAGGTAATTTTTACTATGCCAAGTCAGCTCGCCATGCGAAAGATTCTGTGGTGCCACACCACGGGACCTTGATCAAGGTTTCACCTGACGGGGCGACATCGGAGATCGTCTGTAACGGTTTCCGGGCGGCCAATGGAGTGGGCATCGGGCCAGCCGGTGAGATGGCAACCAGTGACCAGGAAGGACACTGGACGCCAGCCAACCGGATTAACCTGTGCAAGCCTGGTGGTTTTTACGGCAACATGTACTCCTTCCACCGTGGAGAACGACCGACAACTTACGAGGCTCCCCTTGTCTGGCTTCCCAAGAACGTGGACCGTTCACCAGCTGCGCAGCTGTGGGTCCCAAGCTCATCGTGGGGGCCCTTTGAGGGAAAAATGCTCTCCACATCCTATGGTACTGGCAAGCTGTGGCACGTGATGCACGAGCAGGTCGATGGTGTCATGCAGGGCGCCGTGGCAGCATTTCCGGTCCGGTTTCCGACCGGCATCATGCGGGGACGATTTCACCCTCGCGACGGGCAACTTTACCTTTGTGGCCTTGTCGGCTGGAGTTCCAATACCGGAGTGGACGGTGGCTTCTACCGTGTACGACGAACGGACAAGCCGATTCACATGCCATCGGCAGTTCGAGTGGTGGAGGATGGAATCTACGTAACGTTCACGGACAAGCTCCTAGCCACTTCCGCAGTGGACATTAATAACTATGCCGTGGAGCAGTGGAACTATCGCTGGAGCGGCAATTACGGGTCCCCTCACTTCAAGGTCTCCAATCCCCGATCCCAGGGACAGGATGAGGTCGAGGTCTGGGATGCTGTACTGCAAGCGGACGGGAAAACGATCTTCCTGGAGATCGAGGATCTCAAACCGGTGATGCAAATGCAGATAAGCTACAACCTGAAGGCCCCCGGCGGGTTACCCATCAAGGGAGATATCTGGATGACCATCAACAAGGTCGGAAAGCGGAAGAATGAAGGGCCGTGAATTCACATTGACCCCCCTTTCAACCATCGATATCCTTTTTCCGACCGTGTGATTCTCTTCCACCTGTAATTTTGTCTGGACACGGATGTCACCCTCTCGCGCAGGCCTGCTGATCTCCATCACGATGGTGCTCTTGCCCCTGGCAGCCTGTTCCCAGCTGGTGAAACCACGCTGGACAGTGGATTCCCAGGAGAAACCGGCACTTCTGGAAAAGGCCCGTATGTCCCAGGACTCGGTCGTCCTGGAAGTCATGTTCATCCACGTGGCGCCCCAACACGCCCGGGCTGGTAATCCGTTGTGGGAAAGCCTGGACGAGACTCACCTGCCGATCGAATTACGACGTCACCTGGATGCGAACGGCATACGGTGTGGATTGATCGGTGGTTCACTTCCCGAGTCGTTGATTGAATTGATCGAGTCGGATCGCAATACAACGGACATGGAACAGCGCAGGGGCAACGTGCTGACACAATCTGCTAATCGAACACAGCGAATGCAATTCCGCTCCGGCCAGCCTGGCCGTATCGTGGTAAGCCCCTCGACACACGAGCAGCTTTCAGCCTTCCTGGTGGACGGGGATTACACCCAGGGAAAAACTTACCTGCAAGCCCAGTGCGTACTTGGCCTTCGCACTTACCCCCTTGGGGACGGGCGAATACGCCTGGAGATGGCACCGGAAATCCACCATGGTCAGGCACGGTCTCAATTTGTCGGCCAGGATGGTGCCTGGTTACTCAAATCGGACCGGGAGGTCGAGAGATTTGATCAGCTGGAGATCATACATACACTTGCTCCTGGACAGTCGTTCGTGCTTTCCAGCTCCCCCTCTTCTCATGGTATGGGAGGGAATTTCTTCCGTGACACCACGGCTCAAACGGAAACCTCCATCATCATTTTAATCCGACTGGCCCAGACCCAGCGTGACGACCTGTTTGAAATCGAGTAGTCCGGGGTTCACAGAAAGCAATCTGGGCTGCTTACGGGAAAGGGTAATTCCGACCACTTGCGGTCAACCCGCCCGCTCCCATAATGGAGGGTTTGACCTTCCTGGCCGAGGAGATTCCTTCGATGGCACTTGTTCCTCTTGTCACCGTTCTGGACCACGCAGCTGAAAACAGCTACGGCGTGGCCGCTTTTAATGTCAACAACATGGAACAGATCCAGGCGATCATGGAAGCGGCGGAAGAGACCGATTCTCCTGTTATTGTACAGGCTTCCCGGGGAGCTCGTTCCTATTCCCAGGATGCTTACTTGCGCCACCTGATGCTGGCTGCCGTGGAACTTTACCCACAGATCCCTGTTGTCATGCACCAGGACCATGGAAACAGCGTGGCGACCTGCCAGAGCGCCATCGAGAACGGCTTTACATCCGTGATGATGGATGGGTCCCTTCAGGAAGATGGTAAGACACCTGCCGACTTTCAATACAACGCAAACATCACCCGCCAGGTGGTGGAACTGGCCCATCCGCAGAACGTTTCGGTCGAGGGAGAACTGGGCTGCCTGGGCTCGTTGGAAACGGGCATGGGGGACCAGGAAGACGGGCATGGTGCCGAGGGGACACTCTCACGTGAACAGCTCCTGACCGACCCTGAAGAGGCCGAGCAGTTTGTGAAAGAAACAGGGGTCGATGCACTGGCGGTGGCTATTGGTACGAGCCATGGGGCTTACAAGTTTACCCGCCAGCCCGATGGGGAAGTACTTGCCATGACCCGCATTGAGGAAATCCACCAACGGCTTCCCAACACGCACCTGGTGATGCACGGGAGTTCCTCGGTTCCACAGGAACTACAGGATATCATCAACGAGTTTGGCGGAGACATCCGGCAGACATGGGGTGTGCCGGTCGAGGAGATTCAGCGTGGTATCCGCCATGGTGTTCGCAAGATCAACGTGGATACGGATAATCGCATGGCAATCACCGGCGCGATACGCCAGGTGTTGGCAGAATCGCCATCTGAATTTGACCCACGAGCCTACCTCAAACCAGCCCGGTCGGCAATGAAACAGGTCTGTATCGCCCGCATGACTGCATTTGGCCAGGCTGGCCAGGCAAGCCGGATGCGGGATTAATCCCGGTTTTTCTGGCACCCGCCCCGCCAAGCGGCCATATCAAGAGTGGGTTGTCGTTGCCCCAGATCGGCCTGGGGGGTAAAATCTCCCGCTGCCTGGAATGCACCCCGGACATGTTCCGGGCATTCTCCACCGTACGTCAAGGAAGACGTGTCCATGAGTGCTGAAGCACAATACCAGCAGGGCCAGGGTATCAATGCCCCCGCAGACCATACCGAGCACCTTCGCATGGCCAGCGAGGTTCTGTCTGCAGAAGCCGCCGCAATCAGGGATCTGGCCAAGAATATCCCGGCTAGTTTTCCATCTGCCCTGGAGCTATTGCTGCGAACTGCAGGAAACGTGATTGTTACCGGAATGGGAAAGGCCGGACTCATCGGCCAGAAGCTCGCCGCCACTCTCAGTTCCACGGGAACGGCCAGCCATTTTCTCCACCCGTCAGAGGCAGTCCATGGCGACCTGGGCCGCGTACAACAGGGGGATATCGTCCTGGCCCTTTCCTATAGCGGGGAAACCGAGGAAATTCTTCGCGTGATCCCCACCATCAGGAACATCCCGGTGCCAATCATATCGATCACCTCGCGGGCGGGCAGCTCACTTGGCCTCCAGTCGTCGGTGACCTTGCCACTGGGAGACCTTGAGGAAGCAGGCCCCCTGGGACTGGCCCCCACCACGACCACCGCTGTCATGCTGGCATTAGGAGATGCACTCGCCCTTGTCCTGAGTCAAATGAAAGGATTCTGCCAGGATGATTTTGCCCGTTGTCATCCCGCGGGCAACCTGGGCCGGCGTCTGGCCCGGGTCTCGGACGTGATGCGACCCCTGGACCAGTGTCGCGTCGCCCTGGAATCCCACACCGTTCGACAGGTATTTGTCGCCGCCAGCCTTCCCGGTCGCCGAACCGGCGCAATCATGCTGGTGGACAACGAGGGTCGTTTGACCGGGATCTTCACAGATAGTGACCTCGCCAGGTTGCTCGAACAGAAACAGGAAAACAACCTCGACAGCCATGTCGCCGGGGTGATGACTCGAGAACCCATTACCGTGAATCTCGATACCCTGATGGAAGATGCGATCGAAATCCTGGCGACCAGACGAATCAGTGAGCTTCCTGTCATCGACAGCTCCGGCCAGCCGCGCGGCATGCTTGATATCACAGATGCCATTGAATGGTGTCCTCGTCCGGTTTCCAGAAGTACTGAGACAACAGGCATGCAACCAGAGACACCCGGAACCATTCCCTTCCGGAGTGCCTAGCCAACCCACTTCCCTGGACCCCAAGCAGATCATGAACTCACCCCCTGCAGTCCTCGATATCAAGCTGATCCTCTCGGACGTCGACGGTGTCCTGAGTGATGGAGGGATCATCTTCAACAACCAGGGAATCGAGATGAAGAAGTTCCACGTCCGGGATGGGCTGGGAATCAAGCTCTGGCAACGTGCCGGTTACGAGTTTGGCATCCTGACCGCCCGCACCTCTCAGATCGTTAAACTGCGAGCTGCCGAGCTGGGAATCAATATTGTCCGACAGGGCTTCGAAGACAAGCTTCCAGTGGCGATACAGATCATCCAACAGCTCAAGCTCGAACCCTCCCAGGTCTGCTATATCGGTGATGACCTGACCGACATTGCCGTGATCCAGCAGGTGGGCCTGGGTGTCGCTGTAAGCGATGCTGCCGAGGAAGTCCAGCGGGTCGCTGATTATCAAACGATATCGGCAGGGGGGGCTGGAGCTGTCCGAGAGTTGATCGAGATGCTTTTAAAAGCGAAGGGTCGCTGGCATGACCTGGTCCGCCACTATCATGACGACCCCGGAAAAAATACTCCTGTCTCGCCATCCAACTGAGAAGCAACGACATGTTCCGACGTTTGATGGAAGCCACGATGTGCTTCGCGATCCTCCTGGTCGCCCACGGGGCCTATGTCCTGATCGTAGTACCCCATATCGACCCTCCGCTGACTCCCTCGACAGTCCTGGGAGAAGACAGCTGGAACAGACCTCCATCAGTGAACCAGGATGCTCTTGAGCGACTCTTCCCGCCCGATGCCTGGCAACTGGATTCCCCCAAGTCCATCGAGAGTGATCATGCCATTCTTCTGTTCCAGCAATACAAGCCGGGAGATGGAGAGCTGGTACTGGCCCCCTGCACGATCGTGGTTTTTTCCGGATCCGAACAGCAAGGGACCAGGCGTCCTTACATCCTGCAATCACCCGAGGGTGCGGTCATCCGAAGCGATGATCTGCTTGGACTGACCCAGTCCCAGAGCGGCATGATCTCTGCCGGCCGTCTCGTGGGGAGTGTGTCGATCCATAGCCCAGAGACCCAGCCAGGCAAGGGAGATGCGGTACGCATCAATACACGGAATGTCCAGATTGATCGCCAACGCATCTGGACTGCCAATGATGTTGATTTCCAACTTGGCCCTCATAAAGGACGAGGCCGTGACCTGGTAATCAATCTCTCGGACATCGACAATCTCGATGGACGGGTCGAACAGGGAATTGCTGCCGGGCAGATTGACTCCATGGAACTCATCCATGTGAAGGAACTCCAACTCCAGGTCAGTGCCAACCCACTGGATCTGGACAACTCCCTTTCGAAAGCCACCCATGTTGATCCGCTTTTACTGGACGTCTCCTGTGACGGCCCCCTGCGGTTCGATTTTCAACAACTTCAGCTATCCCTGGAGGACAATGTCCAGCTTTCCATCGAACGGCAGGGAAAGGACATTGACCAATTGACGTGCCTGCGGCTGGAACTCTCATTTGCCCGGCCGACTCGCCAGGGTAGTGACACGATAACAGAATCTCGCAATGGTACTCCTGCTCTTGCGGCCACCTCCGCGTTAATACCCAGCAAGCTCGTGGCTACCGGAAATCCGGCGATCCTGCAGAGTCCATCCTCCAGGGCCATCGTTCGAGGGCGAGAGTTGTCTTACGAATTCACGAATCGCAACCTGGTCATCGATGATCCAGAACAGGCCACGGTGACTTATGGCGAAAACCAGATCATTGCCAAGTCGATCGCCTACCAGTTGCCCCTGGACAAGACAGACCTGGGGCAACTTCATGCCGAGGGAGCAGGGTCCTTTGAAAGGAAAATGGCCGACAACCGCACATTCCTGGCCCACTGGGAAGAGCATTGCCACCTCCAGAGACACGATGATGAACACGTCCTGTCGCTCAAGGGAAATGCTGACCTCTCGCTCGGAAACAAACAACGTATCGGGAGCGACCAGTTACACATATGGCTAAAGAGGGTACCGGTTGTGAGCCGTCAGGCTGGAAATAAAACACTTCCCCTGTTAACAGATCCCACCGTAGGCCAACGTCCTTCACTGCTGGACAATAATCCTTCCCCAGGCGAGCAGCATCTCGGCTTCCGTCCGATCAAGATGGCGGCCATCGGGAACGTCGAACTGGACAGCAGTCGACTCACGGTTCGAACATCCCGGGCCGAGATCTGGGTACAGCACTTTTCACAACTTGATCTGCCAGCCACCGCCGCTGCTCCCCGATCCAGCGTTGAATTATCACTCTCCTCACCAGGAAACAACGCCCCCTCCACGTCTACTTTCTCCGTCAGTGGGGACCTGGTCAGGGCCCAGATGCTTGATTATGGCAGCCAGCCGGTATTAAGTGATGTCACGATCCAGGGAAATGTCACTGTCAAGCAACTCAACGAAGCTGGCAGCCAGACTCGCCCCCCCCTGTTGATTCATGGCGAGATGTTGCAGATGCAGAGAGCCTCAAATGGGCTGGCGGCCATCGAGGTCAAGGGAAACGGGCAGGGGGGGAAACCAGCCTGGATCTCGATCTCTTCGCTCGAATTGTCCGGGCCAGAAATCCGCCTTGATCAACAAGGCAATCAAATCCAGGTGGTGGGTGGTGGCCAGCTGACCATACATCCAGGCCAAGAAGAAAAGCCCGGGACATCAGCCAGGCAGGTAACCTGGAAAAAACAACTTATCTTCAATGGTTTATCCGCGCGACTTATCGGGGATGTCGAATCCCGGGCCCAACACCAGCTTGAGAATGGGCAGTCACTGGACCTGGTCATCATGAGCGGGGAAGTAGAAATCCAGCTGTCACGAAGAATCGATCTTGCAAATCCTCGTACTGCCGCCACGATTGACCTTTCCCAGCTTGCCTTTAGCGGGGATGTCTTTCTCCAGAACAAGGTCCGGGACAAGCAGGGACAGGACCTGTCTACGGACCAGCTCCAAGTCAGCCGCCTGGTCATCCATCAACAGACCGGCCAGATTATCGGGGAGGGTGCTGGAGGGATCAGCAGTATTTTCCGTCAAAACAAGGCCGGCATCCCTGACCCTGGACGCCCACCCATCGAAACAGACCCTGACAGCGGGGGGCTGTCCAATATACAGATCCACTTCAATAACGGTTTTTCTGGAGACTACCGAGAACGGATTATCCGTTTTGCCGGGAAGGTTCACAGTGTCTACAGGCCAGTCAAGAACTGGGAAGACAACCTGAACCTGGAAAAACTTGGCGAAACCGGGCCTGGCGGAGCGGAACTTCATTGTGAACAACTGACCGTGGCAGACCTGTCCGTGATCGGCAGCAAGGGGATTGAGCTAGAAGCAGTCGGTAATACCTATATCGAATCCGAGGCATATATTGCCCTGGCTCACCGTCTGACATTCTCCCAGGCCAAGGAGATGCTCGTGCTGGAAGGGGGCAGGCAAGATGCCCGGCTATGGCTGGATAAAAACCGCTCTCCGAATCCCAACGCAGCGGCCCGACGGATCACGTACCAGCTGCGTACTCGCAAGGTAGAAGTCAACGGGGCGAGTTTCCTGGATCTCAACAGGCTCCGCCAGCCACCACCGTAAGGATTCTACTGTCCCGCAGCGTCCCGTTGTTGCTGGTACTTTGTCCTGTACTTCTGCCACAGACGCGTGTGCTTGTTCGACAGGTCGACCTGGCGTCCCTGTACAAAGGCGTGCTCGACTCGGGTCGTTGTTTCCAATGGGTCACCCGAGGTGACAATCAGCGTCGCATCATGCCCCGTTGTGATTGAACCAACCTGGTCATCCACACCCAGGATCCGTGCCGGGGAGAGCGTGATCGCCCTGAGTGCCTCCTCGGCGGGCAAACCATATGCCACTGCCGTCGCAGCATGGTATGGCAGGTTCCGAACATTGGATGCTCCAAAACGGCCGTTCGAGGCAATGCAGAACGAGACTCCTGCCTGGTGAAGGCGAGCTGGCAGTGTAAAGGCGGCGTCATAATCGTCACCCCGTCGACGTGGAAGCCGATAAACACTTCCCACGATCACCGGCACGTCATGCTGCTTTAATAGGGCTGAACAGGCAGGAGCGTCATAGCCTCCGAAAATAACGAGACGAACCTTTTGCCGTACGGCAAATGCCACAGCAGACTGGATCTGCGAGATACTGTTGGCCGAGACAATGATCGGTTGCCTGCCTTGCAGTACCGGGATCATGGCTTCCAGGCGAAGATCACCGGGTCCCTTTTCTTCTCCCTGCCGAGCCTGCATGGAAAGCCGGGCCCGCTTGAATGTCTCCTCAAGGAGCTTCAATTGCCTGTCTCTTTCTTGAATCTGGTCCTTGGCAGATTTCTCGATCCACCAGTCACTTACCGGAGACATGGATGGCCAGCTGATATGCATTCCGGCACCCGATTTCACTGTCAGATCCTCCCAGGTCCAGCCATCCAGTTGGAGGACCGCTGATTTCCCTGACAGAAGACCTCCGGTTGGGGCCGTCAGGGCAAGGAGCACACCATTGCTACGAGCAACAGGAATCAACTCGCTATCCGGGTTGACGGCAATTTCTGCCCGCACGTTGGGATTCAGGTTTCCTCCCTCACTCTCATCACGCGTGGCTCGGATCGAGTTGATTTCAACCAGCCCCAGGTTCGTGTAGGCATCAAAGAGGCCCGGGTAGATATGCTTGCCACGAGCATCCACTTGTTCGGTTCCTTCAGGGAATTCCACCTGCAGTCCAACTGCGATGATGCGCCCTTTATCAAATAACACAGCCCCGCCCTCCAACGTCCCGCCAGAGACCGTGTGTACCGTCCCTCCTACCAGGGCAATCGGGTGGTCCTGTGGTGCTCCAGGGATTTCATCCGAGGCAGTCAGCCCCGACGACCCAGCCAGCATGAGGAGAGAACCAAGCAGGAGAAGCATGTCTTTTCTTGAGATCATCACTATCATTCCGGGGTAAGAAACTATCTTGTTACAACCTGTCTTTCGTTCACTTACTCTTGCCGTACCAGTAACATCTGCAACTGCTGCAGTCGATCTTGAGAGTCCTGGTCATGGCGGCTATGCCCATGACCATGGTCATGGTGGTGGCAAAAAATATCTTCGCGTGGCCAGAGGTCCTCTTCCGGGGCACTCCTCTCCCCGGGGGCCAGCATCGCTTCACCTGAAAGCAGGATTTTCTGGATCAAGGCAGCCCGTCGCTGATCCCGCTGCTGCCGAGAACGGATGTCCTGCTGACGGTCGAAGTAACGCCGGCCCTCAATCCAGGTCTGTTCACAACGGGAAAACACGCTCAAGGGAGATCCACTCCAGATGACAAAATCAGCATGTTTCCCCACTTCCAGCGAGCCAACATGCTTTTCGATGCGTAACTGTCGGGCCGGATTGAGCGTGACAAACTTGAGTGCTTCTTCCGGGGCAACACCCCCGTACTTGACCGCCTTGGCGGCCTCGTGGTTCAGGTGCCGGGCCAGTTCGCGATCGTCTGAGTTGAAAGAGACGACAACGCCGGCCTCGTGCATCAAGGCACCGTTATAGGGGATGGCGTCGTAAACCTCGATCTTGTAAGCCCACCAGTCTGAGAAAGCAGACCCCATCGCACCGTGCTTGGCCATCGCATCAGCCACCTTGTATCCTTCCAGAATATGCTGGAAGGTACCAATCTGGATGTCAAAGTCCTCCAGCGTACGCAGGAGCGCAAGAATTTCATCCTGCCGGTAACTATGACAATGGATCCATCGCGTTCCCTCGACAATTTCTGCCAGGGCTTCCAGTTCCAGGTCATGGCGGGGGGGTATCCCCTTGCCTGTTTTTTTCCACTCATCCCAATCCTCTCGGTACTGGATGGCTCGCTGGAAACCATCCCGCATGAGCTGCTCCACTCCCATGCGTGTCTGAGGGTAGCGTGTCGTGTATTCATCACCCCAGTTACTCTGCTTGACATTCTCGCCGAGGGCGAACTTGATGCCGGCCGGTGCCTCGTCAAACTTGAGCTGCTCCCCCGGAAGACCCCAGCGCAACTTGATCACCTGGTTCTGTCCACCAACCGGGTTCGCCGATCCATGAAGAATATTCGAGCAGGTAACTCCACCCGCCAGCTGGCGGTAAATCGTCACATCATTTGCGTCGATAAAGTCGCCGATTCGAACTTCTGCCGTGATTGCCTGAGTACTCTCGTTGATCCCACCGTCGGACGCCATGTGGGAGTGGCAGTCGATAATCCCGGCTGAAACATGTTTTCCCGTCGCATCCACCACCACCGCGCCGGCCGGGACATCGACTTCTTGACCAACCTTAATAATCTTGCCGGCACGAATCAGCATGGAGGCGTTTTCCAGAACCCCATCTGGACCCGATGTCCAGATGGTTGCATTCTTGATGACCAGGATCTCCGGCCGGGTCACGGGGCCTTCTGTTCCAAAGGCCCCGAGAGGATAGTTGACAGCAAAACTCGCCTCGACCTGTTTTTCCTTCCCCTCTCCAGGTTCTTTCTCCACCTGCTTTTCGGATTTGGCTCCTCCCGGGTCACGGGCAGAGAGTTCCAACTGGGTGCCATCGGGCCATGTCCATTGTCCAGTACCAATCGCCTTGCCATCTTTCTCGGTCACGACCAATGTCAACTGGATAAAGCCCTCACGTTCAAAAGGTTTGGCCGGCAACACGCCACTCACACGGGCATCCCTCTGGCTCAAGCGACTGAACTTGATGAGCTGCTTTTCATTCGGTTTCGTATCGCGATAGAGTTGTCCCGACAATTTTTTCCCGTCATCGGTGATCTCCAGCAGCCAGAACTTGTCCTTCCCCGTCAGGGCATCAGCCGAGAGCCGCCACTGGCCAACCACCTCGACCTGCTCCGCCGGCCTGGTAACCCGGTAACGTTTCCCGCTCACCCAGGTTTCCTCGACCTTGGCACCCGTCTCAAATAGACTTCCATCACTTACCACCAGGTTGGCAAGTCTTCCCGGCTGAACTGTACCGGCCAGTTGTTCAATTCCCAGCAACCGGGCAGGAACGGTCGTCAACGCCCTGAGCGCATCCTCTTCATCCAGCCCCCGAGCCACCGCCCTTTGCAGACGCTGCAGAAATTCATCCCGCTTTTCCAGACCGTGACTGGTAAAGAGAATCTCAATTCCCTCCTGCACCATGCGAGCAGGGTTCTCCGGAGCCAGATCCCAGTGCATCAGTTCCTCCAAGGAGACATCCAAAGCCGCTTCACTGGCACCAACATTAGGAGCCTTGGGAAAAACAAGCGGGACGATGACACTGCGACCGGTCTTTCGAATTTCCGCCAGTCTCCTGTATTCACGTCCTGAACCACGGATCACAGCTGCCAGGGAAAATTCCCGTGCAAATCGATCCGCCCGGAGGAAATACTGTTCATTGGGCGCATCGAGGATGATGACCTGCTTCCCAGCACGGGTCTTTTCCAGGGCCACAAGGGCATCATTGCGTTCCGGCCGGGGCAGGGTACGATCTGCCCGGTATGCATCCCAGGCTTCCAGGCTCCACATCACATCGTGGAATGTCTGTCGGGCCAGCGCCACGGCCCCCATGGGAGAATTGGGGTAATTATCACGTCCACGTCCACGAGGAACGGTCAACTTTCCGTGCTGTGCGACGCCGGTTGCCAGGATCGCATGACGACGTGGATCCTCTCCTGTTGTCACCAGGGCACTCGTCCCCTTGAGTATCCCTGTAGAGGGCCCGATCAGCCGGACCGTAAGCCCCTGGCTACGAAGCGTCTTGTCCAGGCCCGTGTCTGCCTGGTACCCATCCCCTGCATCCAGCTGCGGGGTGACCAAGGAATTCCAGTGACTGGCCCCCTGCGATTTCTCATCCGCGGAAAGATCGACCTCCCCATAACTATCAATGAACCCTGCATAGACGGTCTTGCCAGCCAGGTCGATAACACGGGCACCGGCAGGGATCTCGAGCTTTGTTCCTACTGCAATGATGCTTCGGCCACGAATCAGTATCGTCCCTTTTTCGAGCGCCTTTCCTGGTGAGATGATAATCCTCGCACCTGTCAGAGCATGCAGGTTCGGGGCGTTTTCCTTGAGTCCCTCCAGCGGCCGCGTGGTCGGTTCACCATGTCCGATGGTCGGCATCGTGGAGACCACCAGGAGCATAATCCAGCTCGACAATCTCATGACAGTTCCTTCCGGTTTCTTGCCAAACAAGCAGTTGCAGGGCAGGAAAAGAGCGCAGGCCCTGCAGACCGTCTAGTGTAATTACCCCGATGGCTGGCGAGTAGAGACCCGACTCATGTGGCAGAAAGAAGTTGCTTGATCGGCGGTGCATCATTAAGAGTAATCGGCCGACCCTTGGGAGTGTAAACGGTCACTCCCCGGTCCACGCCAAGGGCATGCAGCACGGTCGCATGAATATTATCGATCGTCTGAGGAGAGTCAACGTTCACGGTCAGATCCCGGGCTTTCAGATCCGGAGCCGGGGATGTCTCCCCGACCACCTGGCCTCCACGAATCCCTCCCCCGGCCAGCGCGATCGTAAAACCGTGTGGCCAGTGGTCACGTCCATCAAGGCTGTTCATCTCCGGCGTGCGACCAAATTCTCCTCCCCAGAGTACGACGGTATGCTGAAGCAGGTTCTTCTCATGGAGTCGGTCCAGCAGGGCCGACATCGCCATGTCCAGCACGGCATTCAGTTCGCCATGTTTCTCATGGTTATTGATATGGGTATCCCAGCCCCGCAAGGTTACTTCCACGCAACGGACTCCGACTTCCACCAGTCGTGATGCTGCCAGACAACCACGGCCAAAGGGTGTATCGCCAAATTGCTGCCGGACTGCCTGGGAAACCCGGCCAATTTCAAATGCCTCCAACTGGCTCGATGACATCATCCGCTTGGCCTGCCGTATCGCCGCCATGTGAAGTGTTTTTTTCTGTTCCAGCTGTTCAAAGCGTCCCCGGGCGAATTCCTGTTCGACCACATCGACCAGGCCATTGAATCGCCTTGTGGCTCGCTCGGGTGAAACCTGGGAACGGACATCCGGGATCGGCTGCTGCGGATCTCCTATTCGGAAGGCATCATAATGGGCACCCAGAAACCCTCCTTTTGCCGGCCAGCTTCCAGGGAGGATAGAAATATGACGAGGAATCTCTACTTGGTCACGGAGCTGGTGGCAGATCACGGATCCCAGGGAAGGATAAACGACTGTCGGCTGAGGACGAAAACCGTTCTTGACATAGGACGTTGCACGCTCGTGATCCCCCTCCTTGCTGACCACGCTCCGTACCAGGGCAAGCTTGTCCATTCGCTCTGCCATGCGAGGCAGCTGGGCACTGACCTGGATCCCGTCAGCATTTGTCGAGATCGCCCTGGAGCCGGCCGCAATCGATGTGCCAGGATGGGGGTCAAACGTCTCCAGCTGGCTAGGACCTCCCTCCATCCATAGCACGATCACACTACGAGCCACCTGGCCACGGTCTGCCGATTCTTGATCCTGGGCCAGGAGTTCTGCAAGCGGTGTCAGCCAGCTTGTCCCCAGCCCCCCGGCAAGTCCCAGGCCGGCAGACAAGAGCGTACGGCGATCAGCATGTTCCCTGCTCCGACAGCACGCGTGCTCGACCCTTGTTTCCTTTCCAGCCATCTGCATTCCCATCCTCTTTCCGATTAATGGTTCCAGGAGAACTCGCTGCTATTAAGAAGCGTCCAGTAAAGATCTTCCATTGCCTCTGCATACTCCCCCGCTTCTGTCTGTTCCAGGTGATGGCGGAAATATTCCATCTCCCGCCTGCTCGGTTCACGGGTGAGGACGCAGAGGTATGCCATGCGAACCGCTTGCTCGTCATTCTCTGCCAGCTGGGCAATACGGGTGGAACCGGTGAAAAGTGGATTCCCCATCGTCCGCTGTCTCACCAATTCCCCGTTCATCATGAGCAATCGCTGGGCAACGGTCCCTGGGTTCTGGTCGAATTCGTCACGCCCCTGGTCACCGTATCGCACCAGGAAATCGCCCTGGTCAATAATCCGCGTCAGCTGCCGAAAAAAATTGGCCTCTGCGTTGATCGTGCCCAGGCTCGCCGACTGGGAAATCGCGCCGGCCACTTGTTCCGGGCGGAGCCGAGTGAGTGGAAAGACGGCCCAGTCCTGCTCGTGCCTTTCTGTCACTTCAAAATCCGCCCGGCTTTCCATGCGAAACACTTCCAGCGAACTGATAACACGGAACAGGCGGCGCAGGTCAAAGCCGTTCTCAATGAAATCATTTGCCAGTAGCTCCATTCCGGGCGGATAGGGACCCACCAGCGAAATGTCATCGATCGGGTCAACCAGGGGCCTGCCAAAAAGGATGGCCCAGGCTCGGTTGACTGCCGTGCGGGCAAATGGCCTGTTGTCGCGATGGGTCACCCAGCGTGCAAGCTGTTGACGACGAGACCCGCGACCGCCAGCCAGCGATTCCAGGAAGGGAACCTGGGGGACGATGACATCGGTCTCTTCCGCATCCAGGTACTTGTAGCGGTACTCTCTCTGGTCGTTATCACGGATCCCGGTCACGGAGTTTTCCACCTCTCCAAAATAGGCGGCCAGCTGGTGGAAATCTTGCTGGGTTCCTTCACGGTTCTGGCCATCCGAACTGAGCACGATCGTACCCAGGCGATCATCATGACACTCCAGGCAGTCGACTCGCAGGCCCAGCAGGGCACGAGACAGGTGGCCGGTCAGCACCACAGGATCGGGACGGCCCTCTTTTTCTGGATCCACGGTGGCGGTGAGAAAGTTCACCTCCGGGGCATCGGTCCAGAGCCCCTCTCCCTGGATCAACTGCCGGGCTAACTCGTCATAGGGCACGTTTAACTCCAGTTGATCACTCAACCAGGAGACAAAGCGGCGACGGCGAAAAATAATAAAGGGGCCTTGCTCAGCTCCCACAAGAGACCGGGCAAACCGTTCTGCCAGGTAATCGCTACAGCGGCGGTCTTGCAGCAGGTAATCAAGCCATTGACCCTGTGGATCCGCTCCATCAGATGCTTCCAGGCCACGCACTTCCTCGAGCGAGGGAATCGTGCCGGTCAGCCCAAGGGACAGTCTCCGCATAACTGTCTTGGCCGGCGCCGGCCCGGCCACTTGCATCCCACGTGTCTTCCAAAAATCCCGAAATTCACTATCCACCGCATCAACCGTCTGGTGGATTCCAGGCTGATCTACAATCTCGATCGATTGCAGTCGTTTTCCGAGCCGGCCAGGCTGAAATAAACCGGCAGACACCGCTCCCAGACCCAGCAGCAGGGACATGGAAAAAAAGAGATTTCGCTGCCAGCCCATTTCATTCTCCATCCAGCCTGTTCCCTACCTGGTCGCAGGACGGGTACATTTATTATAGGCATCCAACCTGGAAGCGTGGGACGCACAACCTGTAGCCCTGCGGAAGCCTGGAGAATGAACCACCATGACATGGATCCCCACCAACCAGACAGCCGAACCGGCGCCGTCACCGCGTGGGACACTGTTCAATACCGTGCTGGAACCCTTTCGCTGGTTCGCCGGTATAGTCCACTGGTGTTTTGGCATGGCCAGCGTGATCCTGGGGCTGGCGATCCTGGCCACGATTCCCCTGGTCCAGTTACTTACCCTGGGATATTTTCTTGAAGTCAGCCGGCGTGTTGCCGCTAGTGGTCGCTGGCGGGACGGTTGTGTCGGCATAAACAAGGCGGCCCGGGTAGGCAGTATTGTGCTCGGCAGCTGGCTCCTCCTCTGGCCGGCCCGAATCCTCTCGAGCTACTGGTACCATGCCACCCTGATTGACCCTCAGAGCGAGCGATCGGAGTCTCTTTACCGGTGGCTCGTCGTGGTCACCACACTGACGGTGATCCACATCATCTGGGCCTGGTTTCGTGGTGGCCGATTCCGTGATTTTCTCTGGCCGGCACCGGTACGATTGATTCGACAGGCCTTTCGCAGTGGCACCTACCTGGAAGCCAGGGACCGCCTCTGGGAGTTTGTCATCTCACTCCAGCTCCCCTACTTTTTCATGCTGGGACTGCGTGGATTTCTCGGCGCCCTCGCCTGGCTTCTGCTCCCCATCCTGCTTTGCATCGGAGGGACATCGTTACCCCCGGGTTTTGCTCTTTTGAGCGGCCTGGTCGGTTACATCCTGCTGACACTTGTGCTCGTCCTGCTTCCCTTCCTGCAGACGCAGTTCGCCTGCAAGCAGACCTGGGCATCCATGTTTGACTGGCGAACCATTCGGATGCTCTTCCGAAGGGCCCCTATCGCGTTCTGGTTTTCTTTTACCATCACCCTGCTTTTTGCCCTGCCGCTTTACCTGCTCAAGCTCGAGTTAACACCGCGCGAAGTGCTGATTCTTCCCAGCCTGGTATTTGTTGTTTTTAGCTGGCCTGCGCGCCTCCTCTGCGGCTGGGCGGTCGGACGGGCCTGGCGCCGGGAGATCCCTCGCTTTTTTGGCTCACGCTGGTTAGCTCGCCTGGCGATTGTCCCCACCGCCGCCATCTACACCCTCGTGGTCTTCCTGACACGGTATACTTCATGGTACGGGACCTGGAGCCTGCTGGAACAGCATGCATTTCTTGTCCCCGTGCCTTTTATCGGAGGTTAATCACCGGTGCCTCCCCTGCTGTTCTCTTCCTGGAATTGAATCCATGCCACAACGAAACCTGTTGACCGCCGTCTGCCTGGCAATTGTCTGCCTGGCCTGTTACAGCAAGGCCCCCACGAATCGATTTGCACGTGATTTTGAACAGGCAATTCGAATTGTTGACCGCTACTACGTTCAACCCCAGGACAAGCAGGAGTTATTCGAGGCAAGCTTACAGGGAATGATGAGGTCGCTTGATGAACACTCTTCGTTCCTGCCGGGCGAACAGCTGCAAGAGATGAATGAAAAACTCAACCAGGGTTATGGTGGAGTCGGAATCCGGATTGATTTTGACGAAGAGACACACCGCCTGCAGGTCATCAGTCCGATCCTCGATTCGCCTGCTTTCAAGGCGGGTATCCTGGCCGGCGATGTGATCGTCAAGATTGACGGGATCAGCTCCAAGGCCCTTACCCTGGAACAGTGCATATCTCACATGAAAGGACCAATCGCCAAGCAGGTCAGGCTGGAGATCCAGCGCGGAGACGAACAATCTACCCGGCTCTTCGTACTGGAACGAGCGCAGATCACTGTTCCATCGGTACTTGGACAGATACGCAATGCCGATGGCTCCTGGAATTACCTGCTGGAAGAGGATAGTCGGGTTCTCTACTTGCACCTGACCGATTTTGGCCGTGATACACCGTCTGAATTTCGACGCCTGCTGGAACGCGGGACGCTCGATTTCGAAGCCATTGTCATCGACCTGCGAGATAACGGAGGGGGGCTGCTTGAGACAGCGATCGAGGTCTGCAACATGTTCCTTTCCGAGGGTATTATTGTCAGTACACGGGGACGTGGAGACGAACTCCTGGAACAGTTCAGTGCCACCGAGGAGATGCTTGTCGATGGATCCGTTCCAATGGCGATCCTGATCAATGAGAACTCCGCCAGTGCCAGTGAGATCACCGCAGGCTGTCTCCAGGACCACAAGCGGGCAGTGATTGTCGGCGAGCGTTCTTATGGAAAGGGAAGTGTGCAAAATATCATACCCCTGCAGTCAGGTCCCGGCGCCAGTGCCCTCAAGCTGACCACCGCCAGCTTCTGGCGGCCCAGCGAGAAGAACATCCACCGCTTCCCGGAGGCACGTGAAGAGGAGGACTGGGGGATCCTTCCGGACGAGGAATTCGAGGTCATTTTTAGTGACCAGGAATGGACCCTCTACCGGGATTACCGGTATCGCTATAGCTTTTCACCAGCAACATTCCACTCGCGGGGGGCTATTCAACAGG
>CAYYZW010000327.1:0-5123 GCA_964476375.1 uncultured Pirellulaceae bacterium
CCTCCCAGTATCGGCACGATCGCGGCGATGGTCTTTGTCTGTTCGGATCCCCGTCTCGAGATCCCGCGGGAATTGCTTGACCACTATTCCTGGTACAGCCTGCTTCAGCAGAACGGAATGCGTCAGGCGCTGACCGCAGGCGCGCAGCAGGAAGCGGCGCGTGCCATACTGGGCCTCTGGATCGCTATGCCCGGGGGATCCAATGTGGCTTACAACAAGCTGAGAATGGGGATTCGTTACCCGGTTCCAGAAGCCCTGGACCTGGCCCTGGTCGTTCTTGAGCAGGAGGATATCACCAACGGCAATCTCTATGGTTTTTCCATGCAAACGATTGGAATCCTGGGTGGATCGCCGTATGCAGGCAGGATAAGCCGGATGCTGGAAAGTGAGATCGTTGTATCTCGCCGCACGGTGGTGCAGAACAACGAGCGAGTCACGATTGAGATCCAGTTGCGGGATGTCGCCCTTGCCTGGCTGATCTTCCTGACCGGGCAGGATCATACCGGCTACGGCATGCTCCAGGCCAGGAATACCTTTCAGCGCATCCGCCAGAGCCCCACCTCCACCGTGAGTGTTTCCCTGATGGGCTATGACAAACCGGAGCGGCGTGCCGAGGCGATGGCCAAATGGCACCAGTACGTGGCGGAGCACCCGCTGCCCGATCCACCAGACGAGATTGCCCTGCTATCGCCGGCCAGCATCAAGCGTGGCCCCGGCCAGGCAGCGTTGGATGAAGTGATCAAGCGTATCAAGGCAGCCGTCCCGCGAAGTATTAACCCGCCGGCAGCTACGGCGGAACCGCAGAAGCCCGGGGACGAAGGGCAGGCTGCCAGGCCTGTGGGGAAACGTCCCCGCCCCCGGATCCTGCCAGGGGGAGCAAACAATATCAAGCCGCTCTTCGGGCAGGGAACCCCGCCCCCGCTTATCATCCCCGGCCTTCCGGTTGCCGACAGGGATATGACACGTCGATTGATCCTGGCACGCAAGGCGATCCGCCAGGATGACCTGGCAGACGCGGTCCTGATTCTTGGTGCCATGCTGGCGGAACAACAGGATTTCACTTTTCGTGAGGATCGCCTGGTGCCGGTCTCCCAGGGCCTCAAGGCGGCGGTGGAACGATTAATAGGCGGATTGCCGGAACGAGGGCGAGAACTTTACGAGAGTCATTTTGGCGCGGAAGCACAGAAGCAGCTGGACGAGGCACTGACGACCGGGCAGCGTGAGCAGCTGCTGGCGGTCTCTGGACGTTTCTTTCATACCCGGGCCGGTGCCGAGGCAACTTACCTTGCAGGAATCCGGCTGCTGGAAGAAAACCGTCCACTGCAGGCCGCCATGCTGCTTGAACGACTTGTCGCTCGATCGCGGCATACAGGGATGCTGGAACCGGACCTGAGCCTGCAGCTGGTAATCGGCTGGGCCCGTGCCGGGATGCCCGGCCGTGTGCGGAAGGTGCTCGCTGATCTCCAGCGAATGGTCCCCGCGCTTGAAATGACTGTGGATGGCGCCCGGCAGCGATTATTTGTTGCCGGGAAGGATCCCCTGGCTCAACTTGCTCGTGTTACCGGCCCGGTCGTTTCCTCGCTGGATCCGGGTGACTGGCCGGTCTACCGGGGGAACTGGCAGCGTAACCAGATTTCCACCGGGGGTGGGCCGTATTTCTCTGACACCCCCCTCCTGGAAGTGTCCAGTTCCGAACTGATCCGTCAGCAGACCCGGCAGCTGGAGCAGAAGTACCGTTCGGAATTTCAGTCGGTGCTTCCCAGCCTGCAGCCGCTGGTTGTCGGTGACAGGATCCTTGTCCGTACCGCGACACACCTGGTAGCGATCTCCGCCTTGGATGGGGAAATGCTCTGGCAGGCGGAGTTCTTTGATGATCTCTACCGCCTGGCCAGCCGCCCCGCGGAAGAATGGGATGCCCCGGATCTGGAAATGATGCGACGCGGTCTGGAACTGCGGCTCTGGAATAACCCCACTTACGGGACCATCAGTAGCGATGGGGAACAGGTCTATGGTGTGGAAGGACTTGGGTTTAGTGAGGTGGCGCTCAGCCAGCAGCTGGTTGTTGCCGAGGATGGCTCTCGTCGGCTCGATGCAGGAATGCTCAAGACCCATAACCAGCTGGCAGCCTACAACCTGGTGACCGGCAAGTTGCAATGGGAAGTTGGAGGAGCCCTGGGGTCGGGGGCCAGTATGGAAGGCGTGTTCTTTCTGGGACCACCGCTCCCGCTCGGGGAGCGATTGTTCGTGATTGGACGCACGCAGCAATACGTTGCCCTGATGGAACTGGATGCAGCCAGCGGAAAAATGCTCTGGGAGAAGATCCTTGTTGTGCAGGAGGCACAGCCGGCCAATTTTCAGCGACCGGGGATCCCACCCGTCTGGGGAACACTGTCGGAGACCTGGCGTTGTGGCGGCAGTCCTTCCTACAGCCAGGGCGTTCTTGTCTGCCCCCTGTCTGATCGACGGGTTGCAGCGATCGACCTTACCTCCCGCTCGATTCTCTGGATTTACCAGCCCGAGTCGAGTGAGGGAATCCATGCATCCCGGATGGCCCAGTTGCGGTTGATGACAGTACAGAACAGTGTCCATGGTCTCTCTAACACGTGGGCCGATAATAGCGTGACGATTTCCCATGGCCGGGTGCTGCTGACACCGGCCGATGCGGAACGACTTTATTGCCTCGACCTGTTCACCGGGCAGGTTTCCTGGACCCAATCGCGCAATGATGGCTGGTATGTGGCCGGGGTCGACAGCGGCATTCTCTACCTGGTTGGCCATCGAGGAGTCCGCGCATTACGCCTGGCCGACGGCAGCCCGGTCTGGGAACGCCCGCACTCTCCTTTCCCGCCTGGATCGACACCCTCCGGCCGGGGTTACCTTGCGGAGGAGCGGTTGTTCGTGCCGCTCTCGATCGGTGAGGTGGTTGCATTTGATACTGTGGATGGACGGTTGGCCAGCCGTTCCCGGTCCGGTGACACGCGGGTGCCAGGCAACCTGGTCCGCTGTCACGACCAGATTCTCTCCCAGACCGCATGCGGTCTCTGGAAATACCAGCCCCTGGAAAAACGTCGCCAGGGGATCATGGAAAAACTGTCCAGTCGTCCTGATGATATCGACCTGCTCATCGATCGCGGTGAACTGCTGCTTTACTCCGGGGAGATCCAGGCGGCGGTCGAGGGATTTCTGGAAGTTCTCGAGCGGGAAGACAACAGCCGTGCCAGCTATCTCCTTTCACTGGCCCTGGTCGATGGACTGCATGCCGACTTCGAGGCAAGCCGGGATCAGATTCAGCAGCTGCTGCCGAAACTGAAAACCTCCAGTTCGGATGCCACTTTCCTCAAGGAGCTGGTGCAGGTTTACCAGAAAGGAGGGGATTCGTTGCGGGCCATGGAGTCCTGCCTTCTGCTGGCAGGTCGGGAGGATGAGCTGACAAGCATGGAGTTCGTCGACAGCGTGAGACAGGTACGAAGGGACCGCTGGATCCAGGCCCGCCTGCTGGAGATCTGGGAGGCGGCGGACGAGGATGTCCGTGGCCAGATGCAGAAGCTTCTGGAAAACCATGTCGCGCAGCATGGCGGAGCAGGTTCTCTGCTGGCGGGCCTGCCCATGGCCACCAGGTTCTGGCTGGCAGAGGCGGCGGCAGCAGCTGAAAAGAAACAGTTTTCCGATGCAGAGTTCCTGTTGCGGCATGTGATGGTCCGGGGAAACCCGGTGGAAAAACGTGAGGCAACAGCCCGGCTGGCAGTGGTGTACCAGTCATCCAAGCAGTTTGTCCGGGCCGGGGCGGTCTACCAGCTACTGGAAACGCAGTATGCAGACCTTCCCTGCCTGGCAGGGAAGACCGGCAGGCAGCTGAGCCAGGCCCGGCCTGAGAATGCCCCTTCACGGGAGGTGGCCGAGCAGATTCCGTCGGCCAGTCACTGGAAGAACCGTGCGCCACACCTCCGGGAAACTCGCGGTACGCGGGGGATTTCTTATCGTTACCCGGTACGCCTTGACGAACACCAGGCATCATTCCTGCAACCGCTGCGACTGGAGATTGGATCCCAGGCACGGATTGTCAGTGCCATCGGCCCGTTTGGGCACCAACGCTGGCAATTAAACACGATGACCGATAACGTCTCGGTCCCGTACCGGGGGCCAAGTTACCACCGCATGCAGGGAAGCCGGCAGGGAAGTATGGTCGTTATCTGGACCGGGGATCGCGTCGTCGCGCTGGATACGACGGAAGCTGGGGCGACGGTCAAGTGGGAAAAGAAAACATGGAAGGATGCGACCAGCTGGCAGATGCAGTTTGGCGTCAACCAGTTTGGCATCCAGATCCTGAAGAACATGGCACAGCCCCTGCCAGCCGCTGAGCGAATCCCGCTCCACGTGACGGCGGACGTGACCTGTTACCAGCAGGGGAGTGATCTGGTGGCTCTCTCGACCCGCAGTGGTGAAATAATCTGGCTCCGCCGTGACCTGCCACTCGGTTGCGATCTTTACGGGGACGAGGAGCTGCTGTTTGTCACTCCACCTGACAGCCGTGACTGCCAGGTTCTGCAGCTTCATGATGGAAAGGAACTTGGCCAGAGACAGGTACTGCCGGTCAACCAGAGAATGGCGGTCCGAGGCAGGCTGGTACTGACGTGGCAGAGCGACAAGCAGGGGAGTGGCTGGCAACTTCGTGATACCTGGGAAGAAGAAGAGATCTGGAGCAGGCAGTTTCCTGCCGGGACGTTCCCCTGGCTGGTCAATTCCCATGAACTTGCAGCCGTCGGCACCGATGGAACCATGACCGTGCTGGAGTTCGAGAGCGGGAAGCAGCTGCTCCAGGCCAGGGTCGAGTTGCCCGAGGACCTGGTCGGCGCCGCTGTCTTCCATGACCAGGGTCGTTACCTTGTCACGACAGAGAAAGAGGATGAACGACCGAACCTGATGAATAATCCCACGCTCGCCACGGCAGTGCAGGTTCATGGCATCGTTACCTCGCTCGATGACAGGACGGGAGAGGTTGCCTGGTCTCGTGAAGTGCTTTCCCAGGCACTGCGGATGGACCGCGTCAGGCACCTGCCCCTGCTGGTGTTCATGCACCAGGTCCGCATGGTCGATGAGAAAGGCCGTTCGACGTACCAGGGATT
>CAYYZW010000328.1:0-4276 GCA_964476375.1 uncultured Pirellulaceae bacterium
AAGAAGCCGCGGCCGAGCAGTCACCCGCACCGGACAGCGAGAGCACCGAGCCGGCGGACGAGTAACGCGGGGCCTGCCCTACCAAACGGCACGATCATGAACGGCTAACTATTACTACCGAACAAAGGTGTCACAATGAAAAAGTGGATCTTCACTGGTATTGGAATCTTCCTGGTCGTTGTCGCCCTGGTTGCCCTCGTCTTGCCGAAGGGAGGGCTTTCCGGAACTTATCAGAGGGAGGATGGCGGCATGGGTTTCAAGCTTGTCCTGGAAGAGACCGGAACATTTAAAAGTTACTTTGAGAACTTTCCCAGTAAGACTCTTACCGAGCAAGCGAGCGGAGACTGGAAGCTTGTCGACGAGGAGGTTCATTTGTCCTACCAGACCCCGGCTAATTATGCCAAGCTTGGTCTCACCCATATCTTTCACGTGCAGGGTGATGGCAGCCTGTCGCAAATTGCAGGGATTGCGAATGGAAAACGCCATGAGCTCTCCAAGGAACAGCAGGCGGAGACCCTCGACTGGATGAAGTGATCAGGGGCCCACACGGCCGAGCAAAGCAGGCACCGGATCGGTTACCGACTGTCACCTCAACTGGGAGCTTTGGGACGCACTTTCGCTCCCCGCAGATGTCATCTGTGTCCCGATCCACGTAGCCTTTCATCGTGGTTTCAATACTGCTGTGGTATCCGGGGTAGAACAGCAGCGGGAAAGAATCAGCCAGCTGACCCGCGGGCTGTTAAATGATAAGGTGGATCCGGCAGGCTGGCAGCAGTGGTATATAGAAAAGAAGGCAGGGAAATAATCCCCTGGCCATCAGCCTGCCCTTCATCCACTCGGCACAGGCCGAGAACAGCTACAATCATGCATCGGACATGCCCATTTCAATTCCAGGGAGCGCCTTGACGATGAGATCGCAGGATAACCGGTTTCAGAGGCGCGAGATTCCATTCTGGAGACAATGGGTTGGGGGATGGACTTTCCTTGTAGTTCTTTCCCTGGCTATTTATCTCTTTCGGCTTCTCCCAGACTTCAATCTGAAGGAGGCCCTGCCTGAAGGACCCTGGGGTGATATTGTGTTCCGCGTGGTGGGGGCCTGTATATTGTTGCTGGTTTTTATCGTGCTTCCCTTTCTTGTGCACTGGATCGCCTATTCCTGTGTGGCCGAACCGGCCATCCGTTTAGCACAGGAGAAAATGGAGATGAGAATCATTGGCAGTAAGGATATCGAGGAATTGCCACGTATCAGTCCCGGGAAAGACCCTGCCGGGCAAGACGAGTAACCCGGTGTTCCAGGCGGCTCCCATGGAGCACGTCGCCGTTTTTTTTCGCCGACAGCGGCCAGGCAGACAGGCACAACAGATGACCGACCACCCTTCAGAACCGACCAGCCGCCGGGTGGACTGCCCTGCCCCCGCCCGGGTACTGAAGGTTGTCCTGCTGCTGGCCACCTGCTGGGCCCCGGTGCTGGCGGCCAACGAACAGGTCCTGACCGACCGGTTGCATCACCTCCGCAACGACGAAACCCGTGAATGGTCCTCCTTTCCAGAGCAGGCAGAAGCCAGTTCCCTGCAGCTCTCTTTCACACTCCCCGGCAAGCCGGTTGCCAGCACCCTGCGGCTCCGCCAGCAGGACGTCAAGCAGACGTGGAAAGTCCTCGTCAACGGCACGATGATCAGCACGCTGCAGCAGGACGAGAACGACATGGTTCGTTACCTGGCCGTTCCCGCCAGTGTGCTGCAGGCGGGGAAGAACCAGCTGACGGTCTCCACCGACGGCACGCGAGGCCCGGACGACATTCGCGTCGGGGAGATCAGCCTGTTCGATCGCCCTCGAGAAGCAGTCCTGTCCGAAGCCGACGTCACCATTGAGGTGGTCGATCGCGATGGCAGGGCGATCCCCTGCCGGCTGACGATCCTTAACGAGTCCGGGGCCCTGTCAGCCGTTGGTGCCCGGTCCAGCACGACCCTGGCGGTGAGGCCCGGTGTTGTCTATACGGCCAACGGCCTGGCTCGCCTGGGACTGCAGGCCGGTACCTACAGGGTGATCGCGGGACGGGGCTTCGAATGGGGTGTCGACTCGGCAAGACTGACCGTTCGCACCGGTTCCCAGGAAGATCTGCGATTGCGTCTTCACCGGGAAGTCAACACCACGGGACTGGTCAGTTGTGACACGCACGTGCATACGGTCACTTATTCCGGGCATGGTGATGCCACGATGGAAGAGAGGATCATCACGACAGCCGGTGAGGGGATCGAATTGCCGATTGCCACCGACCACAACCTGCATATCGATTACCGGCCCGTCCTTCACCGCCTGGGAATGGAAAAGTACTTTACTCCGGTGATTGGGAATGAAGTGACGACGAGTGTCGGGCACTTCAATATTTTTCCCGTCGCGGCGAACGCCCCGCTGCCCGACCATCGCCTGACCACCTGGCCGGACATCATTGCCAGTATCCGCCAGACACCGAACGTGCAGGCTATCATCCTGAACCACGGACGTGATCTGCACAGTAACGTGCGGCCGCTGGGACCGGCCAACCATCTTGCCGTGACGGGCCACAACCTGCACGGCTGGGGTTTTGGTCCCAATGCCATGGAGCTGATCAATTCCGGTGCCACCCAAACCGATATCATGCAGCTGGTCCACGACTGGTTTGGCCTGCTCAATCGTGGCTACCATGTGACACCTGTTGGCTGCAGCGACTCGCATGATGTGGGCCGGCATTTCATCGGCCAGGGAAGAACCTATATCCGCTGTCCCGACAGCGATCCCGGAAAGATCCCGGTTGACGAGGCGGTGAGGAGTTTCGTGGCGGGCCGGGTGATTGTCAGCTACGGGCTGCTGGCGACCATCCGGGTCAACGGACAATACAGCATGGGGGACCTGGTGCCGGCCGGAAAACCTGTCCAGCTTGAAGTCACGGTCCTGGGACCGGGCTGGACACGGGCCAGCTCAGTGGAGCTTTACGCCAACGGCAAGCGAATCAAGCATGTAAAGATCAGGGCGGGCAGGCAGGCAGGAGTCAAGTGGAAAGGTACCTGGCAGCTGCCGCCCTTCAGGCACGATGTTCACCTGGTGGCCGTGGCGCGGGGGCCGGGCATCGAGTCGCTGCACTGGCCGACAGCGAAGGCCTACCAGCCCAGCTCACCTGATTGGACAGCCTCTGTCTTTAGCTGCACCGGCGCCACCTGGCTCGACGTGGATGGCGATGGGAAGCCAACCAGTGCCTATCAATACGCCCAGCAGCTGATGAAGCAGACAGCAGGCGAGATCAAGCCGTTGCTGGGGCAGTTGGCCCGTTACGACGAGGCGGTTGCTGCCCAGGCTGCCTCGCTCCTGCAGGCAAAGACCCCGGGAATCCTCCTGCAGGACGAATTTCAACAAGCGCTTGCCGAGGCAGCGGACCCCGTGCGCCAGGGGATCCAGGTCTACCTGAACCAGTGGCGGCAAAGCCAGCAGGTTCGCAGTCGCCGCTGAACAGCGGAGGATTCGATTGTTGACCACGAGAGCAGCCGGGTTGTCTACAATGGCATGTCCACGCCATTGTGTCCTTTCTTCAATTCCGAAAACAGCATCTCCTACTGGAAGTCCACGCATGACCAAGATCTACCACGAGACGTTCGACAAGGGGCCCGGTGGGTGGTATGGCTTTGACAGCAACTTTGCCGGTGACAAGCCGCTCGAGCTCGAGCAGGGATGTGTCAGTTCGCGTTCACCCTGGTGGATCGACTACAACCACGCCCCTCCCGGAGCAGGCTATATGCATCTGCTCTTCATGCTCGATACTCAAAGGGCTCCCAGCGAACGCCACCAGGCAATTGCTGGCGAAAACGGCTTCATCGAGCAGGGGGTCGGTACGAATTTTATCGATTCCACCCTGACCCTGCGTCTGAAAGGGGAACTCCTCGCGCAGGAGACAGAGTTGCTGTTACTGTGCCAGGCAGTTCACGACGATCTTTGTTCCGGGTGGCTCCTGACCGGGCAGCCATTCACGGTGACAAACGACTGGTCGGAATCGACCGTGCAGGCGTGCCTGGATGCCGACCAGTGGACCTGCCTGGGAAGTCGTCACGATCGCACGGCGACTTATGGACATCGCCCGCTGGAAACCGTCCTGGCCGACGTTAACACGAACATTCTCCTGGTCCTGTTTCCCCTGGACATTTCTACAATGGGGCCACTCGATGGCGATCCACACACTCTCAGACCGGAAGAAGACTACCCCGTCTGGCGCCGTCGACTTCCGGAGGGCTATGTCACGCTCGACGAC
>CAYYZW010000329.1:0-3845 GCA_964476375.1 uncultured Pirellulaceae bacterium
CGACAGCGCATCTTGGGCTCCGTTTCGAGGTGGGATACGGGGGGCCCGGTTTGAAGGTTCGGGATGTTCTTGACGAGGGCCCCACGTCGCGCGCGGTGAGCGAGGGCAAACCCGGGGAAGTGGTGCTTTCGGTGGACGGGACACCCGTGGACGCGACAACCGAACTTCCCTCCATCCTGAATGGCCCCCTGGACCGGGACATCACACTGAAAATTCGCGATGGCGACGGAAAGGATCGTGAGATCGTGATTCGGCCGATGAGTTATGGCCAGGCGAGGGCCATGCTTTATGAACAATGGGTCGAAACAAATCGACGGCGAATTGATGAGCTGTCAAAAGGGAAACTTGCCTACCTGCACATACGCGCCATGAACATGACCAGTTTCTACCGTTTCGAGAGAGAATTGGTGGAGATTGCCTATGGGAAAAGCGGGCTGGTTATTGATGTTCGCGAAAATGGGGGCGGTTCGACGACCGACCATCTGCTGACGATTCTTACCCAGCCACGCCATGCGATCACCGTACCACGAGGCGGAACGGAAGGTTATCCGCAGGATCGCATGGTCTATGCACGCTGGGACAAACCGATCGTGGTGCTCTGTAATCAGAACAGTTTCAGTAACGCTGAGATTTTCAGTCACGCGGAGAAAACGCTGGGAAGGGGGCAGCTGGTAGGAG
The DNA here is from genome assembly GCA_964476375.1 of uncultured Pirellulaceae bacterium. Lineage (GTDB taxonomy): Bacteria > Planctomycetota > Planctomycetia > Pirellulales > Pirellulaceae > SAT2750. The sequence goes on from CAYYZW010000329.1 coordinate 679, forward strand.
TGCAGACCTCCGGCAGCGTGATCAGCACCGGCAGCGCGACCATCATGGACGTGGGGCGTTTACGAGTGCCGTTCCGCGGGTGGTACCTCCTTAACGACGGGGAGGACATGGAACTTAACGGGGCATTGCCGGATCATGAAATCTGGCCCCACCCGGGTGAATGGGCAGCAGGAATCGATAAACAACTTGACAGGGCCCTGGAAGTTGTATCAGCTGAAGTGGAGGCGTGGGAGGCGCGTGAGCGACCTGGACTGCGGAAAGCGGCGGACCGTCGTGCGGAATAGGCAGGTGCGTTTCCCTTTGCCCTGGTAACTGGCCGACCGGGTGCGGCCCTGGAGCCATTTGCGTGGTGGGCCCATTATGGCATTTGAGATATTCTGCCCTGGTTGCCAGCAAAGCCTTCTTGCGGAAGAGGGGATGGTCGGTCGGCAGGTCAAATGTCCGTCCTGCCAGCATCTTCTGGTGATCCACGAGCCCGATCCCGGGGCCGTCGCGGACGAGGGCGGAGTGGACGACGAGTTTGAGCTTGCTGACGCCCTCGACATCACGCCACGACATGCGGGGCTCCCAGAACGTCCGGATTCGCGGCCAGCCGATACGCCACCAGACGATCATGAGGCGGTGCCTGCGGACACGGAGTGTCCGGCGTGCGGGGTGATGATTGCGGCGGGAGAAATAGAATGTCGGTCATGCCGGTTCAACCTGCAGGTCGGCCGGCGGGTAGAAGACTTTTCTGGCGATGAACACTACGCCGGGTCCGTGGGATTTGAAAGGTATTTCCTCAAGAGGATGCACCAGACAGAAAGCCTCGCTAGCGTGTTTATGTGGTCCCATGCCGCCTTTGTTTTTCTGCTCGGCCTGGTCTGTTTCTTTTTCCTTGATATCTGGCTGTATATCGCGATCCCCACCCTGGTCCTGTACGGGGCCTACCAGGTGCTTGCCTACTCCCAGGAGTATTTTTATCGTGGAAAGTCGATTTTCTGGGTGACCTTCCTCCGTGTTGGTCGACTTTGTGGCTGGCGGCGGCTTACCGGATTCAAAAAACGGACCACATGGTGTATGCGCGATCCGGCATTCACGGACGAGCGGCTGGGACATCGTGAGGAGCTTCCGTCATGTCACGTGATTGATCTGCAGGGAACGGGCATTACAGACGAGGGGCTCGTGAATTTTGAATTTCTTCCGCTACTAGAATTCCTGGTGCTGACAAAAACCAACGTCACCCCGAATGGCGTGGCCAAACTTCAGGCAACCATCCCGGAAACATGCATCTGGTATTAGTCGGAACCATTGGCGTCGCGAGGATCCGGTTGCGCCAGGAGAGGCTCTTCCAGGCCAAAGGCATTAGCGACGCGGTTAAAGAATGCAAACAGGGAAATGATGTAAACGGCCTCGGCTATCTGGGGGTCGGTCCAGCCAGCGTCCCGGAGGCGATGGGCCTGGCCGTCGGACATCAGGTGCGGGGTCCGTGTGAGTACCTCGGTAAACTCCAGCAGCGCCCGCTGCCTGGTAGAAAAAGAAGCTGTCGATAGGTCCCCCTTCATGACCGCGTCGAGACACTTGTCATCCACTCCCTGCAACTGCAGGAAATAACCATGGGAACCGGTTCAGTAAGGGCACTGGTTGAGTGCCGAGACATAGGTGGCGATAAACTCCTTTTCTTTTCGAGTGAGGTGCCCATCGCTAAAATGGACGGTGGTGCTGAATTCCATCACCTGCCGAAGGAAATCGGGGCGGGCGCTAAAGCATTTAAGAATGTCCGGAAAACCCGTGCGTTCCGGGTTGTCCTTCTGCCACGAGGCGTAGACCTCCGCCAGGACACCCGTCGCTTCACCCTCCTCAACCCAGTCTATCCAAACCATCGGGCACCTCTCCATTGCGTGTGGTCTATGCAGTGCGTGTAGTCTAACGGAAAGGGGAAAGGCACGGGCGGCTCAGCGGCGAAGTGAATCGAGTACCGTGGCCATGTCGGTCGGGAGTTCCGCCAGAAATGTTAAAGGCTCGTTCGTAACGGGGTGCGCAATGGTCAGGGTGGATGCATGGAGTGCCTGGCGTTGCAGCACGACGACGTCGGGGCCGCCCAGTGAAAGTTCGCGGGAAGAAAGGACCGAGGTGTGTCCGTACAGGGTGTCGCAGGCAACGGGGTACCCTAGGTGGGCGAGATGCACCCGGATCTGGTGTGTCCTGCCCGTTCGCGGCATGACCTTCAGGAGGCTGAACCGGTCGAATCGTTCGACGACCTCATAAAACGATTCGGCATCCCGGCTCAGCGGGTGCCCGGATCGTATCGCCATCTTTTCCCGCTGCCTCGGGTGTGGGCCGATCGGTTGCCGGATCAGGTCGCGGTCTCGGTCAGGCCGGCCGACGACGATGGCGAGGTATGTTTTGGCTACAGTCCGGGCGGCGAACTGGGCGGAGATATGTGCGTGCGCCTGGTTGTCCTTGGCAACGACAATACAGCCGCTCGTGTCGCGATCGAGGCGGTGGACAATTCCGGGACGATGCGCGCCACCGCTGTCACTCAGTTGATCGAAACGATAAACCAGGGCACTGGCAAGTGTTCCCTGCCAGTGGCCCACGGACGGATGGACGACCATGCCGGGCGGTTTATCAATGACGATCAGGTGGTTGTCCTCAAATAGTACATCGAGAGGGATGTCTTCCCCGACGACCCCGCTGGGAGCCGGGGGGGGTGGCCGAAATCGTATTACCTGGCCGGATTGAAGGCGTGCTGCGGGTTTCACGACCCTGCCATCGGAGGTCGCGAATCCATCGGTAATCGCACGACGCAACTGGGATCGACTAAGGCTCTCCACGTGCCGCGTGAGAAAGATGTCCAGGCGTTCGCCCTGTTCCTCATCCGCAACGGTAAATTCGAATTCCGCGGCGTCGTTGTCGGTTGGCATCAGGGTGTTTGCGGATCGTCCGCACCATTGTCGCCCTGCTCGGGAGGTGGGTCTTCATCGGGCTGCTGCCCGTCGCCGGACGGATCGCTATCTGGACTCGAGCCGGGGGGGATTCCAGGCGCCGGGAGGTCAGCAGGGTTGAACAGGACCGGCGGGGGAAGCAGTTCTCCTTCGCCCGGGAAGGGGGTGGGGGCAGGGAGCACGCACACCGGGGGAGACGGATTTGCTGGGAAGGGGTCAAGGGGGGGATACGGCGGCGTG
>CAYYZW010000330.1:0-2547 GCA_964476375.1 uncultured Pirellulaceae bacterium
ACATCGTCGCTGAGCTTCTTCTTGGCCATCTTGGCTTCCCAGGCAAACTCGACGAACTCATCGCTGAGATGCTCCGGGTACCACAACTGGTTGGTATGGGTGTCAAAAAGCATGGGGAATTCCTCTTGGATCTACTGGCTGGATGGCGTGAGGGGGGCTTCGGGGCCGGGGACGACGGGCCGGCTGGGGCGGACAAAACTCCAGCAGATGGCAGCGGCAAGATAAAACGCGGCGTGCATGTAAACAACCTGGCTCCAGTTGGTGACCTGGGTATTGTCCAGGTGCACGAGGTCGACGCCCATGATCCGGACCGTGACCTCGCTGACGCTCTTCTTGAGTATATCCATCATGGCTCCCAGGATGGGGGTCACCAGGACCCCGCTCATGCATCCTGCCATGTTGGAAATTCCCGCGACGACAGCCGTGTGCTTGCCTCCCATATCCAGTGTCGCTGCCCAGGTGGCAGGGGAGGCGAAACCGGAAAAGGCGGCCCCCAGGGCAATCAGCGTGACGAATCCGGTGACGGTTGCAGCCTGGGCCGAGAGGCAGGTAAAAATCGCTGTCAGGACCAGGGAGATGACCGCGACAGCGGTACGGCTTATTCTCTTGCTGCCGCTGACCTTCAACAGCCAGTCGATCAGGAGGCCGCCGGCCAGTCCGCCCACGACCACACCAATTAATGGCCACTTCGTGTAAATTCCCGCCTGGCTTGCGTCCACATCCGCAAACTGTTCGCTGAGAAACTCGGGGAAAAAGGTGACGAAAAAGTTGTAACCGGCTGCCCGGAAGAATGACTGGGTGCAGATCGCCCAGAGGTTCACCGAGCAGAAAGCGAACAGCAGGTTTCGACGCGTGAAAAATGGTCCGGGATCGTCCACCTCTGGCGGCCCATCGGCCTGGATGAACTTCAGCTCATCCTTGTTGACCCAGGGGTGTTCTGCTGGCCTGTTGCGGAAGAGTGTCACAAAAGCGATCGACCAGAAGAGTGCTACCACCGTGTAGACCTGGAAGATAACCCGCCAGTCAAAGTGGCCTGTCAGTCGTCCGGTGACATCCATTGCCAGGGCCCCCCCGATGGACATCGAGACGCCAACGAAGGCGGACATCAATCCCCATTGCTTTTCGGGGAACCAGTCCTTGAGGATCTTGGCGGTGATCGGGACATACCCTGCCTGCACGGCCCCGAACATGAAACGAATGACCTTCAGCGGAAGCAGGTCATGGGCCGCTGCAGTCGCCAGTGTCAGCAGGGACCAGGCGATGCTCAGCAACGTCAGTCCCCAGCGGCTTCCGATACGGTTTCCCAGCCAGCCGCCAGGAACCTGGAAGAGCAGGTAGCCGAGGGAAAAGAGGCCCATCACGGCTCCCATGGCCGTGCTGCCAAAACCGAGGTCCTGCTGGATGTCCTCGTTGGTGACCGCCAGGCAGTGCCGTGTCAGGTAGAGGCTGACCGCCCCGGTGGCAATCAGCAAGGCGATCAGGTAGCGGGCCCGGGAGGGTCGTCGATCCGCATCCGGGTGACCGGTAAGATGGGAGGAAGACATGGCGGGTCAACTCGCACAAAGAGATCTGTGAGTGAACGCGACCATCATGACAGATTTCCATGGCCAGTGTGATTGAAGCAGGCTTTTTGTGCGGTGAGAATGACCGCTGACCGATCACACGCGAATAAGGACCAGCCAGATGAATCAACTGCCGGAGCTCCATCCACAGACGGTCGAGCTGCTCAAGCGACCCAGTACCGCGACGCTAACGACCGTGCTTTCCAAGAAGGGGCTCTGGAACACGTTCATTACCGGTGCCCTCCCGGTGACGACGGTCACGCGGATGGTCGGCCAGGCTTACACGCTCCGCTACATCCCCTCTCGCGCGGACCTGGATAACAGCCTTGTCTTTGATAACACCAACGACCCACAGCGGATTGCGATCGAACAGGTGGGGCCGGGCGATGTACTTGTGATTGATGCGCGGGGGGATGAACGGGCAGGGACGATGGGCAATATCCTGGCGGCCCGGATGGTCGCCCGGGGGGCCGAGGGAATTGTCACCGATGGCTGTTTCCGTGACACGCCGGCGATCGCCACGATGCAGATCGCGGCCTATTCGCGATCGGCGCATGCCTCGACCAACAAGACCATTCATCACCCGGTCGATGTCCAGCTGCCGGTGGGCTGTGGTGGCGTCTCGGTTTACCCTGGAGATATACTCGTCGGGGACGAGGAGGGGGTGGTTGTGATCCCCCGTGAACTGGCCGACGAGGTCGCGGTGGAGGCGGCCAACCAGGAACATCGTGAGGACTTTATCCTTGCACGGATCGAGGCTGGGAAACCCCTGCTGGGGACCTATCCGCTCGATGAGGAGGCCCGGGCTGCCTACGAGGAATACTGCCGCGAGAATCCCCCGCCGACACTGGAATAAGTGCGCCAAACGGTTGGGAAGTTTGTAAATTATATGGAAGGCTTTCTGCCAACGTCTCTTTCCGCGAGATAGGAACCAACCGCCATGAATAGTCGTGACCAGTTTCTCGCCGAGCATGCCGACGTCACC
>CAYYZW010000331.1:0-5682 GCA_964476375.1 uncultured Pirellulaceae bacterium
CGCCTCCCATTCCGCCGATGCCGCCGCCCATGCCGCCCATGCCGCCACCGAACTGTGCCAGCACGGGGATGCCACCAAATGCCTGCGGCATGGCGAGAGCGACTGGCTTGTCGGTCTTGTTACGGATCAGGATATTCGCCTGCTTGGAATTGCGAGGGATAAAATCGACCTCGATCATGCCTGCCTGCCGGGCCGCAAAGAACTCCACTGGCTGAAGGTCCTTGGTGTCCTTGGTGTTGGGTGTCGCCTCCGCTGCCCCTGCCATCACGGGAAACAGCATTCCAACTGCGACGGCCATGATCAAAATGTGCCTTGTAACTTTCATCTCGTATCTCCCGTTTTTCTTCTGTTCCGTGTCGTTGCCTTTTGCTGGGACCTCTCCGGGAAACCAGGAACTCAAAGGACTCCCTGTTTTCCATCCCGCGTGTCGATTATAGCGGCTGGCTGTCCCCGATGCACGAATGCAGCGGCTCCGCCAAAGGCGCGATGCGTATTAGAATAATCGCCAAAAAACCCTTATCCAAGACACATATTATGGGGAAAACCAGTCCTTCGTTTCATCACCTGGGGCATGGAAATACTTCCCAGGCAGGCTAGACAGTCTGGGGATCTATCGTCGTTGAGATATTTTTTCTCCTGGATGTTCCGTCTCCCGGATTGCCGGTTTGTGGATAAGCAGTGGCTGGTTAACGGTTTAGGGATGACGACAGGCCTGGACGGGGATCCACCGGGAAACGGGCCTGGGAAACTGCCATGGGGGAGAGACACCTGGCAGGAGCGGATGAAGTAGGTTCCTACCAGTTTCAACGGTTGTACCGGCTAGGAGGCCGGTAGGAGGAGCGAGGACTTTCTCCACTGGTTGGAAGTGAAAGAATGCCGGGAGATCTTCCGGCTGCCAACCGGATTTGGCCAGACAGGGAATGGCTGCAACAGCAAGCGTGCTGAATTCTCTTGGCCTGGTTCCAGGATCCAGGAGGGAAGGATGGCTCCCGGTGAACAGACCCGCTGGGATGGTGCCGGAAAAGAGGGCCTCGTTATGGTTGACGGTTTTGTCTTCGATTCAGTAAACTACCGCCCTGTGACCAAATATAAAGCTCTTTGTGCTGCTGCACCCCGTTGAATGAGGGGACTTCAGTTTTAAGAGAATCGAGGCTGGAACAGCGTGTCCGGCCAGGCAGTACCAGCAGATTGGATGATGTTTACCTGGCGGCTTGATGGCCTTCCTGATTTACACTGGGAAAGCATTTTCTGGGTTCCAGGTGTCCCCTGTACGGATGAAACCAACGGATCTTCAGGACGTAATTCAAGGAAAAGAACGACGATGACAAGGTTCCTGTTAAACATGAATATGAAAAGACAAATGAAATCATTCCTGACTATGGTGGCAACCGTCTTGACGGTTGGATTGCTCGCGCCGGCCCGGCTCTTTGCCACTGAGGTAGGAAGCTCGAACGCCGACACGTTTTCGCTGGAAATTACAGTCTGGGGTATTGCCCTGTTTGGGTCCCTGGTGGCACTGTTTTTCGCGCGCAAGTTCTACACATGGATGATGAAGCAGGATCAAGGAAATGAGGACATGATCCGGATTGCGGGTCATGTACGCGACGGATCGTCTGCCTATCTCCGGCAGCAATACAAGGTGGTCTTCTATTTCTTCCTGGTCATCTTTGCCCTGCTGTTTGTTGCTGCTTTCGTGATGAAGGTGCAGAGTAAGTTTGTTCCTTTTGCTTTCATCACCGGCGGGTTTTTCTCCGGGCTGGCGGGCTTCTTTGGTATGAAAACCGCCACCTGGGCAAGTAGCCGAACGGCGGCCGGGGCCCAGCGGAGCCTCAATGACGGCCTGCAGGTGGCCTTCAAGTCGGGTGCCGTGATGGGACTGACCGTGGTCGGACTTGGCCTGCTGGACATTACCATCTGGTATGCCGTCCTTCGCTGGGGCTTTACGGGCATCAGCCTTGAAGAAATCACGGTAACCATGCTCTGCTTCGGCATGGGAGCCAGTAGCCAGGCACTGTTTGCCCGGGTCGGGGGTGGGATCTTTACCAAGGCCGCCGACGTCGGCGCGGACCTGGTTGGCAAGGTGGAACATGGGATTCCCGAGGATGATCCTCGCAATCCGGCCACGATCGCGGACAACGTCGGCGACAACGTCGGTGATGTGGCGGGCATGGGTGCGGATCTTTACGAGTCTTATTGCGGTTCCATCCTGGCGACGGCAGCACTCGGCGTGGCTGCTTTTACCGACCATGCCGACAAGGTGGCGGCACTGTTCCTGCCGATGCTGATTGCCGGTGTGGGAATATTCCTCTCCATTGCCGGGATATACCTGGTCAAGAGCAAAGAAGATGCAACCCAGAAAGCGTTGTTAAAGGCACTTGCCAAGGGGATTAACATCTCTACTCTGCTGGTCGTTGTGGCGGCCCTGGTCTGCACTTATTACTTGCTACCGGACCACTTGGGGATCGCCTTCAGCGTGTCGGTGGGTCTGCTGGCTGGCTGGTTGATTGGTAAATGGACCGAGTATGCGACCAGTGATGAATACCAGCCGACCAAGGACCTGGCGGCGCAGGCAGTGACCGGCCCGGCGACGGTGATCATTGGCGGGGTCGCCTCCGGCATGAAGAGTGTCTGGGTTCCGGTGCTGGTGGTCTGTGTCAGTATTATCTGTGCTTTTGGTGGAGCGACGAACTTCACTTTTGGCGACGTGTCGGTATTTACACTGGGGCTTTACGGGGTCGGGATTGCGGCTGTTGGCATGCTCTCCACGCTGGGGATCACGCTGGCAACCGATGCCTATGGACCGATCGCGGACAACGCCGGTGGCAATGCCCAGATGGCGGGCCTGGAACCGATCGTTCGTGAACGGACCGATGCCCTCGACAGCCTGGGGAATACCACCGCGGCGACCGGCAAGGGATTTGCCATTGGCTCGGCCGCGCTGACCGCGCTGGCCCTGCTGGCAGCCTACGTGGAAGAAGTTCGTATTGGTTTTGACCGCTGGGCAGAGGATGAAACCGTGGTCGCCGCGACCGCCGATCCGGGTTATTACAAGCTGAATGACCAACTGGTGATCCTCAAGACGCAGGGATCGGAAAAGCATTCTGCATGGCTCCTGTTCCCTGATGAAATCCGTGATTCGTCCTGGATGGCAGTGCCAGCGAGTACGACCACACGCTTTGCCGAGGCGAATGGGACTGGTATGTCGCCGGGACTGGAGGTCAATGATGAACCAGCCCGCAAGATGATTTTATTTAATGGGGACTCGGACTCGGAATCCGAGATTTCGCTGGTCAAATCAACGGCGGCCACGCTGCCTGACTATGCGCGCTATTACGATGCCTCACTGATGAATCCCAAGATCCTGGTGGGAATATTTATAGGCTGCATGGCGACCTTCGTCTTCTGCGCGATGACGATGGAGGCGGTGGGTCGTGCAGCACAGGGGATGGTCAACGAGGTTCGTCGCCAGTTCAAGGAAAACCCCGGGATCATGGACGGCAGTGTTACACCTGACTATGCCGCGCCGGTCACGATCAGTACCAAGGCGGCCCAGAAAGAAATGATCCTTCCATCCATGCTTGGACTGGGAGTTCCGATCTTTACCGGCCTGCTGCTTGGAGTTGGTGGTGTTCTCGGTTTGCTGGTCGGGGCCATGACCTGTGGCTTCTGCGTGGCGGTCTTCATGGCCAACTCGGGTGGTTCCTGGGATAACGCCAAAAAGTATATCGAGGCCGATAACTTTGGTGGCAAGGGGTCGGATGCCCACAAGGCGGGTGTGGTCGGGGATACGGTTGGAGATCCCTTCAAGGATACCAGTGGCCCGAGCCTGAATATCTTGATCAAGCTGATGAGCATGGTCAGTGTGGTCATGGCCGGCCTGGTCGTGCGATACAGCTTGATGGCGATGGGGATCTTCTAGGCTAGGCCACAAGGCGAATTGGTCCTTCCTGACACGCCTGCAATCCCCTGCACTTTTTCAGGGAATGAGGGGGCCCCTTGTCCCTATCCTGGTGAACCCCTGACATCTCCCGCCCCTCCAAGTAGAATGCAGGCGGATTCGTAGGAACCAGGCTCCGCTCGAGGAAAGAGGAAACGTGTCTAGCAATGCTCCTGAGTCGCTTTCAGAGCGTGACCGTCGGGCCCGGCGCAGCCGTGAGCTGGCGCTGGCCGCCGCGCAAACCGCCTCGGAAAACGGGGGCCGGGATATTGCGGTGCTGGACATGCGCAAGCAGTCAACGCTGTTTGATTATTTCGTGATTGCCTCGGGGACAAGTCGCCGGCAGTTGCATGCCATGAGCGAGGAGATTGATCATAAGCTCGAGGATGATCTCAAGGACAAGAGAATGGGGATCGAGGGGTATGATATCAGTCGCTGGGTCCTGCTCGATTATGGTTCGGTGGTGATTCACTTGTTTGATGATCAGACCCGGGAATACTATGCCCTGGAAGCTCTTTGGGCCGACGCCCAGCCTGTCGATATTTCCGACCTGATCGACCGGCCCCGCTAGCCCGCCTGCCTGGATGGCACGAAAGATCTTTTCCCGATGAACATTCTCGCAGAACTTCGACAACGGTTTCTCGAGGCACTCGACCCGCTGGTGGATGACCCCGACCGCCTGCTGCAGATGATCCTGCCGGCCCAGGATCCCCGCTTTGGAGACTACCAGGCCAACTGTGCCATGCCCCTTGGGAAAGAACGAGGGTCTTCTCCACGAGAGGTTGCCGGCGAGATTATCGAGGGCCTCCAGGTGGAAGATCTCTGTGAGCCGGTGGAGATCGCCGGCCCGGGGTTTATCAACCTGCGGCTGCGTGATGACTGGCTTACCGACCAGGTGAACCAGCTCGTTCACGACCCGCGGCTGGGCGTGGTGGGGACGGAACGGCCGACGACGGTCGTGATCGACTACTCCTCTCCGAATGTCGCCAAGCCGATGCACGTGGGACATATCCGCTCCACCGTGATTGGGGACACCCTGGCCCGGACGCTTCGATTTCTCGGCCACCAGGTGATCGCTGACAACCACCTGGGAGACTGGGGGACGCAGTTTGGCATGATCATTTACGGGTACAAGCACTTTGTCGATGCCGACCAGTATGAAGAGGATGCAGTCAGCGAGCTTTCCCGTCTCTACAGGCTGGTCAACGACCTGATCGAATACCACCAGGCGGTCGCCGACCTGCCTGGCCATGAAGAGGAGATCAGGGAGAAGGTACAGCAGCTCCTCCAGCATCAGCAGCGGGCTGCGGAGGCAGCAGAGGATGAAAAAAAGAAACAGGCCAGCCAGCTTCGCCGCCTGCAAGCCCAGCTTGATGACGCCCGTGGGAGATTGGCGCAGCAGCAGAAGACCATTGCTGCTGTCTCTGCGGACCAGGCCCTGGCTGCCACGGCAGCCGACCACGAGGGAATTCGAGAAGCGGTCCTCCAGGAGACAGCTCGTCTGCACGAGGGGGACGAAGAGAATCAACAACTCTGGGAACAGTTCCTGCCGTCCTGTCGGGCTGAAATCGAAAAGATCTACAAGCGGCTGGATATCCAGTTTGACGTGGAGTATGGAGAGAGCTTCTATCATTCACAACTTGGCCAGGTGGTCGAGGACTAGCTTGCAAATGGCATGGCCAAGTTGGACAGGAACCCGTAAGCATGGTTAGTTATAAGTTCCGCACACCGGAGGAAAATACGAA
>CAYYZW010000332.1:0-15350 GCA_964476375.1 uncultured Pirellulaceae bacterium
GCGTTTCCGGCACACCGGCATGGGTGTCGGTGCGTCCGTTAATCCGGCCCGGCTGGTCCCCCCCCCCGGCGAAGAAACAGGGAAACACGTCCCCCCAGTGATGCCGCCCGGGTGTGAACGGCGCCCCTGATGCACTTTTTCCGTTCGCACTGATCGGGGAGATCCCGGGCGTACGACCCATCTCACCTCACATCACGACCAGCGTTTCATCAAGCAGGCCCTGCTCGGCCAGGTCATCGAGCAGTCCGCTCAGGCAATGGTCGATCGATGGTAATAATTTCCCCTTAAGATCACGAAATGCATTCTGGTGGGTATCCCAGCCACGCAGGTTGACCTGCACCATGCGAACTCCTGCCTGGACCAAACGCCGTGCGACCAGGAATCCCTGTCCCCACTCTTCACGGCCGTACTTGTCCCGGATCGAATCAGGCTCCTGGGAGAGGTCGAAGGGATTCTTCTTACCCGGCAGGGAGGCCAAAACGAACTGCATCGCCTGTTGTCGGTAAGCATCCCAGGCTGCCACGCGGCCGGCAGCAGATGACTCGTCCAGCCCCCGGCGAAGGGAGTCGAGTTGCCTGAGCAACCTCTGCCGGTTTTCCAGCTGTGACAGGGATATCCCTTTCACCTGGCCAAAGCTCGGCAGGTGAAAAGAGGGATCACGGCAGCTACTGTTATCCCACCAGGCCTTGGGACCCGGACCAGGTACCCGTTCAGGATCCAGGTTCGGATCGTCGTGGCTGAAGCAGTTGGGGCAGGAACCGGCCGGATCCTTCGAATGGCAGGTCGGCGCCAGGTCGACAGCCAAACGGTCGTACTGTGGGCCAAGCAGCCCTGACCTGCGGCCGGGATATTTCATCTTGTCCATCCTCGGCAGTTCTACCATCGCCGGAAAACCAACCGCCGGACCTGTCGGCGCACCGTAGGCGATGAGCGAACCGATGCTGGGCCAGGCAATGCGACCGCGCCGCGAGTTCGGTATCGTGGCATTGGTATCGCCGGGGGGCAAACTGGTCGTACCGGTGTGCAGCATGTAGTGACAACTGTTGTGCTCGTTACGAAACTGACGGCCGGCGACGTGGTGCATGGTTCGAACAATGGAGAACCTGTCCGACCGAGCGGCAAGCCTGGGCAGGTACTCGCAAAATAACTCGCCCGCTGTTCGCGTCTGCGTCACACCATACTCACCTCGAATCGTCTCGGGTGCCTTCGGCTTGGGGTCCCATGTCTCGTGCTGGGACGGACCTCCCGACTGGAAAATGAAGATGATGGACCTGGCCGTCGCCGCACGCTGCCGGGCAGTGTCATCCGCCTCTGCCTCCAGTCGCAGAAGATCCTCCAGTCCGGCTCCCACCAGCCCCATACCACCCACCTGCAAGAGCGCGCGCCGGCCAATCGAGGGGTGGTCCTGGGGATTACATTGAGTCGGATGCATCGGGCATCTCCTTGACGAGCCTCTGCCGTGCTTATTATGTATCGGCAGCGACTCTCAAGTAAACCTGGAAGGTGCTCCAGAGAGATCACAACCGATGACATTTTCCCGGGGATTGTGTGTTTCTTTTACTAGAATAGAGCCGAACATTCATCCCCCGGAGGTTTTCCATTTCCCCCATGGGTAACGAGCTTGAAGCCCAGGTTGTCTGCGAGTTCCCTCGCGGCAGTGAACAGGGACGTGTGACGGTGGACCTGGTGGAAAAAAAAGTCCACTTTCAGAACTGCCATACCCCGGAGAAACCCCTGGCCACGGCCGAGGCCGAGTTTTCCTGTGAGCTGGCCGATGTTCTTGACGTTCATGAATACACCTACCCGGGCAGCGAGACGCTGACCATCGTGACCTCCAGCGGCACGGCAGTCGTTCCGCGGCTTGCGACTCACTACGCCCAGCTCAAGGAACTGCTGGGCTCCGTGGCGAATATCACACCGGCTGGCCGGGCCGTCAACAACCCTGCGATGCACTGGGTTTATGCCCTGGGGGCACTGCTTGGCCTGATGCCCCCGCTGCTCTGGGTACTCAACAATCCCCTGATGCCTTTTCATCTCGGAGTGCTGGCGCTGATCGCGACCTTCACGGCCATCTGTGGTGCCGTCCTGATAAGGATCGTGGTGGCAATCTTTGACCGGATCTTCCATCTCAACATCACCCTCTCACTTAGCCTCGGGACGATGTGCATGACCATCGGGATGGGCTGCAGCAATAGCCTGGCACGCAATGCCTGGATAAGCTGGTCCGGTTCCATGTGGTTGGTTGCCCCTGGCATCGCCTTTCTTGTCGGTTTCCTGCTTGGCATTCCAGCGATGCGAAAAAGTGCCTGGAATCGATAAAACCAACTGGCGGATCGCTCATACGGCCCACTGACCATCCAGCCAGACGGTATCATGGCTGGAGGTAACAGAAGATCTTGAAACCGGGGTTTCCCGCATGTCCGAAGTGACACTTTCCACGAAAGATCTTCCACTGGGCACGCTCGCGCCCGAGGCACCCTACAACCAGTTACTGGCCCGGGCAATTGCAGCCTCCACGGCCGGCGGGGCCATTTCCAACGAGGACATGTCCGCGCTGGACCTGGCCAGGACGGAACTCTGGAACGAGCTGACGGCGATGAAAGCGGAGGGGATGCCGGAATTTGCCCGCTTTGCCGCGTCCCAACATGACCTTTCGCTCAATCCGGACGGCCAACTGGAGTTTGCCTGGAAAAGTGTAGATCACAGGCGGATAGGATACGAAAGCAACTTTTACACCTGCGACCTGGAGACCCGCTCGCTCAAGCCCGCCACGCTGACACACCCCGGCCCGCGAATCATCGTCTTCGCGACAGGTCGTGCCTTTGCAGAAAAAAATGCCCGCCTGATTCATCTCTCCACCAATGAAGCACTCCGGAACGCCCGCAACGTCATGTCTGCCCAGGTCTACCTCGTTGGCAGCAGGCTGGCCCCCGGTTATCCCCAGCCACCGGTCCAGGTGGTTGCCGTTGCCTATGACATGGTAACCAGCGAGGTCGAAACCCCTGCCATACGCATCCAGTCGATCCTCGATCCAACATTTATCCATCCCGCCTCGATGATGGCCGCCGAGCGGATCTTTGGCGAACTGGTCGCCGATGCACGTTTTAACGAGGATGGGACATTTGTTCGAAGCCATGGTGCGATCCAGGGACATCCCCTGCCAGATGACGAGATCCTGCAGAACCTGTCCGGGCTGGTGCTGGTCGGTGGAAGTGTCGGCTGCAGTGTCGCACACCAGGTATTTCGCTGGCTCGATCAGATGCTGGCAGAACTGGGGGTCTCTGACCAGGTCCGGAAAAACGCACGACGCTCATGCCTGGTGATCCACCTGGGACCCACCACGGTCCTGCCTGCCGATGGTCTCACAAACCGTCTTTCCATCATCAACAAGTCCGACGAGTTCGTGTTTGCCGGTAATGATATCGGCCGAACGGTTGAAGCATCCGAATCAACAGGACGTTATTTCGTTCCGGATCCCGGGCCGGGGGAAGAAGCGGACAGTTTCTCGGGCCATGGTTATCACCTGGTCCTGGATGCACCGGCCACCATCCACCACGGTCCCGATGGCATGGTTTTCGATCCGGTCGGCACACATTTTGGACACTCCTTGAAACACTACTCCAACGCTTTACGCGATATCGGCCTTGGCAGTGTTGTCCAGCGGGCATGTGACACCCAGGGGCCGTTTGTCCTCGCCGACCTGATCAACGATGCACAGGCCCATGGCGAATTACAGGTGGACACAAGTGCCCCTTCCTCTTCACCCCCG
Organism: uncultured Pirellulaceae bacterium; assembly: GCA_964476375.1. Taxonomy (GTDB): domain Bacteria; phylum Planctomycetota; class Planctomycetia; order Pirellulales; family Pirellulaceae; genus SAT2750. Next base: position 3,770 of record CAYYZW010000332.1, read on the forward strand.
GCAGGCACGAACTGAAGCCGGCGACCAGGAAGGTGCCGGCCACAACAGACCCTCTCGGATCATTCCTGGTCGAGCTCGGCAACATAGGTTCGCCGAATAAATGGCTTCTCCACCAGGAAATAAAAACCGTAGATCCCCAGGTGACAGCAGAGGGCAAAGAGCAGGCCCGGAACAGAGCCAACGAACAGGGCGGCCGAATAGCCGTGCATGTTTCCGGCGCCATACATCGGGCTGCTGAGATACCTGTAGGGACCCCGGGCAACCCAGTTCTCATGGTGCTCATGGAGAAACAGGTCACGATAGTAATAGGTGTCCAGGCCGGTCAGGGCCGTGGCCCAGACCTTGATGCCAAATCCAAAGATCGCCCGCCCGGTGCCAAGGCCCCAGGCGCTTCCCCTGTCCAGTGGAAGCCCATCCACCATCATGGTCGCCGAGACCGTGAATCCAGAACCAATGGTAAAGAACAGCCAGCCGCAGATCATCTCGTAAATGGAATACGCCCGATCCGGGCCAAGGCGGGTGATCATCCAGCGTCGAATACGACTGCCAAGAACCAGCGTGTTACCGCCGTAATAAGCAATCCAGCTTCCCACGATCCAGGCCCACTGGAACTTGTAAACTTGTGAAAGGTGGGCCCCCAGGCCGATCAGGCCCAGGACCGGTATCCAGGCAACCAGCATGCGGCCACGATCCAGGCGGAGACCCGACATGCCGGCAAGCAGGTTGATTGAGAAAAAGACCCTGCGACCGATCACGTGGCTCGCTCCTGGATGTCCATGCTGAGATACCGGTCGCCTCGTGCCTTGCCAGGGAAATCTATCGTTTTCCGCTTTCGGCAATACAATAAACGGACTTGGTGCTACGGATGAACAACTGGTTCCCCGCCAGGGCGGGCGAAGAACTGACCCGTTCGGCCAGCCTGTTGGTGGCAATCACTTCCAGCGTCCGGGATCGCTTCAGCACCAGGGTTGTCCCACTACGTCCTGTGACATACATCCGTCCGGCGGCTGCCACGGGCGAGGCGTAGATATTCGACACATTTGGCAGGCGGGTCCGTTCCAGCACGGTCTCCCCGGTGCTGGAGTCCAGGCACGTCCAAATCGCCTGGTTGGACTGGTTGAAAAAGAGCAGGCCATCATAGAGTACCGGGGAGGGGACATAGGGGGTTCCCTGGTTTCCCTTCCATACAATGGCATCGGAACCGGAAATATCGCCTGTTGCAGACAGGGGTATTGCCATCACCGAATACCCCTGGTAACCGCTCATGCAGACCACGGTGTCCCCTTCAATCACCGGGCAGGGTGTGACATTCCCTGTCAGCCCGCTGCACTGCCAGATGATATCACCACTCTCAAGATCATAGCTGCGAATCATTTTCGAGGCGGCCGTAATGACCTGGGTGTGCCCACTGTGCTTGAGCACGATCGGGGTCGCCCATGAATTCGGCTCCTCGCGGTTCTTCTTCCAGACTGTCTTGCCGGTTTTTCCATCAAGCACCTCGATCGTCGATTGCCTCGACTGGTCCCGCACGATGACGATCTTTCCGTCATGAACGACCGGTGAACATCCCTCGCCCAGGCTGGCTCCCATGTGGGCCTTGCCGAGGTCACGCTGCCAGAGCCTGGTGCCGTCCAGGTCGTAACAGTAAAGGCCCGCCGATCCAAACCAGCAGTAGAGTCGCTCTCCATCCGTCGTGGGAGACCCGGAGGCAAAATTATTATCCCCATGGTGGCCCTCGTGAGGGACGCCCTGGGCGGCCGTTTGCCGCCAGAGCTCCTTGCCGGTCATGCGGTCCAGGCAGAGGACCACGAACTGGTACTCGGTATTGGGAAACGTGATCCCAAAAACCCGCTTCGGCTGGTCCTCCGGTTTGGGCAGCGCGGGATCCACAATACCGGTATTGATCGCAGTCAGCAGAAAGACTTTCTCGTCCCAGATGATCGGGGTGGAACTGCCATTTCCGTCCATCTCTGTTTTCCAGAGGATGTTCTTTTCCTCGCTCCACTCGGTCGGCGGATTCGCGCTGCGTGACACGCCACTGGCATCCGGGCCGCGCCACTGGTGCCAGTTTTTCAGCTGCGCCACGCTCGGAGCCTGGGCCGGGAGCTGCACGCTGACCGAGATCACCAGGATCGGAAGCAGCAGCCCGGCACGCAGAAGATGGGTGGGGAAACTCTGTCTGGTATTCATTTTTTGATCCGCGAGGAGTGTTGTGATGAAACCCTGGATCGGGACCTGACCTGTATCGTATTGTCTCTCCGGGGCTGCCATGTGACAACCGACAGCTCGTACCTAGCAGCCAGCCCTACTTCTCCTGCAGGTAGTGCCGGGCGATGACTTCGCCCAGCTGGACGATCCCCCCGGTGCTGATCACGAGTTTCTTTTCCTGTTCGGGAAGATCAAACGCCTTGATGTGAATCAGGTTGCTCTCGGCAGCCGCAACTTTTTCCAGCTCGGCCGTGATATCCATACTATTCACTCGCTCGTCGTCGGTGGGGGGCTGCTGGCTGACATACCAGCGGAGCGAGGGACGCTCCAGGTCCTGGCGGCTCTGGGTGATGATCGACTGTAGCCGCACCGGAGCATCCCGTCGGTAGGGACCAAAGGACATGTCGTTCTCGCCCAGGTGGTAGAAGATCCCTGCAAGCTCCACCTCATGCCCCTTCTCTCTAAGCTGCTCGACCGACTCCTGCACAAAGGCAATAAAGTCCGGGTAGATGTTTCGCGTTTTCGCCTCGCTCCCCTCCGGCGTCCAGTCAATAATCTGCGTGCCACTATGCGTGAACTTGGCGATGGCAATATTGCCCTTCAGTTCTGCCTGCAGCATCTGCCCAAAACTCAACTCCGGGCCAAAGGTATCGTAGTAGCCTGCCGGCCGCAGCGGCTCCCACCCGTCTGATTTCTTGTAGCCTCCTCCCAGGCTGTACCGGAAGGCGATTTTCAAGTTCTCCTCCAGCAGTGATTTTTTCCCTTCCAGTCCTGCCAGTTCCTGCACAAAGGCGCGTTCCCCTTCCATGTTGCGGTGTCCGGCAAGGACAAAGAGCGTGACAGGACTCTTCTTCCTGTAGGGCCACTTCTTGAGCGACGAAGAGACCTGCTCCTGTTCACCAATCGAACGCAGGTAGGCATCGGCATAGTTCACACCATGCTCCAGTTGCCCCAGTGTTCCGTAGTGATAGTGCAGCCCGACGCCCCCGCCAATTTCCACGCCGACATGCGAGGTGGGAATGTACTCGGCCAGCGGGTCCGCAGCGGTGACCGCTTTCTGCCCCAGGCTGATGGCGTACATGCGGGGCCGCAGGTCCATGCCCCAGATGGTCTTGGTACACAGCTCGCCGATATAGAACTTCAGGTCCGGCACCTGGAGATCCCGGCGCCAGCTGGCCAGGAAGTTCTCCAGGTTCTTTCCGTAGTTGGGCATGTAATCCGGGTTGAACATGTCGTTCTCTCCCTGGTGCCACATGAATCCCTCGATGCGGTACGTGATACCCTGCTTGTCCAGCTCAGCCAGCGACGATCGGATCAGTTCCAGTGCCAGCGGGTACATCCTGAAACCGATCGGCTCGTCCGGGTTCCAGTCGCCTCCGAGGTGCGTCCCCCCGGCGGCGCACTTGATGATGGCAATCGGCGCAGCGGTTTTTCCTGAAACCCTGCGGGCAAAGCTCAGTTCCGGGCCAACAACATTATTGACCGGTTGCAGGTCGACCCAGCCGTCCGACGTCATCTTGTTTTCACGACCGATCGAGTAAGAAAATTTCACTTTCCGCTGGGGATTTTCCAGTCCGGCGAAGGGTGGAAAACGCTTGATATCCTTGACCTTGGAGTCCGAGCCGACCATGTTCGACTGCCCGGCAAAGATAAAGACTCGCGTCACCGGGACATCATCGTTTTCGTCTCCCCGCAGTGGCATCGTCATGCCCACGAGGAGAAGAAAGAGGACCGTGGAGAGCGTGCAAGTTCGTTGAGTCATTGGAATCCTGCTTGTTGCTTGGTGTCACAATAGTCCCCAGGGCTAGGAACGATACCTCCTTTCCCCGGAACTCCATTTGTACACCGAAACACCTTTCTCTGCCGCCACCTGGACTCCAGGCCCCTTTATTCGGCAGGAGAAATTGCCAGCCCGACCTGGTATCGCTGGTAGACCGATCCCATTGAGTAGTACATCCAGAGTTCCCCCCCGCGGCGGACCACGTGGGGGGCAAAGCAGGCATAGGCATCCTCCGCCCCGACCTTTCCACTCACCAGCGTGTTGACCGGATCCCGTTTCCAGCGCGTACCATCCTCGCTTTCGGCATAGACAATGGCACTCCCCCCGGGAGCATATTGACCGCTGGCAAGCAGTTTCTGGGCCGAGCTGTACCACATCCGGTAGATCCCTGCTTCCCGCAGGACATTCACGTTGTAGACGTAGATCTCCGGTCGTGAAGGAGACGGGGCCGCCGAGAGAACCGGGGCTCCACCGTTTTCACGCTTCCATGTGATGCCATCCATGCTGGTGGCATGGCCAACATGAAAGTCCGGCTGTGGTCCGACGCCGTTGTACCAGAGGTGCAGCAGTCCCGACTCGTCACGAACCACCGCCGGGTGCAGGACCACCCTGGCATCAAATTGCCCCGCCGCGCCGGGGCCAAGCACCGGTCTGCCGGCATTCTGCCGGTGCCACTGTCTGCCATCATCGCTCGTCGCGTAACAGATCTGGTAGGCACTGTCACGAGGCCCCGCCGTATACCACATGTGGAACTGGTCGTCGAAGAAAAGAACCGCCGGATGATCGACCTTGGTCTCGTCCGCCGCACCCGGCCCACCATGGTCCAGCACTGGTTTGCCGTCATTGGCCTTGGTCCAGACCCGGCCATCGGGGCTGGTTGCCAGTCCCACCGCGCCCGTGAAGGAATCACTGGATCGACCGTTGTACCACATCCACCACTCCCTGCCGACTTTCAGCACACAGGGATACTTGGCATGGGTCGAATCAAAGGAATCGGGCGCGCCACGTGAAAGCAGGACCCGTGCTGTCTTTTTGAATGGAAACGTGGGCTGGAGCTGCCTGGAAGCGGGCAGTGGGTATGCCGCGCCTGCGATCGCGGCACCGCCGCAGCCTGCCAGGAAGGATCGGCGGGACAAACGTGAAAACACCCTGTTTTTCATACGGTCTTTTCAGCCCTCGACAGTAAAACCCCTGCATCCTTATATACTTACCACGACCCCTCTTCTCACTTCGTGACAAAAACGTCGCTCTGGACAACCAGCTTGATCAGGTCACGAATTCCGTTCCCCTTGTCCTGCAGCTTTCGGACAATCTCGTCCACGTCTCCTCGATCGGTCGATTCCAGGATCCGGCCGCTGGAGTAGGCCAGCATTTTCCCCGCCAGGCAACGAATTACCAGCTCTTCCCGATCCATTAGCATCTTCTTGAATTCAATCACATCGGCTATCTCGCGGCCCGTGGACATCGTCGCCGATGGATCAATCTCGTGGCCACCTTTCGGATACCGGTCCCGCCAGCGGCCGATGGGATCGAAGTTTTCAAAAGCGAAACCGAGCGGGTCAATCTTGCGGTGGCAGCTGGCGCATGCGTCCTGTGTGCGGTGGAGCTGAAGCTGTTCACGAATCGTCTTGGCATTGCGAAGGTCGGGAGAAAGGGGCTCCACGTCGGGAGGAGGGGGCGGAGGGGGGGTCCCAAGGATGTTCTCCAGCACCCAGATGCCGCGAACAATGGGAGATGTATCGACCCCGTTGGCCGTGGCTGTCATCACGCTCGGCTGGGTAAGGATTCCACCACGACGTGGATCATTTGTCGGGACCTTGCGGAGAAACTCACCCTTGACATCGTTCCGTCCATAAAAGACCGTGGCAATCGACTCGTTCAGAAACGTGTAATCCGAATCGATCAGGTCACGAATGGGTCCATTCCTTGCCACCAGGTCGGCAAAGTAGGCATCGGTCTGGGCCACGATCACCGGCTCGAGCCGGCGATCCCAGTAAACACGAAAGGGCCCGGCCCGTTCTGGCGGGCTCTCGCTCAGCTTATCCAGTCGCAACCAGCGTTCGGTGAAATGCCGGGTAAAAGCGGCGGCCCTGGGATCGTCCAGCATGCGGTCCACTTCCTGCTGGATCACCGATGCTTTGGTCAGCCTGCCAGATCGTGCCAGGCCGACTAGTCTTTCATCCGGCATCGACGACCAGAGAAAATAACTCAATCGGGTCGCGATCTCGTGATCATCCAGTCGCCCCGGTTTCTCGTGGATATAAAGGAAGTCCGGGGAGCAGAGGATGGCCATGTACCCGGCCTGGAGTGCCTTCATTGCCCGGGCTGAGTCCGCGCTGACTCCCCCCGGCGGACGCGGTGCCGTTTTCCCAACAGCCAGCGGGGTGCTGGCAAACCCAGGACCGCTCCATGAAGCCTGCAGGCTGTTCGGTTTCCCGTAGGCAAAATACTCCACCCGGACAGGATGCAGGCCAGCCTTCAATGGAATCACCCCCTTCCTGGTCGAGGCGCCGTGCAGGCCATCATGCTCGATAACCGTCTGGCCATCCACAATTACCCGGGATCCGTCATCCGAGGCAATCTGGAAGTGGTACTCCCCGGCCTGGCGTGCATTGAGTTTCCCCTCGAAGACCATACCGAAATGTTCTTCGAGATCTGCCGGTCGCAGATCCAGCAGACCATTCACAAGCGAACCCTCCCCGGTGGGAGTCAGCGTGGAGAAATCCGGCAGCTTGCTCCATTTCCCCTTGTAAGTCCTGTAGGTCAGGCCCTGGATCGCGGTCGATTCAAACGCGGCCGGCTCGGGCTTCATCTGTGACCGAACCAGGGCCACAAAGGGAGACACCTCGGCCGGGGTAACCGGCCGGCGGAAGGCCCGCTCGGCAAAGACATGGAGTAATGCTTCCACATCCACCTGGTCTGCAGGGCCGGTCCCGTAGAGCGCCGTGTGGCTTCTTGGCGGCCACTGCTCCACCAGTGGTTCGAGTGTCATACTGTGCACACGCAGATTTGGCCCCTGGTAGTTCTCCAGCAACGTGGTGGCCATCTCCCGGGACCAGGCCGCGCGGGCCTGGTTGTAGGCATCCTTGTCCGGAATCTCCTTGTTCGTGGGCGCAGCGCGAAACGCCCCCGGAAGGTATTTCTGCATCAGGAGATCCGTGCGCGCCTCGCGGCTGCTGGGACCATTATCCCAGGTAACCTGGGGTAACCATTTCCGGTCGATCCACGTTTCCAGTGTGTACTTGTGAATCTCCCCGTCCCCTGGCACCCTCAGCTGCCGGAGCACGACATGCTCGTTCCTGCTTCTTGCCTTGTAGAGCCGCACGCTGACCAGGAAGGGTTCCTCCTGGTTGGTCGGTATCAACTCGCCCCAGGGATGCTGCTGGTTATGTCCGGATATTTCCAGGGTCAGTCGATAGCGGACCGAGCTCCCCACTCCCGCCCCCAGGGCATCCGCACTCAGCGTGCCCGAACGATAGAGCACATCAAAACCGGGATGGAGCTCACGGCCATACTGTTCCATGTCCCCGGTACCCCGTTTGTTGATATGGCCTGCAAACCGCCGGGCTGCAGGATCCGGCCGGGGGGATGTTTCCGTGGCCAGTTGCAGGCTCTCCTCGGCCGCGTCGAGCATCAGCTTGAGCAGGAAGTCGGACATCACCAGCCGGTCGCCAATATTATCGAAGCCATCCTCCTGCTCATCACCCGGAAAGGCACGAAATGGGTCGGTGCTGGTATTTTCAACACGGCCATTCCCATTGTTGTCCACCAGCCCGGAAACGTTCCCGACCCGCAGGTCCGGATCGTTGATATAGAGCAGGTCCCGCACTGTGTTACGGAGTTCGAATCGGTTCAGTCGCCGAACAACCGTCTCCCCACCGGTACTCCGGTGGCGGGCATAAGCCTCCTTGAGGCGGGACGTCAGGACCTCGACCATCCGCTCCACTTCTGTCGCCGGCGGCCGGGGAGCTCCTTCCGGTGGCATATCTCCCAGGTTTAACTGGTCCAGGATGCCCTGCCAGGCAGCCAGTGTCTGCGGCTTGGAAAGATCCACTCCGAGGGAATCAAATCGCTTCTCGTTCTCCTGTTTCCTGGCGCCGTGGCACTCGTAGCAGTACTGCTTGAGAAACGGGCGGAGCTTGTCCAGTGGAGAGGCTGCCTGGAGAGTCCCCAGGGGGATAGTGAGTGCGAGTATGATAGGGAGAAATCGGAACATCAGGTGCTGCGACGCTCGAGACCGACCAGGGTCCCCGTGCTGGGGCCAAAGCGATCAATCTCGAGGCCGTGATTCTGGAGGATCGAAAGCAGGAGATTGGCTGCCGGGAGGCGTTGTCCTTTTTCCTCCGGGCAGACCATGTGCTGACCAAGCTTGAATCCACCCCCTGCCAGCAACAGCGGAAGATCCCTGGTCGAGTGAGGCCCGGTCGCCATGCCACAACCGAAGAGAATCGAGGTATGGTCGAACAGGGTGCCACCGTTGATCGTGTCCTGCTGGGCTTTCAGGAGGTCAATCAGGTAGGCCATCTGCGTGATCTTGTTCCGTTCGATGAGTTTCAACGCGGCAACATGATCCGGTCGTTCCCCGTGGTGTGAGAAGCCGTGATAACCTCCACTGAGGCCGAAATCTCCATTGACGAAACCTGACGAGAGCGTGATCGCCCTTGTCGAATCGGTCTGGATTGCCAGTGCAATCAGCTCGACCATTGCCCGCAGGTCCGCCTCGGTACCCTGCCCCTGCAGGGGCTCACCGCGGTCGGTCGTGGGCTTGGGCCTGTCGAGCCATGGCTTTTGCTGGACAATTTTCTTTTCCAGCGAACGCACCGCTTCAAGGTATTCTGCAAACTTCTGCTGGTCCTGTTTGCCAAGCCCCTTGTTGACCGAGCGAGCTTTCTCCAGGACGACGTCCAGGATGCTGTCCTGCCGCTTGAGTCGCTCGGCAGCCGTGGCCTTCTTGTCGCTACTCTCATCAAGAAACAGCGCGCGGTACATCTGCCGCAGGTCAATTGCCGGCACCTGTACCCCGGTTCGGGTAAAACTGACAAAGTTCGACTCGTTCACCCGGAGTGTCATCGATGAAAATCGTGTCTCCGCACCGACGAATTCCGCGATCTTCTGGTCCAGGCTGATATTTCCCTCGCGGAACTGGGATGCCAGGTGTGGGCGGACACCGCTCAGGAGCACGGGAACACCCTGGTGGCCAATGGTATTTCCATGGTCCAGGTGAGAAAAAACGGTGAAGTCCTTGCGGTGTTTTTCCAGCGGCTTGAGCGTCTCTGGCATCTCGTAGTCGGATGTCGTCTCCCCGGACGTGGGGAAAAACGTTTTCTTGTAGATGCCGTAATTGTTTGACAGGCAGACAAAACGCTTGACGGGCCTGGTGATGCCCGCTCCGGCCGGGGCGGCAGGCACCATCGCTTCCAGCATCGGCAGCGCGATCGCGACACCGGCCCCCTTGAGGTAAGAACGTCGACTCATCGTCCGCGCCATGGCTCGATCCTTCCAGCTGAAGCTGCCCACCTTTTCCAGGATGAGCGTCGTTCTATTCTATCGGTTCCTGCCGGGTCCGCCCTTGGTGAAAGCCCTGCTTTCCATGTTACCACAGCAGAAAAGTTCTGGAACGTGCAGAATTTGACCTGCAGGGGACTCTCCAGGCAACCTCCCATCCGTGAACTAGCGGTAATCAGCACCGGACAGGCTCTCCAGCACCGAATCCTGCCAACGGCGAAGCTCAGCCTGCATGTTCATCACGACCTCCGGACTGCTCCCTGCCAGGTTTCGTGATTCGGCCGGGTCACGTCGAAGATGAAATAGTTCGATGATCTCCTCCCCCTTCCCCTCTCCATTGATGATCAGCTTGTGCGCTCCATCGAGAATCACGCGTGCACCCTGGTAGTCCCTGTCGCCGTGTGCCTCGTGATGAAAATTGCGGAAGTTGCGGGTGTAAAGATCGCCCATCATTTTCACCAGCGGTGTCGTTCCCTGCTGCAACTCGAGATCAATATAGGGCCTGGTTCCCGCCAGGTCCCTGGTGTTGAAACTCCAGAAAAAGATCGGGTGAGCACGTGCCGTCATCTCCCCGTCCAGCAGCGGCACCAGGCTGACACCGTCCAGCGGACGACTGGGAAGAGGTTGCCCGGCAAGCGCACAGAGCGTGGGCAACATATCGCTGGTCACCGTGTTCAGACTGGAAACCCGTGGCCGGTTGATCCGTGCCGGCCATTCGACAAGGCCCGGGACCCGGATTCCCCCGCCATACATGGTCCCCTTCTGACCGCGAAAGGGGGGCGTTGTGCTGGCTCCGCTGGGCGACCCGTTGTCGCCGCAGTACCAGAGCAGGGTGTCGTCTCGCAGTCCTGACCGTGCCAGCCAGTCCCGGAGCTGGCCCAGAGAACGGTCCATGGCCGTGATCTCGGCATAACGTTCTCGCAGTACATCCCCGAGCGGGCGCGTGGTCGGCTTGCCGGTCTTGTTCGATGTCAGCCGCACCTGCTGATCGTTGTACTTCGCCGGCAGGTCATCATAGAGGGCCAGGTCCTTTTCCAGGCCGCTGTAGGGCTCGTGGGGGGAGCCATACCAGACCACAACAAAAAAGGGCTGCCGGCGAGCGCGTGCCTTCCTGATAAACCGAATGGCCTGGTCAATCAGAATCTCCGAGCTTTCCCCCCTGACCTGCCTTGGTGGTCCGCCATTTCGCGAAAGGACGGGATTGAGCTCAAAGAAGTTGTCATGGGAAAGCCAGCGGTCAAATCCCATCGCTCCCGGACTGGTGGGGGATGCCGCCTTGACCGGGCCCAGGTGCCACTTGCCGAAATGCCCGCAGGCATAACCCGCCTTGCCGAGAATCTGGGCGATCGTGATCTCCTCGGGCCGGATCGAGTAGTTGGGAGTCAATGTTCCATAACGGTTGGGATGACGGCCGGTCATCACGCTTCCGCGGGTTGGAGAACAGGAAGGATGCGCCGAGTAGAAATGATCCAGTCGAAGTCCGCTGGCCGCGATCTCGTCCAGAACCGGCGTCTGGAGGTGGGGGTGTCCGTTATAGCCGGTCTCGTCCCAGCCATGATCATCCCCCATCAGCAGGATGATATTGGGGGGGGACTGGGCCAGCAGTGGTGTCCCAGCAACCAGCAGCACAACCAACAATCCCACCAGGGACATCGACCGGGGAAAAGGCTGGACCATCTGGTGTTCCTGTGGACGTGCAACTCGTCTTGAAAGTCTTACTTCACGATGGCGTCATAGACCAGGGGCTTGATGGCGTCTTCAAGCTGGGACGTGAAAGGCATCCGCTGACTCAGCACGACCACCGCCAGTTCGTCCTTTGGCGAGATCCAGAAGTGGGTACTCGCCGCGCCACCCCAGCCGTATTCACCAATCCGAAGTGGACTGCTGGTCGTCTTTTTCTTGTCGACCACCGAGAATCCCAATCCAAACCCGACACCGGGACGTTCCCCTCCCAGGGAGAGCGGAAAGGCACTCGCTGGCAGCTGGGCTTTTGTCATTGCCTGGACCGTGGCGGCCTTGAGGATACGGTTTCCATCCAGTTCTCCCCGGTTGAGCATCATCTGGCAGAAGCGGATGTAGTCCCGTGCG